>JAZOVN010000144.1:0-19290 GCA_045658725.1 Acutalibacteraceae bacterium
TACTGTGATTGATCAAGAGATAAAAAACAGAGTTTTATAAATTCCAATCCTCAGGCGTACCGCCAGCTCCTTTGCCAAAGGAGCCTAATCATTCAGCAAAATTATAATTTTTAAATTTAAAAAGGAGGTAAAACCGTGAAATTCAGAATAACTGCCAAAAGACGAATTATTGCTGTTGTTTTCATGCTTTCCTTCTTTGTTTTTTTTGCATTTGACCTTGTTAAAATTCAGATTATTGACGGCGAAAAATACGATGCCGCAAGCTCATCTGTTTCTGCATCAACCGCACCCATCACAGCTGCAAGAGGCGAAATAGTTGACGAACTCGGAAAACCTCTTGTTTATAATGACCAGGGCTATTCCGTTATCTTTGATGCTGCTTATTTTCCTGCATCAAACAATCATTCACAGAGAAATTCAATAATTAACTCACTTATAAAGCTTTTTGAAAGCAATTCACTTATCTGGACAGATAATCTTCCTCTTGTTTTTGATGCAAGCGGTGCAATCGCTTTTAAAGAAGACAGCGAAAAAGAAATCAAGGAGATGAAGGGCAAAAACCTGCTTCGTCTCAATGATTACGCAACCGCTCAGAACTGTTTTGATGCTCTCATTGACCGCTATGAGCTTGAGCAGTATTCTCCCGATGAAGCAAGAAAAATTTCTGCGGTCCGCTATGAAATGGAAAGATTATACTTCCGAATCGGAAGTCCGTATACATTTGCTGTTGATGTTCCTGAAGAAATTATCGCTAAAATCAAGGAAAACAGCACTTATTTTCAGGGCGTTGATGTTCAGGTTGTGCCTGTGCGTAAATATGCCGACGGTGCACTTGCTCCCCACATTCTCGGAAGAATCGGTGCGATTGACGCCGATGAATACAGCGAGAAGAAGGGTGACGGCTATAAAATCACCGACCTTATCGGTAAAAGCGGAATTGAATACGCAATGGAAAAATATCTCAAGGGTATCGACGGTGAAGCAACTGTTTATACCGACGGTGAGGGTAACCGCTCAACCGAAGTTACAACCGAGCCGATTCACGGAAATACTGTTGTTCTGACCATAAATGCAGGACTTCAGGAAGTAACAAACTCTGCTCTTGAAAAAGCACTTCTTGACTATGCAGGCAAGCAGGGTAACATGGTTGAAAATGCGGGTGCAGCTGTTGTAATTAACTGCAAAACAGGTGCAATTCTTGCTTCTGCTTCATATCCGACCTATGATATTTCAACCTACAGCGAAAATGCTGAAGCACTCAACAGCGCTCCGGGTTCACCTTTGTGGAACAGAGCACTTCTTTCAACCTATGCAACGGGTTCAACAATGAAGCCTTCCGTTGC
Organism: Acutalibacteraceae bacterium; assembly: GCA_045658725.1. Lineage (GTDB taxonomy): Bacteria > Bacillota > Clostridia > Oscillospirales > Acutalibacteraceae > CAG-177. Next base: position 1,344 of record JAZOVN010000144.1, read on the forward strand.
GATTGCCGCTCTTGAAGAGGGGCTTATTGATACCGAATATACCGTTTACTGCAGCGGTATGTATAACTATCTCGGTCAGAATTTTAAATGTGAACAGGATCACGACAGCAGATTTGTTGATGTTGTTCACGCAATTGACGAATCCTGTAACACCTTCTTTTATGAAGTAGGTCATCTTCTCGGAATTGAAAAGATGAATGAATACCGAACTCTTTTCGGTCTCGGCTCAAAAACGGGTTGTGAGCTTGGTGAAGCCGCAGGTGTTCTTGACAGCCCCGAATACCGTGCATCTCTTAATCAGGAATGGCTTCCCGGCTTTACCGTTCAGTCGGCTATCGGTCAGGCAGGTAATCTTTTCACTCCCATTCAGCTTGCAAACTACTGTGCAACCATTGCAAACGGCGGCACAAGATATAAAACTCATTTTGTAAAGTGCATCAAAAATTATGATTATTCGGGCACCGTTGTTGAAACAAAGCCCGAGGTTGTTGCGGAAACGGGCGTTTCTGCCGAAACTCTTGAAACAGTAAAAAGGGGTATGCTTGAAGTTGGTACAACGGGCTACTGTGCAAGATATTTTGCAGGGCTTCCCGTTAAGGTTGCCGCAAAAACGGGTACTTCGCAGGAAATTCGTAAGCTTGACGGTGTTTCGGTCAAGATCAATAATGGCTTCCTTATTGCGTTTGCACCTTATGAAAATCCCGAAATCGCTGTTGCGGTTGTCGGTGAAGGTATGACTTCGGGTGCGTTTGTTGCTCCCGTTGTTGCTGAAATTGTTGATTACTATTACGGTCAGACAGATACAATGGAAATCTATCAGACAGAAAATACGCTTATACCCTGATTCATGTAATCTTTCTGTATTGATGTTTGTTATTGTTTGGGCTCCTTAGAAAAGGAGCTGTCCGTAGGACTGAGGATTGATAAAATAAAGGTGATATTTTTGGAAAAGAAAAAACTTCCCAGAAATAAAGAACTGAAGAAATACTCAACAGAACTCAGAAACAAAGCAACACCCGAAGAAAACAAACTATGGTATGAGTTTTTACGCACATATCCGATAAGATTTAATCGCCAGAGAATAGTTGGAAATTATATACTTGATTTTTATTGTCCAAAAGCAAGAATCGCAGTTGAAATTGACGGTTCTCAACATTTTGAGAAAAAATCAGAAAAATATGATGAAGACAGAACTCATTATCTTGAAGGACTCGGAATTCATGTTCTCAGATTTGCAAATAACGAGATTAACGAAAGTTTCTATGAAGTGTATACTGTGATTGATCAAGAGATAAAAAACAGAGTTTTATAAATTCCAATCCTCAGGCGTACCGCCAGCTCCTTTGCCAAAGGAGCCCAGACAGTCAGATTTTGCAAAAACTTTTTGAATATCCTGAAAACAAGAAACTTGTTATTCTAAAGGAGAATATATAATGGCAGAAATTATCCTCATCGCCTCGGGAAAAGGCGGCTCGGGAAAATCAACCTTTGTCAACGGAATATCAAATGCACTTGCCGATCTCGGCAAAAAGGTGCTTGCGGCTGATTGCGATATCGGTCTGCGTTCGCTTGACCTGATGTTTGGTGTGAGCGAAAAGGTTGTTTTTGACTGGGGCGACCTTCTGCTTGAAAGATGTACCCGTGAGCAGGCTGTTATTGAGGGTAAGGTTGATTTTCTTGCCGCTCCGAGAAGCTTTGATGACGGCTTCACTCCCGAAACAGTTGCAAATCTTTTTAAATCTCTTTCTGATGATTATGATTACATAATTCTCGATGCTCCTGCAGGTATTGACAGAGGACTCAGACTTGCTGCAGGTGCCGCTGACCGTGCTATTGTTGTTTCAACCGCAGACAGCGTTTGCGTCAGAAGCTGTTCAAGAGCATTTGATGAACTTCGCAGACTTGAAATTGAAGATACCCGATTGGTTATAAATATGTTTGAAGTCAAGCCTGCCTGCAAGCATAAGCTTCTCAACATTGACCAATGTATTGACGAAACGGGTGTTCAGCTTATCGGCGTTATTCCCAGAGATATCAATATCGGCTTCAGCTCCGTAACGGGCAAAGCTCCTGATGCCGATGCACCCTCGTCACTCGCTTTCAACCGTATTGCAATGAGAATCACGGGCAAGCGTGTTCCGCTTATCTGCGAATAAGGAGATTGCCATGGAAAACAAAACAGTTGCCGCCATTGCAACCCCGAATGCACCCGGCGGAATAGGTGTTATCCGCATTTCAGGCGAAAATGCCGTTGAAATTGCAGATAAAATTTTCAGACCCGTCAGCGGAAAAAAACTTACCGAAAGCAAGGGATACCGTGCCCATTTCGGTGATGTGTATTATAATAATGAAAAAATCGACGAGGCGGTCTGCCTCGTTTTTCGTGCTCCCGCAAGCTATACGGGAGAGGATGTTGCCGAGATTTCATGTCACGGCGGCTTGTTTATAACAAAACAGGTTCTTCGTGCCGCACTTGATGCAGGTGCTGAGCCTGCCGAAGCAGGTGAATTCACGAAGAGAGCCTTTCTAAACGGAAAAATTGACCTTGCCGCCGCTGAAAGTGTTATGTCGCTCATCGGTGCATCGGGCAAGCAGGCTGCTGCCGCCGCACTCAATACCCTTGACGGAAACCTCAGCCGCGAAATCAGAGGAGTTGCCGATTCGATAATCGCAATCTGTGCTTCACTTGCCGCATGGGTTGATTATCCCGATGAAGATATTGAAGATACAAGTGCGGGAGATATGCTTCCCGTTTTTGAAAATGCAAAAAAATCTCTTGAAGAAATAATCCGCCGTTACGATTGCGGAAGAGCCGTCACAGACGGAATTGATACCGTTATCGTCGGCAAGCCCAATGTCGGAAAATCAACTCTGATGAATATGCTCACGGGATTTGAGCGTTCAATTGTTACGGATATTGCAGGCACTACCCGAGATGTTGTTGAAGAAAAAATTGTTCTCGGTGAAATCATCATGAGAGTTGCCGATACCGCAGGAATCCGTGAAACTGAAAATGTTGTTGAGAATATCGGAGTCAATCTTGCAAAACGCCGTCTTGAGAGGGCAGAGCTTGTGCTTGCGGTTTTTGACGGAAGCGTGCCTCTGAATGCAGACGATTTTGATATTATCAGTCAGTGCGATTCAAAAAGAGCAATCGCTCTTCTTAATAAATCCGATCTGCCTCTTGCGGCAGACAGAAAGATTATTGAAAATTCTTTTACCCATTGTGTTGAGCTTTCGGCTTCAACGGGTGAGGGCAGGGGAGAACTTGAAAGGGCAGTCAGCGAGATTTTCAGAACCAACGAGTTCAATCCGAATGCCGCATGTCTGACGAGTGAACGGCAGAGACAATGCTGCGTGAATGCACTTGCAAGTATCGAAGAGGCTATCGGTGCAATCAATCTCGGAGTTACTCTTGATGCTGTCAATGTCTGTGCCGACTGTGCGATTGATGCACTTCTTCAGCTCACGGGCGAAAAAGCAACTTCGGCGGTTGTTGATGAAGTTTTTTCAAGATTCTGCGTAGGAAAGTAAATTATGCATTTATTATTCCTATATAGAATAATAAATGACAATTATAATTCTTTATAAGCACTAAAAAGGCGATTTTTGATTACAGCCAATGGAAATTTTTGAAACGATGCATTATTCATTCTGATTCGTGCAATCGTCTGTAATCGAGAGGTCATTTTTACTTAAAACTGGAGTTTTCTATGGAATACATTTCTGAAAATTTTGATATTGCGGTTATCGGTGCAGGTCATGCAGGAATCGAAGCAGGTCTTGCCGCCGCCCGTCTCGGATGCAAAACTGCCGTTTTTACCATCAATCTTGACTGGGTTGGCAACATGCCGTGCAACCCGTCAATCGGCGGCACATCAAAAGGTCACCTTGTGCGTGAGATTGATGCTCTTGGCGGTGAAATGGGAATTGCCGCAGATAAAAACACTCTGCAAAACAGAATGCTCAATCTCGGCAAGGGTCCTGCGGTTCACAGTCTGCGTGCTCAGATTGACCGCCGCGGATATTGTGATTATATGAAATTTGTGCTTGAAAAGCAGGAAAATCTTTTCCTTCGTCAGGCAGAAATTATTGATATACGCCGTGACGGTGATGAATGGATTCTCAAAACCCGACTTGAAGCACTTCACAGAGTCAAAGCTGTTATAATTGCAACGGGTACCTTCCTTGCAGGTAAAATCTTTATCGGTGATATCTCATATGAAAGCGGACCCGACGGTATGTTCCCTTCTGTTGAGCTTGCAAAATCGCTCAAAGAGCTTGGTGTGCTTACAAGACGCTTCAAAACGGGTACTCCTCCGAGAATCAACCGAAGAAGTGTTGATATTGACAGCCTTGAACCGCAGTACGGCGATGAAAAAATAACCAATTTCTCTTATGTTACCGATTTTGAGGTTCGCAATACAGAACCTTGCTATATTACATACACGGGAGAAGAAACCAAGAAAATTATTCTTGATAATCTTCACCGTTCCCCTCTTTATTCGGGCAAAATCGACGGTGTCGGTCCCCGTTACTGCCCGAGCATCGAAGATAAAATCGTCAGATTCTCCGAAAAAGAGCGTCATCAGATATTTGTTGAGCCATGCGGTGCAAACACTGATGAAATGTATCTTCAGGGACTTTCGTCATCTCTTCCCGAGGATGTTCAGCTCAAAATTGTGAGAAGTATTCCGGGACTTGAAAAAGCAGAGTTTCTTCGCACCGCTTATGCGATTGAATATGATTGCGTTGACCCTCTTTCGCTCCGTCAGACTCTTGAATTCAAGGATTTTGACGGTCTTTACGGTGCAGGTCAGTTCAACGGCTCAAGCGGATATGAAGAAGCTGCCGCACAGGGTCTTGTTGCAGGCATGAATGCCGCTCTTAAAATCAAGGGCAAAGAACCCGTTATCCTTGACCGCACAACTTCTTATATCGGCACTCTTATTGATGACCTTGTCACTAAAGGATGCTCTGATCCCTACAGAATGATGACTTCCCGCTCAGAATACCGTCTTATTCTCCGTCAGGATAATGCAGACCGCAGACTCACCGAAATCGGATATAAAGCAGGCCTTATCAGCGAGGAAAGATATAACAAATTTCTTGAAAAGCTTGAACTCATTGCAAAAGAGCGTGAAAGAATAGAAAATCTTTCAATTCCAAAGACTCCCGAAATTGATGAAATGCTTGTTTCACGTGGAACATCTGCACTTGAAAAAGGGCTCAAGATGATTGAGCTTCTCAGAAGACCGCAGGTTAATTATGAGGCACTTGCTCCGTTTGATAAAAACAGACCTGACCTGCCCTATGAAGTTTTTGAGCAGGTTGAAATTGACATAAAATACGAAGGATATTTAAAAAGACAGCAGATGCAGATCAACGATCTGCGCCGTCTTGAGGTTAAACGCCTTCCTGATGACCTTGATTATAATGATATAACGGGCTTGAGACTTGAAGCGATCGAAAAGCTTTCAAAAATCCGCCCTGAAACAGTCGGTCAGGCATCAAGAATTTCGGGCGTTTCCCCTGCCGATATCTCTGTTTTACTTATATACCTTGAAAGGAACGGTATTAATGGTTAACACCGAACTTTTAAAAAACGATGCCGAAAAACTCGGCATAGCAATATCCGATGAGCAGATAAAGAAGTTTGAACTTCTTTCAGAAATGCTCGTTGAACAGAATAAAACAATGAATTTAACTGCGATAACCGATCCCGACGGAATTGCAGTAAAGCATTTTGCAGACAGCATTTCCGTTTTGACGGCTTATGACATTCCCGTCGGTGCAAGAGTTATGGATATCGGAACGGGTGCAGGTTTTCCCGGAATTCCCCTTCTGATTATGCGACCTGATATCGATCTGACAATGGTTGACAGCACAGCAAAAAAGCTCAGATATGTTCAGTCAACGGTTGATTCGCTCGGTCTTATTGCAACAACATTCCACATAAGGGCTGAAGAAGCCGGTCAGAGCAAGGAATACAGAGAGCAATTTGATGTTGTCTGTTCCCGTGCGGTTGCGGCACTCAATGTGCTTTGCGAATATTGCCTTCCGTTTGTAAAGGTTGGCGGAATGTTTATTGCAATGAAGGGTGCAAAGGCACAGGAAGAAATCGCCGATGCAAAGGCTGCAATCAAGCTTTTAGGCGGAAAAATCGTTTCCGAAAAGACCTTTACCCTCTCCGACGGCGGAGAAAGAAATATTGTTGTTATCAAAAAGATATCGCATATTCCGCCAAAATATCCCCGAACTTCCGCACAGATTGCCAAAAAACCTCTTTAAAATTAATATGAATTGCAGATTCAGGGCGTTTTATGACGATTGAATTTGCTGGACAATCCCCTCTTTCGGTGTTAGAATTAACTCAACGAACCGAACGGGGGGATTTGATTTTTGAAAAACGCAAAGTATAAAATCGGCGGTCAGATTATTCTGATTCCGCAGGAAGAGATATATCCTAATCCCAATCAGCCGAGACAGAGGTTTGATTTTGATGAGCTTGAAGGACTTGCACAGAGCATAAGGCAAAACGGAATCATTCAGCCGATTGCCGTAAGGATAAACAGCAAGGGTGAATATGAGCTCATTTCGGGTGAACGCCGTCTGCGTGCTTCAAGGCTTGTAGGAATAACGCAGATACCGTGCATAATAATGGAAGCAACAGATGATAAATCCGCTCTCTTTGCTCTTCTTGAAAATATGCAGAGAAGTAACCTCGGTTTTTTTGAAGAGGCTCAGGCGATTGAAAAGCTGATTGTTGATTTCGGTATGAGCCGTGATGAGGTCTGCAAAAAGCTCGGCAAGGCTCCCCCGACCATATCAAACAAGCTCCGACTTCTTCGGCTGCCTGAAGAAATCCGTCTTAAGATAATTCAGGAAAATCTTTCGGAACGCCATGCAAGAGCACTTCTCAAGCTCACATCAGTCAGCCAGATGGAGCGTGCAATGTCAATCATTGCTGAAAAGCGATTGAATGTTGCAGAATCCGAAAAGCTTATTTTACAGATAATGACCAATGACAGCCGACGCAGACAGCCTCCCGTCAAGCTTTTCAAGGATGTACGCATCTTTGTTAATACTCTTAACCATGCGGTTGACACCATGCGAAGAGCGGGCATTGAAGCTGACTCGGCAAAAAGCGAAACCGATGAATATATTGAATATATCGTCAGAATTCCGAAAACGGGAAACTGCGTTATAAAAGCAAGAAAAACATCGGCATAAATTACGACATCCTCTGACTTACCATATCTTTCTCTTTCACACCCACATCCAAGCGGAAGGAGCAGGCTTTTTGCCTGCTCTTTTCGCGTTTTTCTGATATGTTTCACGTGAAACAATAATATTTTATTTTCTTCTTTATTTTTGAGCGACTATATGATATAATACTATATAATGTAATTAATATAGGAGAGATTGTTTTGGGAAAGACAATTGCAATTGTTAACCAGAAAGGCGGAGTCGGGAAAACCACCTCTGCCGTTAATCTTACTGCCGCTCTCGGCAGCAAAGGATATAAAATTCTTCTTGTTGATATCGACCCCCAGGGAAATTCAACAAGCGGTCTCGGAATCAATAAAAGAGGTCTTGAAAATTCATCCTACATCGTGCTCATCGGCGGATGCCCTGCCGAGAAAGCTATTGTTGAAACACCTTATGCAAATGTGTGGGTAATGCCTTCGAGCATGGACCTTGCAGGTGCGGAGCTTGAACTTGTTGATGCTCAGAAAAGAGAATCAAAGCTTAAGAATTCACTCGCTCTTATCAAAGATAAGTTTGATTTCATCTTTCTTGACTGTCCTCCCTCGCTCGGACTTATTACTCTTAACGGACTTTGTGCCGCAGATACTCTGATTGTTCCCATTCAGTGCGAATTCTTTGCTCTTGAAGGACTTTCGCAGCTTATATCAACCGTAAGAACGGTTAAAAGACTTTATAATCCCTACATAGAAATCGAAGGCGTTCTTCTTACAATGTATAACGGTCAGCTCAATCTCACTCAGCAGGTTGTTGAAGAGGTAAAGCGATGCTTCCCGAAAAAGGTTTATTCAACCTTTATTCCGAGAAATGTCCGTCTTTCCGAAGCACCGAGCTACGGTCAGCCCGTTATGTATTATGATAAATCCTCAAAGGGCGCTCATGCATATAACGACCTTGCGGATGAATTCCTGAGGCTGAATAATAAAATCTGAACGGCGGGAGCAAGCCCCCGCCCTACACGGAAAGGAGAAATAATATGGCACCAAAGAAAAGCGGTCTTGGCAGAGGTCTCGGTTCTCTGCTTGCGGATAATTCTTTAGAAGAAACAAGCGGAGCTCAGGCGGTCAAGCTTAATCTTATGGATATTGAGCCTAACAAAGATCAGGCAAGAAAGATTTTTGACGAAGCGGCTCTTTCTGAGCTTGCGGATTCAATCGCACAGCACGGAGTTTTGCAGCCCCTTCTTGTTCGCCCGATGATTGGCGGCGGGTATCAGCTTGTTGCAGGTGAAAGACGCTGGAGAGCAAGCCGCATTGCAGGGCTGACTCAGGTTCCCGTTGTTATAAAAGAACTTAACGATACAGAAGCTGCTGTTATTTCTTTAATAGAAAATTTACAGCGTGAGGATCTGAATCCCGTTGAAGAAGCTTTCGGCTTTGCAAGTCTTATAAAAGACTTTGACTTAACTCAGGAAGAAGCTGCAGCGAAGGTCGGCAAATCCCGCCCTGCCGTTGCAAATGCACTCCGACTTTTAAAGCTTCCCGAAGCCGTGCTTGATATGGTGCGTGAAAATAAGCTTTCCGCAGGCCATGCAAAAGCTCTTGTTACCCTTGAAGATGAAAAGCTTATTGTTTCAACTGCGGAGCTGATAATTGAAAAGGGTCTTTCGGTAAGAGAAACAGAAAAGCTTGTCAAAGCACTAACGGCAGAGAAAAAACAGCCCAAAAAGGCTCCTGCACGCCACACCTTCTTTGATGAGGTTGAGCTTTCGCTGAATAACTCTCTCGGCAGAAAAGCAAAAGTCATTACCAAAAACGGAAAAGAAAGCGGTACTCTTGAAATCGCTTTTTATGATAAAGACGACCTTGCAAGAATCGCAAAAATTCTTGCGGCATTGGAATGAGGTAAAAAGATATGAAAAATTATAATCATGCACTTCTCGTTATGGAAAAGCAGGATTACCCTGCCGAAGCAAGAGAGGTTATCGTCAGAGCAAACGAAAAAATTATTGCAAACGAAGAAGCAAATAAAATCTATGAATCCATGTATCGTGCATACTGGGTAAAGAAAAAGAATTTCCATACATTTCAGGATAAGTCAAAGGCACTTGCAGAGCTGATTGACGAGAATGTTTATACTGTTTATCTTGTGCTCCTCATCAACTGCACAAAGCCTCTTCGCACCGCATACAAAAAAGCGGGTCACAGCGATGAGATGTATTGGAATGCAATTATTGACCTCAAGGTCAAGATGATTGAATGCAAAGAGAATTTCGATGTATGGGGTACCTTCGTTGAAGGCTGGTTCTTGCCTTTCTATACTCTTGAACGCTTCGGTCTGGGCAGACTTCAGTTTGATCTTTCCGATTTCGGTGAAGAATTCTATGATGACAACGGTGTTTTCATCAAGGACAGCGAATTCTGTCTCGGACTTCATATTCCCTCTCATCTCGGACCCCTCACCTATGAGGCACGACTTGATTCCTACAAAAAAGCATATGATATGTTCAAAGACAGATTTGCAGGTAACTATATTGTTATTTGCTGCAACTCATGGCTTCTTTATCCCGATAATCTCAACATACTTCCCGAAAACTCAAATTCGGCTGATTTCATTCTTGACTTTGAACCTCTTGATATCAGACGCACCTATGATTTCGGTGATTGCTGGAGAATTTTCGGTCAGAACAAGAGCTGCCTGAAGCCTTCTGAGCTTCAGAGAGATACCACCATGCAGAGAGCATTTGCAGAGTGGTTTGATCAGGGCAAAAAAGCAGGCTCGGCTTATTCAATGATTATCTTCGACGGCGAAAAGATCGTTACAAGAAGAACAAGAGAAGAGTTCCGCGAGCAGTACGGTTATTAAAAAATATCCCCGACCAAAAGGTCGGGGATTTTCTTGTTTATTCGCTGATTTTTGCGGGAGCTGTGCGATGCTTTCTGTTTTTGTGATGAGGTTTGGGTTCGATGTTGCCTGCCTTTGTGAGAGCAATCTTTGTGAGCATCGGACCGACAAGCTCATAAATGAGAACAGAGAAAAGAACAATATTTCTTATCATTTCACCGACTGTACCGAGCTCCATTGCGGTAACCGACATTCCGAGGGCAACGCCTGCCTGCGGAAGAAGGGTTATGCCGAGATATTTGGTTGTTTTCTCGTCGCACTTCATCAGCTTTGCACTGCCGAAGGCACCGAAATACTTGCCGAATGAACGGCTGAGGATATATGCTGCACCGATGCCGACGATTGCAAGGTCGGTGAAGACGCTCAGTTCAAGCTCTGCACCGCTGAGAACAAAGAAAAGTGCGAAAAGAGGAACGGTCCACTTATCGGTTTTCTCCATGATTTCAGCAGAGAAGTCACAGATATTGCAGAAAATCGTGCCGAGCATCATGCATACGAGAAGAGCGGAGAAGCCCACATGAACACCGCCGATTTCAAACTTGATCATTGAAAGAGCAACGGTAAAGATAACGCAGGTGACGGAGAGGCAGAGGCGTTTGCTGTTTGAGCTGAAAAATCTTTCGAAAATCGAAAAAAGAATGCCCATGATTGTACCGAGAGCGAGTGAGCAGACAATTTCAATCAGCGGTTCAAGAATAATTGCTTTTATATTGAATTTGCCGTGCTCAACTGCCTTGGCTATGCCGAATGAGATTGCAAAAATAACAAGACCTACGGCGTCGTCGATAGCAACGATGGGAAGAAGCAAATCGGTCAGTTTACCCTTTGCTTTATACTGACGGACAACCATGAGGGTTGCGGCAGGAGCGGTTGCGGCGGCGATTGCACCGAGGGTGATTGCCATTGAGAGCGGAAGCTTTTCTTCGCCGAGAATAAAATGGAGTCCGATGAGTGCGGCATCAACCATAAGAGTTGCAATAAGAGCCTGGAAAATACCGATGAAGGTAGCTGTGCCGCCAACCTTTTTAAGCTGTGAAAGACGGAATTCGTTGCCGATTGCAAAAGCGATGAATCCGAGGGCAACATTTGAAATGATTTCGAATTCCTTGACATTTTCGTGAGAAACAAAGCCGATTCCTTCAATTCCGAGTCTGCCGAGAACATAAGGACCGATGAGGATACCTGCAACAAGATATGCGGTAACCGAAGGAAGACCGAGGGGTTTTGCGATACGGGACATAATCAGACCCGCACCGAGAGCAATTGATATGCAAAATAAAGTTTCCATAATACGCCTTCTTAAAATATTATTTAATGAAAAATTAATAGTGAAAAATGAAAAATGAAGGGTCGCTTCGCTCCGGATTATATTGAATTTTTCGTCATCTTCCTGCAAAAATTCAACCGTAATGTCCTTTATGCTTGACAAGAGAGTCCATATTGCGTAGCAGACCGTAATTTAGCACTTTATATACTGTATTCTGAATTAAAATTACGCACTTAACGGGCAACCACAGGGTTACCCGTTAAATTATTAATTATTTATAGTATTCAACAGCACTCTCGAAGAGCTTGAGGTCGAATTCGCCGGGAACATTCTTATAGAGTCCCGCACCTGTTCTTTCGGAGTGACCCATCTTACCGAGAACGCGTCCGTCGGGAGAAACGATGCCTTCGATTGCGAAATCGGAATTGTTGGGATTGAATGCGATATCGTTGGTTGCGTTGCCGTCAAAGTCAACATACTGAGTGATAATCTGACCGTTTGCGGCAAGCTTTCTGATGAGAGCTTCGTCAGCAATGAATCTGCCTTCGCCGTGTGAGATGGGAACGGTGTAGATTTCGCCCTGCTTTGCCTTTGAGAGCCAGGGTGAGTTGTTTGAAACAAGCTTTGTGCGGACAAGCTTTGACTGATGTCTGCTGATGGTGTTGTAAGTAAGGGTCGGGCAGGTTTCATCGGTGTCGATAATCTTGCCGTAGGGAACAAGACCGAGCTTGATGAGAGCCTGGAAGCCGTTACAGATACCGAGCATAAGACCGTCACGCTTTTCGAGAAGCTCAGTTACAGCCTGCTTGATTTCAGCGTTTCTGAAGAATGCGGTAATGAATTTACCTGAACCGTCGGGTTCGTCACCGCCTGAGAAGCCGCCGGGAACAAAGATAATCTGGCTTTCGCCAACCTTCTTTGCGAAATCTTCAACTGATTTTGCAATGCTTGAAGCGGAAAGGTTGTTGATAACAAAGATTTCTGCCTCTGCGCCTGCTCTTTCAGCATATTTTGCCGAATCGTATTCGCAGTTTGTGCCGGGGAATACGGGAATGAGAACCTTGGGCTTTGCGGTTCTGATTGCGGGCTTTGCAAATGATGTTGCCTTGTAATCAAAGGTTTCAATCTTCTTTTCGGGCATTACGATGTTGCATGAATAGATATCTTCAAGTTTATCCTCATAAACGGGAAGAAGCTTTGCAAAATCAACTGTTTCACCGCCGTAGGTGAGAGCGGCCTTATCGGTTGTGTAACCGAGAAGAGTTCCGCAGTCGGTATCGTCGGTAAGCTCGATGATGAATGAGCCGTAGGAATAGCCGAAGATGTCTTCGAGAGTTACATCTGCGAAGTCAAAGCCGATGCCGTTACCCATAGCCATCTTGAGAACTGCTTCTGCAGCACCGCCCATGCCGGGAGTATAGATTGCTGCAGCCTTGCCTGCGGTTACGAGTGCATAAACTTCATCAAAAGTCTTGATAAGTGATGCTGTATCGGGAAGATTGTCAGCAGTATATTCGGGCTTGAGCATAACAACCTTGTGACCTGCTGCCTTGAATTCGGGTGAAACGATATTTTTGATATTTTCTGTTGTGACTGCAAATGAAACGAGTGTGGGAGGAACATCGATATCCTCAAACGAACCGCTCATTGAGTCCTTACCGCCGATAGCGGCAATCTTGAGATCCATCTGTGCCTTGAATGCACCGAGGAGAGCAGCAAGAGGCTTGCCCCAACGCTTGCCGTCCTTCATGGGCTTCTCAAAATATTCCTGGAAGGTAAGATAAACTTCTTTGAAGTCTGCACCTGCAGCGATGAGCTTTGAAACCGATTCAACAACTGCGAGATATGCACCGTGATAGGGGCTCTTCTCTGTGATGAAGGGGTTGTAGCCCCACGACATGATTGAGCAGGTTTCTGTATCCTTCTTTTCAACGGCAATTTTATGAACCATTGCCTGAATGGGAGTAAGCTGATTTTTGCCGCCGAAGGGCATGAGAACGGTATTTGCACCGATAGTTGAGTCAAATCTTTCTGAAAGACCTCTCTTTGAGCAGATGTTGAGATCGCCTGCAAGAGAAGCATACATATTGGAGAATGAACCGTCAATCTTCTTTGAGTAGTCTTCAATCTTTGCGGGAGCGATGTCGATGTGCTTTTCGGCACCGTTTGAGTTAAGGAACTCACGGCTGATGTTACAGATTGCCTTGCCGTTCCAGTTCATAACAAGATAGGGCTTTTCTTTTACTTCGGCAACGATTGTTGCTTCAAGGTTTTCGCCTGTTGCAAGCTCGATGAATCTTGCGGCATCCTTTGCTTCAACAACAACTGCCATTCTTTCCTGTGATTCGGAGATTGCAAGCTCTGTTCCGTCAAGACCTTCATATTTCTTGGGAACAGCATTAAGATTGATTTCAAGTCCGGCTGCAAGTTCGCCGATTGCAACGGAAACACCGCCTGCACCGAAGTCATTGCAACGCTTGATAAGCTGTGAAGCTTCTTTATTTCTGAAAAGTCTCTGGAGCTTTCTTTCTTCGGGAGCATTACCCTTTTGAACTTCAGCACCGCAGCTTTCGAGTGATTTGAGGTTATGTGATTTTGATGAGCCTGTTGCACCGCCGCAGCCGTCACGGCCTGTGCGTCCTCCGAGAAGGATAACAACATCGCCGTCTTCGGGTCTTTCACGGCGTACATTCTCTTCGGGAGCAGCCGCAATAACAGCACCGATTTCCATTCTCTTTGCAACATAGCCGGGATGATAAAGCTCATCAACAATACCTGTTGCAAGACCGATCTGGTTACCGTATGAGCTGTAGCCTGCAGCAGCAGTTGTAACAATCTTTCTCTGAGGAAGCTTGCCTTCGATTGTTTCGCTGACGGGAACGGTAGGATCGCCTGCACCTGTTACACGCATTGCGGCATAAACATAGCTTCTGCCTGAAAGCGGGTCACGGATTGCACCGCCGATGCAGGTTGCAGCACCGCCGAAGGGCTCGATTTCGGTGGGATGATTGTGGGTTTCGTTCTTGAAGAGGAGAAGCCACTTCTGGGTTTCGCCCTCGATTTCAACATCAATCTTGACTGTGCAAGCGTTGATTTCTTCGCTTTCGTCAAGCTTTTCAAGAAGACCCTGCTGCTTGAGATATCTGCCTGCGATTGTGCCGATATCCATAAGGTTTACGGGCTTTGTTCTGTTGCAAGCCTTTCTTGCAGCGATGTATTCGTCATATGCCTTCTGAAGAAGGTCATCTTCGAATTTAACAGAGTCAATGTTTGTGAGGAATGTTGTGTGACGGCAATGATCCGACCAGTATGTATCAATCATTCTGATTTCGGTGATAGTCGGGTCTCTCTGCTCGCTGATGAAATATTTCTGGCAGAATTTGATGTCATCAAGGTCCATTGCAAGACCGTAGTCATCAACAAAAGCCTTGAGGCCTGCTTCGTCAAGAGCGATGAAGCCGTCAAGAGTTCTGACTGTTTCGGGAACAACATAATCCATTACAAGAGTTTCGTATTCTTCAAGTGAAGCTTCTCTTGATTCAACGGGATTGATAACATATTTCTTGATCTGTGCAAGCTCAGCATCGCTGATATTTCCGTAAAGGCAATAAACCTTTGCGGTTCTTACGAGGGGTCTTTCACCCTTCGAGATAATCTGAATGCATTCTGCGCATGAGTTTGCTCTCTGGTCAAACTGACCGGGAAGGAATTCAACGGCAAAAAGAATGTCGCATTCAAGATCGGGATTTTCGCTGATATCGTCGAGCTGAGGCTCTGAAAGAACGGTGTTTTTTGAATAATCAAAAAGCTCCTTCTCGATGTTTTCGATATCATAACGGTTGAGGATTCTGACATTTTCAAGGCTGTTTATGCCAAGAAGCGAAACAAGCTCGTTTTTGAGAGAACGGGCTTCGTTGTCAAGACCGCTTTTCTTTTCAACATACGCTCTGTATACCATAATATTTTAAACCTCCAATGCTTTTTTGCCGATATCCTTTCGGTAGTAGGCATTTTCAAAATTAACGGTTTTAACTGTTTCGTAAGCCTTTTCGATTGCAGAAGCAAGAGTGTCTGCGGTTTCGGTAACGCCGAGAACTCTTCCGCCTGCGGTGAGAAGCTTACCGTCTGCAAGCTTTGCGCCTGCAATGTAAATATTTTTATCAGCGGGCATGGTGATTTCAAATCCGCTGTCATATTTCTGAGGATAGCCGTCTGACGCCATAACAACGCAGCAGGCGCTCTTATCGCTGAATTTAACCTGATCAGCCGAGAGAGTGCCGTCTGCAACGCTCTTCATAATCTCAAAAAGGTCGCTTTCAAGAAGAGGAAGAACAACCTGAGTTTCGGGATCGCCGAAACGGCAGTTATATTCGATAACCTTGGGTCCGTTTTTGGTTATCATAAGTCCGAAGTAGAGGCATCCCTTGAAGGTTCTGCCTTCGGCATTCATTGCGTTGATGGTGGGAAGGAAGATTTCCTTCATGCATCTGTCAGCAACATCAGCCGTGTAATAAGGATTGGGAGCGATGGTGCCCATACCGCCGGTATTGAGACCTTCGTCGTTATCCTTTGCTCTCTTGTGGTCCATTGAAGAAATCATCGGCACAACAACCTTGCCGTCTGTGAACGAAAGAACCGAAACTTCGGGACCTTCAAGGAATTCTTCAATAACAATCTGATTTCCGCTTTCGCCGAACTGCTTATCCTGCATGATTGAAACAACTGCATTCTTTGCTTCATCGCGGGTCATTGCAATGATAACACCCTTGCCGAGTGCAAGACCGTCGGCCTTGATAACGGTGGGAATGGGAGCTGTTTCAAGATATGCAAGAGCTTTGTCCGCATCGTCAAAAACTTCATAAGCAGCGGTGGGAATGCCGTATTTCTTCATAAGGTTTTTGGAGAAAACCTTGCTTCCCTCGATGATAGCAGCCTTTGCTTCGGGACCGAAGCAGGGAATGCCGAGCTTTGAAAGCTCATCAACCGCACCGAGCACAAGGGGATCGTCGGGAGCAACAACCGCAAAGCCGATATCGTTGTTTTTTGCAAAGTCAACGATTGCGGGGATATCCTTTGCACCGATTGCAACGCATTCAGCGTCTGCCGCAATACCGCCGTTACCGGGAAGTGCATATATTTTTTCGATTTCTTTGTTTTCTTTAAGCTTTTTTATGATGGCGTGCTCTCTGCCGCCGCCGCCGACCACAAGAACTTTCATGTGTTTGCCTCCGTAATTAGTGAAGAGTTAATAGTTAATAGTGAATAGTTTCGGACGGGTTTCACCCGTACCCTTTAATATTTGGGTGTGGGCAATGCCCACCCTTAACTTTTCACTCTTCATTATTCACTTTTCACTGAAATAATTTCTTTACATATTTTTTCCGCCGATGCAGGAAGAATTTTCCATTCCGCCTGCTCCATAACTCTTTTCTGAAGAGTTTCAGGAGTGTCATCGGGTTCAATATCAACGGCTTTCTGCATGATAATGCGTCCGCCGTCGGGGATTTCATTAACAAAATGAACCGTTGCACCCGTAACCTTAACGCCGTAGTCGAGTGCGGCTTCGTGCACTTTAAGACCATAAAAGCCTTTACCGCAAAAGGACGGAATAAGTGACGGGTGAACATTTATTATTTTATTTTCAAAGTGTTTTGTGAATTTCTCACTTAAAATACACATAAAGCCTGCAAGAACAATAAAATCGGTATTATTTTCCTCTAAGGCTGCTATTAAACTGTTTTCAAAGGCGTCGCCAAGCTCTTTTTTGTTGCAAACTACTGTTTTTATGCCTGCACTTTCGGCACGCTTTAGAGCATATGCATCGGGATTGTTTGAAATTACCAATGTAATTTTACCCGATTTAATAATGCCGGAATGCTCGGCATCAATAAGTGCTTGCAAATTTGTGCCGCCGCCCGAAACTAAAACAGCTATATTTTTTAATGCACTCATATTACACCTTAAATAATAGTAATTTTGTTTTCGGATTTTACAATTTTACCGATAACATAAGCATCTTCGCCGTTTGCCTTTAAAATTTCAAGTGCCTTATCGGCATCCTCTTTAGCAACAACAACACTCATACCAACGCCCATATTATATGTATTATACATATCTCTTTCGGGGATGTTGCCTGTTTCTTGTAAAAGTTTGAAAATAGGAAGCACGCGTATAGAATCCTTAACAATTTCGGCACCAAAGCCATCGGGAATGCTTCTCGGAATATTTTCATAGAAGCCGCCGCCTGTAATGTGAGATACTGCACGCACCTTTACATTATCAAACAATGCCAACATAGGCTTAACATAAATTCTTGTAGGCTCAAGCAATGCCTCGCCCAAGCTTTTACCGTCAAGCTCTGCTTTAGGTGAAGTTAAATCGCAATTTTCAACATCAAAAACCTTTCTTACAAGAGAAAAGCCGTTTGAATGAACACCGGTAGAAGGCAAAGCAATAACAATATCGCCCTCTTCCATAGTTTTGTTATCAAGAATTTTTTTCTTATCAACAATACCTACGGCAAAGCCTGCAAGGTCATAGTCGTCTTCAGGCATTAGACCAGGATGC
>JAZOVN010000145.1:0-2892 GCA_045658725.1 Acutalibacteraceae bacterium
ACTTTAGGTTCATTACAAAAATCAATATTATTTAAGTGAATCAATAAGAGCTAAATATTCACTTACAAGATATGAACCGATATGTTTTCCGACAGAAAGCGTTTCATCTGCAATGCCGTCACCGATAATATGACCCATAAATGCAAAATTATTATCTGTCAGAACATATCCGATAGCATCATTGGTAAGGCTTACCGCATATGTTGTTACACCGTCAACAGCTGTTGAAAGATTATCATAAGCCCATTCGCTGCCGTCCCAGTTTGCACCGCCAGTTATTTCATCATCCCAGAACACCTCGGGATAAAGCTCACCCGGGAAAAGAGCAAGTGCGATTTTATTGCCGAATTCAAGATATCCCATTTCGGTTGCCATGCAATATTCTTTAATCAGAGTTCCGTCATAAAAAATCTTATTATTAACAAGACCGATTTCACAAGCAAGGGTAAGTATGCTGTTTTCAGGAACAATAAAGAGTTCTCTGTGTTTTACATTAATTACAGGTGAAAGTTCCGTTGAATAATCGGCATTGATAATTTTCTCACCGACAAGTTTACCGAGAGTTCTTGCACTTGCACCTTTTTCTTCATATTCAGACATTCCGGCAGTATCTGTTTCTATGTCTCGTGAAACCTGACCTACCGCACCGGGCACCATAATAAAATTACCGCCGTCGGTATTCCTGATGTATTCATCTGCATAGTAAATATAATCTGATCCGACGAGGTTATTGCTTGCACTGAATGAAGTTGCGTGACAAGTAATATCACTGATATATGTAGAAGGATTTCCTGAAGAAGGAACAAATTTAAAGCTTGCAGTTTCAGGAAGATCTTCTTTGGAAATAAGACCGCGCTTATCTTTAAAATATTCACTCATATCTATCGAAGAAAAATAAAGCTTTCCTTCTTCGATGTTACCAAACGCTTCTTTAATAGCTTCAACCGAAACATTTATAAAATGCTGTTTGAACTTTTCAGCAGTTTCGAGACCTGCCATTGTACCTTCATAACCGATAAGATTACACCAGAATGAACCGAAAAGCTTTCTGAAGAATTCAGTGCTTACACCCTGTGTGTCAAGTGCTGAGTGTGCATGAGTTGCACTGATATTGATGCTCGCAACTTTGATTTTCTGAGCCTCGCAATATTCAAGAACTGCCTTACGAATTGTACGGATATCAGTTGAAGTAACACCGAGAGAATCAATCGCACCGAGAACAACTGCACCCTCACCGCTGTTATCATCAATTACTGCAACACGGATACACTGATCATCATAAACACCTTGAGCAAATTTATTGAGAAGATCTCTTCCGATGTTATATTTACCGCTGTCAATATCATCGGGTACAATGCTCTTTTTTGAATATCAAAGTTTCCAGACATTATTTTCACCAGCTGAAGTCTGATAATTCTCTCTCCCGGGCATAAAACCGATTTCTTCGGAATCATACTGATCTAAACTTTGCCAATCTTTCGGATTAACATAAATTGCACAGATTGATTTTACAAGCCCTTCAACAACAACATTAAGTGCATTATAAAGACCTTTCATTATGCTGTCTCCTGCAGAGCTTTCCTGCGATGACGGAATTATCTGTTCATTAACAGCAAATGAACCGACGGAAACACCCGAAACCAAAAGTGCAACACAAAGTATTGCAGAAACAATTCTCAAAAAGTTTTTCTTCATTTATATACCTCCGATCTTTTATACAGTATATCACGCAAAAAATCATTCTTCAAGCATTCTTTGGAATTCAGTTGCTGTGTATTTAAAATATTTTGACAAACAAATAAAATTCCCACAGAAGACATGCTTCCGTGGGAAAATTCAGATATATTACTCAGATTGTTGTCCAACCGCCGTCAACTGTAAGAAGCTGACCTGTTGTATAGCTTGAAGCGTCCGAAGCAAAATAAACAAGAGCGCCGTCAAGCTCGCCTGCCTTGCCGGGTCTGCCCATGGGACAGTATGCTTTAACAGCCATGCCGAATTCAGGTGTATTGATAACCATATCGGTCATTTCACTTTCAAAATATGCAGGACCGATTGCGTTAACTGTAATATTATATTTTGCCCATTCATTAGCAAGAGCCTTTGTGAGCATTTCAACGCCGCCCTTACTTGCACAGTAAGCAGTAATGGGGCTGCCTGCCATTGCGACTGTTGAATGAATTGAACCGATATTGATAATCTTACCGTAATTCTGTGCAATCATAACTTTACCGACTTCGCGGGCAACATAATAGACACCGCTGAGGTTGATTCTGATAGTTGAATCCCAGATGCTGTCTTCCTGTGATTCTGCAGGTGCACCGCTACCGATACCTGCATTGTTAACAAGGATATCAATTCTTCCGAAATCAGCAACAACATCTGCAATTGCATTTTTTATGCTGTCATTATCGGCAACATCGCATTTTACTGCAATGCATTTTACACCGAGAGCTTCAACTTCAGCTTTAACCTGCTCAAGTCTGTCAACTCTTCTTGCAAGAACGGCAACATTTGCACCCTCTATTGCAAGTGCAAGTGCAAACTGACGGCCGAGACCTGACGAAGCACCTGTAACAACAGCGAATTTTCCTTCAAGATTAAATAAATTACTCATTTTTTATTTCCTCCGTTTTTTTATAAAATAACATATTAAAATCCTTATTGTCAATGATTTTTCAATTATTGTATAAATCATTCAATACTTGTATAAAAGTATTCAGAATTCGATTTGAAACAATCAGTTCTTTTGAATATTCGGAATATAAGCACCAAGATTCAATAGATTTTCCTGTAACTCTTTTACCGATATTTTTCTGACATCCTCGGTTTCACAAGCAAGTTAAGCTGCTATACCCGCCGCCTGACCTGTTATAAAACATCGGTTTCATA
>JAZOVN010000146.1:0-10731 GCA_045658725.1 Acutalibacteraceae bacterium
CCACATTAAAATAAAAGAAGGTACACGAAAAATAGATGCGTCTGCATTTAAGTGGTGTGACAGTATTAAATCAATTGTTATTCCCGACAGTGTGGAGGTTATAGGCTCGGAGGCTTTTGTTGGTTGCACCTCCCTTGAAAAAGTATATATCGGCAGCGGTGTCAGCGATATGAACGGTTCTCCGTTTGATTTTGAAATTGAGGGGTTGCCATGCGATAAGCTGAAAAGTATTGATGTAAGCGAGAATAACGAACATTTCAGAAGTGTTGACGGCGTTCTTTTCAGCAAGGATATGACAGAGCTTATCCAATATCCCTATGGTAAAATTCAATATGAATATACCGTTCCTGATAGTGTCACCAGCATACATCCCGGTGCATTCAGATACTGCAACGGATTAACCAAGCTTACCGTAGGAAAAGGAATAACAGTTATAGATTTTATTATGCTTTACGGAAATGACAATATAGAAACCGTTATTCTGCCTGATACGCTGACAAAACTGGATGGAGGAGCATTCAAATATTCAGGCATAAAATATATTGATATTCCCGATAGCGTAACCTATCTCGGAAGCGAAGCGATGACGGGATGTTCCCGACTTGAAACAGTCAATATCGGCAAAGGTGTTTCATATATACATGAATGGGCAATAGCAGGCAATGTGCTCAAAGCGGTGAATGTTGACCCTGAAAATAAGTGTTTCACAAGTGAAAACGGCATTTTATATAATAAGGATAAAACTGTGCTGTATATATATCCTGTCAATGCCGAAGGTGAGATATACCGTTTGCCTGACGGTGTAAAAGAAATCAGACCCGGGGCAATAGAAAACTCAGGATACCTTAAAAAAATATATGTCGGTGATAATATCGAAAAAATCGGAGGCTGCAATTTTTACGGATACAAAAATGAATATGATGAAGATTACCGGTCACAGACAACATATGATATTTATTATGAAGGAACAGAAAAACAGTGGAATGAACTTTTTGAGATTGAATATGAGAGAGAAAAAATAGACAAAACAAAAATTCATTTCATGGAACAGTGATAAGCAACAAGGGACTGCATTGCTGCAGTCCCTTTATTATTTTACCATGTCACGCTGACTGTCAGTCCGTCAACGGTATATGACATATCTTTCATATAGTGTCTGTCAATTGCTTTGCAGAAGGCTTTGAGCATTTCTTCACTCTGCATTTCAATTGTGAATTTAAGTGTCATCGAGCTTGCGGGATAGAGAGTATCTGAAATCTTAAAGCCCGTCATCCACCAATGAAGGGTTTCGGGGCGGGAGAAGAGCTTATCATCACCATGGTAAAGCTCCATCGACATTTTCATCATCTGTTCGTCTGTTGCGCAGTCATAAAACGAGCCGATTTTATAATTGTCTCTCGAATAAATACCGATTTCCGCGCCGTTTGAAACAAGATAGTTGCCTTTCCATATCTGAATCATCCATTCAAGCCCGTCATATTCAAACTTGATTCTGCGGGTGTCATAGAAGAAAAACGGTGTGGTGTATGAGAAAATATCATAGAAAAGGCAGAAGCCGAAGCTTCTTGTCCATGAAGTAACGGTTGTGTAAACAAGGGTTTCACCGATGTTGAAATTATAGCCCGTGCCGACCATTCCGTTGCCGTAGCGGTCATAAACATCGCCCGTTTCGGTGTTGACCATAATACCCGTTGTGACTCTTTTTTCAAAACCGTCACGCATGGTAATGTCAAGTGCGATTTCATAGATGTTTTCTTCGCCCTCTTCGGGGATACAATGTGCCTTGCATTCAACAATAACGCTGAAATAAACAGCGAGGAAATAATAAAGCTTTGATTCAAGTGATTTGCCCTGTGCACTTGCCTCTTCTCTGAGGCTCATAAACTTATTACGAAGAGCGGCTGTGTCGATATCAAAAGTATCAACAACAAATGCCGAGAACTGATTTGTTTCGGGCAGTCTTGATGTCATCATCAGAAGGTCAAGACCCGTATCCTTTGCAATTGAAACGCAGATATCATTGAGAATTTCGTCGACCGTAAAGTTGAAATGTTCCTGAGGAGTGCCGCCTCTGCCCGTCATAAAACGGTATGCAGAGTTGATTCTTTTCATTACGGACATCATCTGTTCCGTTGTTAATGCGGGATATCCTTCCTGCTCAAGGAACTTTGTGTATTCAGTCAGATTGCGGGGCTGCGTGATTTCCTTTTCGGATGCTCCTGCGATAAGTGAGGTGCAGGTGGTGATAAGAATTGCAATTGTGAGAATTATTGCGGTCAGTTTCTTAGCCATAGTGCCTCCCGTTTCAATGATGATTCAGTATATATTAAAAAGTATATCTTTACTATTATACCACTGTGTTACAAAAAAATCAAATAAAGTTTTCCGTAACATCAAAAGCAAAAAGCAGACAGCCTGGCTGTCTGCTTTGCGATCAACAAAATATGAAAGTTATGCAACAAAATATGAAGCTTCGTTTGATACAACCGTGAGAACGGGTTCTTCAAAATAAACATCCTCGGGTGCTCTCTGCTGAACACTTGCACGGTATTTTCTTGCAGCTTCCTTCTGCTTACGGATGCGGCGGTTGCGAAGATGAATTCTGATTGCTCTCGCAAGCTTAACCTCAAAAGCAACAACCTTCTTTTCGTTGATAAATCCTATTATAAGCAGTACAACTGCTGCAAATTCAAAAAATGTTATGATGATATCTGTAAATGACATTTTAATTCCTCCCTGCCAAAAGTGTTAAACATTTGTTCTGTGAGCTTATTATAGCAAACGAATGTTCATTTGTCAACACAAATGTTCGATTTTTACCGAACATTTTTTCTGTTTTTCTTTCTTAATTAATCTTACCACAATATATATGGTCTGTCAAGTAAACTGACCGCAATTTGTGCTATCTGACATAATCCGATAATCTTTTCGGTAATTTTTGTTCCGATTTACAAACCGCCGTTTGCTTTTACTTTTTTCATTTTAATCACCTCGTACATCCGCTTGATTTATCTTATGACTGAATTATAACAACTCATGTGTCCAATAAAACTCCCTTTAAATGGATATTCAAGAAAAATCAATATTATTCCTCATTGTTGACAAAAAGAGGGGATAGCAATATAATTAATCCATCAACTATCAAAGGCGGTATATATAATGTATAAAGCATGGGGATTTGTCAGACAGACTGCAATAAAAGCATATCTTGCAGGCGCAAATGCGGTTTACGGCATGACGGGTGGCAAAAAGCCTTCTCTGCTCTATTGTAAATGTGACGAGTCGCATAAAATAGGCACGGATGTTAAAATTGTTTCACAGAATGACTATTCAACATCAATTGCAAAATTCGATAAAAACGGCAACATGACAGATGATAATTTTGTTATCGTCACAAGCACGGACCTGCATTTCAGCGACGATAACGCACAAAACAGAACGGTTGTTGAAAAATTTATCCGTCATATCAAAGAGGTAAAGCCCGACCTTGTTATTCTCACGGGTGATGTTATTCTCGGCAAGTTTCAGCAGATTGAGGCAATTCAGTTTGCGCAAATGATGGAAGAAATCGGCGTTTATTGGGCTGCGGTTTTCGGAAATCATGAAACAAGAGAAGACAGAGGCTTCTATAAATGGCTCCTGATGAAGAGTTTTACTGATTATGAGCATTGCCTTTGCAAATTCGGTCCCGAAGACCTTTTTGGCTACGGCAATTATACAATCAATATTCTCGGCAAGGGCGGCAGACACCGCTCAACTCTTTTCTGCTTTGACTCAGGCAGAGATATGCTTGAAAGGGATAAAAATGCATACGGAATTCCTGCCGAAACAAAGGGCTATGATTTCCTGAAAAAAGAACAGATTGATTTCTATAAAAAAGAAACCGACAGACTGATGAAGGAATACGGTCATGCGGATTCGATGATGTATTTCCACATTGCGATTCCCGAATTTGCCGAGGTTTTCAAAGAAACAGAGGGCGGCAGATATGCACCGACGGGCGATTATGAGGTGCTTTTCGGCGAGCAATGGGAAAGTGTCGGATGTTCACCCTATAACAGCGGAATGTTTGCCGCTATCGAAGAAAAAGGCACTCAGACAAAAGCGATTTTCGTCGGTCACGACCATGTCAACGACTGGTGTGCCATATACAAGGGAGTTTATTTTGTCTATAATCTTCCCGGCGGTTATCTTTATCATCACGGCACCAATTTCGGCTTACCCGAGAGTCAGTGGGTGCTTGGTGTTACCGTGACAACCCTTAAAGGTGACGGAACTCTTGATATAAAGCAGAGATACAGCAGAATTTTTTTAAATGATTGATAAATCAGATTGATTATGATATAATCTTTTCAGATGTAAACAGTAAGGGAAATATATATGGCTAAATATCTTATTGTTAATGCAGATGACAACGGAATGTGCCATGCGGCAAACGAAGCCGTGGCAGAGCTTTTTGAAGGCGGATGGCTCAAATCCGCAACCGTTATGATGCCGTGTCCCACAGCAAAGGAAGCTGTTGATTTTTCAATCGCACATCCCGAGCATGCAATCGGCGTTCACCTTACAATGACAAGCGAATGGGGCAAATATCGCTGGAAGCCCCTCACAAACGGCAAGTCACTTATTGACGAAGAAGGATTCATGTGGCATGAAAGCGACCAGGTTGAAAAGAATGCATCCTATGCAGACCTTGAAGCTGAAATCCGTGCACAGATTGACCTTGCACACAAGTGGGGAATGAAGCCTTCACATACCGATAACCACATGGGCTCGCTTTACGGTCACTACACAGGCAGACTCGGTCTTGCAAAGATGACTCTGCGTGTATGCGGCGAATACGGTTATGCTTACCGTCTTTACACAAAGCATGATAAGAGAATCTGCCCCAACGGCACACCCTATTTCCTCTATGCGGCAATCACCCTTCTTTCAAAGAAGTGGGGCAAGAAATATAATGTTGTTATTCCCGATTATCTTCTTTTCCCCGACTGGAGTGACGACATGAGAAAGAGCTACGAAACTTACAGAGAAACAATTCTTAAAATCTGGACAGACATTCCCGAAGACGGTGTAACCGAAACCTTTATTCATCCTTCCGTTGAATGTGATGAGCTTAAGGGCATCACCTCAAGATGGCAGGACAGAGTATGGGAATATCAGCTTATGAAAGATCCCTACACCCACAAGTATCTTAAGGACCACGGCGTTGAGCTTATCAGCTACCGTGAGCTCATCAAGATGAAGGGCGGAGTAGTTAAGGGCTAAAAAGATTTATCCCCCGTGAATTTTAAAATTCACGGGGGATGTTTTGTTTACAGTGATATGATTTCAAAAATTTCTCTGAACCAGGTGATGATGTATCTGAACACATCACCGAAAACATTTTCGAGAATGCCCATGAATGAATTATCGGGTTCAGGGATTTCGTTGCCGTCGGTGAGCATCCATACCTGGCATGCATAGAAGGGATTTGCTGTGCCGATCATAAGTCCGTCTTCCATTGCAGCAAAAGTACGCAGACCGTGGTTATAAGGATCGCCGAAGCCGTTTGTTGTGATTGTTTCAAAATTGATGCCGTCTTCGGTAACATAAAGGTCAAAGCCTCTTTCTGCATCTTTCATATATCCTGCGGTTTCAAGGAAGCCTTCGAGTGTTTTAACGAGAGTTGTAAGAGCAAGTTCAGACTGGGGTGCGGTTCTTGAAGTTTTGCCGTGAACCTTATCGGAAGTCATCTTTGCAAGCTCATCAACCGAATATTTATTATAGAGATATTTGAGGTCGTTGATATCATCATCACTTATCGACTGTGCTGCAACTTCGCTTTCTTTTGCAGCGGTTGAAATTTCAACGAATGTTTTCACATATTCAATAAGGCTTGCCCATTCGGAGGGAGTCATTGAAAGAAGGTTGCCGTTTGAGAACTGACCGATGGGTTCAAGAAGGCTGCTTGTATCGAATGTACCGACATAAAGCTTGCCGTTGAATTCTTCCATTCTCCAGATATACTGATTTTCGTTTCTGCCGAAGCCTGAGCCGAGACCCGACTTTCCGCCTTCGGGGAACATTTCGGTTGCATCGCCCATGATGAGCTCGATATTCTCGTTCTTATCCATTCTGTAAAGGCTGACAGACTGCTCAAGGTTTCTGTTCATGAACTCAAAATCAGCCTTGAAAAGAATGTGCTCAAGGGGGATTTCCTCGTCGTTGTATTCGCCGATATAGAGATAACCGTCATAAACATAGATAACGCCCGCACCCGCTCTTGTTCTTTCGGGGTCAATGCCGAAGGTGTATTTTGCACCGTCTTCCTTGTCACCGATAACGGGTGTCCATGTCCAGTCTGTTGCATTTTCGCCCATTTCGCCCTTGACAAGTGAGAATGACTGCATTGTGTATTCATCGGGCTTGTTGTCGGGAGTACCTGTGCAGATTGAAACATAAAGGTCGTCGTTATATTCAACCATTTCCCAGATTGAACCGCCGTAAATGCTGTCGGGGAAATGATATGCGGGATAGTCAAAAAGCTCCTGCTGGTCGGCAATTACGGTAAATGCTTCCTGACCTGCCGAGGGATTTGACGAAATAAGAATCTGTGCACCGCCGAGAGTTACCATGCTGACGATGAGGTAATCCTTGTAAGCACAAAGACCTCTGATGCCCGTGCAGATGCCCTGAAGATATGCCTGATAGTAGTCGCTCTGATTGATGCCCTCATAAACGATGGTGCACTTGTCACCGTTATTGGGGTCAACTTCAATAATCTTGGGAAGACCGTTGACAGAACCGCAGAAATAAAGCTTATCGTTGAATTCGCATGCGTTTCTGAGCTGAACATTGTGACCTGTTGTTGACTTGCTCATGAGAACGGTTACTTCGTTTGTTTTTGTGTTGATTTTTGTGAGAACACCGCCCGTGTTACCGCCGTCGGGCTCGCCTGTGTAGAAATGACCGTTGAACATAACATCGAGAGTTGCGTTCATTTCAGCAGGATCGAATTTGTTGCCGAGAACCGAGTCCATGAATCCGAGAGTGAGACCGAGTGAGTTGTAGTTTGTTGAAACATAGACACAATCGCCGTAGGCAACGGCAGACCACGCATAGTTCTGACCTCTGTCACCCTGACCGTTATCCTTTGCGGATACCGCACCATCGCCGACATAGTCAACAATGCCGTCAACTTCGCCAAGACCTTTTTCGGGATGGGAAATTTTTGTGAGCTCGTATTTGCCTGACTTATATGTAACCGAGCCGTTGAATGCAAGGGGGCTGACGGCAAAGCCGAAAACCATGGTTACTGCAAGAACGATACTGAGCAGCTTTGAAAATCTTCTTTTCTTCATGTGGATGCTCCTTTTTGTGTTTTTTTTGAGTTGTGCACGCAAATAGTAAATGCAAGCTGTTGTGTGAGTGTTGACGAAATGTTAACAAAATGTTAAAACTCATACAAAAGCACAGACAAATGTTGGTGTTTGCACATATTTTGGCTTTGAAGGAAAAATATTCATCAATAAATGCAAATTCATGGCAGTACCTGATGTTGACTTTTGCGTTGTAAAGGATTAAAATGTGAAGTGTAAAAAAGTCTCGGAGGAAAACAAAATGACGGGAACCCTTGTTAACTGCATTGCGGTTATAGTCGGCGGACTTATAGGTCTGCTTTTCAAAAAAGGAATAAAGCCCGGTTATGCTGACGGAATAAACAGGGCGCTCGGACTTGCCGTGCTCATAATCGGCATGAACGGCGTTATAGCCAATATGTTTACGGTTGAAAGCGGAAAAATTTCAAGCAGCGGAGAGCTGTTGCTGGTGGTTTTTCTTGTTGTCGGCACTCTTATCGGAGAACTTCTGAAGCTTGATGAAAGATTCGGAAAATTCTGCAAGAAAATCGAAAGCAGATTCAAGGCAAACGGATTTGCTTCGGGCTTTATAAACGGAACGGTTCTTTTCTGCGTCGGTGCTATGTCGATTATCGGCTCAATCAATGACGGTCTGACGGGTGACAGCTCGATTCTTTTTGTCAAAAGTGCACTCGACGGAGTAAATGCCGTTATTTTCGGAGCAACTCTCGGCTTCGGTGTTATCTTCACCTGCATTCCCATGCTCATTTATCAGGGAGGCATTTCGCTTCTTGCGGGAACGCTCAGCGGAATTCTGCAAGGCGAGCTTCTTGAACAGATTTGCATGGTCGGATATGCGATAATCATGGCAATCGGTCTGAATTTCCTTCTTGAAAAGAAATTTAAAACTCTCAATATGGTGCCTGCACTTATCCTTCCCGTTGTTTATCATTATATATTGGTGTTGATTGAATACATAAAATAAAAAAATATACCGTACCGCAACGGCTGCGATACGGTATATTTTATTGTCAGAAGTTTTCGTTGTTGTTCTTCTTGTTCTGACCGTTCTGCTGGTTTTTATTCTGGTTATTCTGCTGATTCTTGTTCTGGCTGTTGTTCTGCTGGTTCTGCTGTCTGTTATTTTCCATTTCGAGGTTCCTCTCTGTAATTAATATTGAACTTTGAGTTCAATGTTATTATGTGCAGAACATTCGTTAATATTTATTGACAAAAAAATGCTGTGATGATAAAATTTTTTAAAATAAGAGTAAAAGGTGTTTTTATGATTTATTATTTTTCAGCAACAGGGAATTCAAAGCATGCCGCTTCGGTCATTGCCGAAAAAACGGGCGATACCGCGGTCAGCATAGCCGATATACTTAACGGTAAGGCTGAAATTGCGCAAGACAGCGAAAGAACGGGATTGGTTTTTCCCGTTTACTTCTGGGGTCTTCCCGAAATTATAAAGCGTTTTGCATCCTTACCTGAATTCAGAAAATCGCTCGGAAAATATGTTTATTGCATTATTACCTGCGGGGCTTCGACAGGAACTGCAGACAGAATGCTTGAAAAAAAGCTCGGCAGAAAGCTTGATTACAGCTTTTCTCTGAAAATGCCTGATAACTATGTTGTGCTTTATGATCCCAGTCCGAAGGAAAAAGCAAAAAGATTTCTTGCTCATGCCGACAGAGAGCTTGAAATGATTTGTGAGGATATAAACAGCCTTGCAAAAAAGCATGGAGGCAGTACGGGTGATAAAATCAAAAGCGTTTTTGTGCCGCCGCTTTACGATGTTTTCCGCACAACGAAAAAGTTTTATGCGGATGATAAATGCACCTCATGCGGCATGTGTGCCAAAAACTGCCCTGACGGTGCGATTGAAATGAAAGACGGCAAGCCTATCTGGATAAAATCAAAGTGTCAGCACTGCACGGCATGCATCAATTGCTGCCCGACCGAAGCAATTCAGTTCGGAAACGGAACAAAAAACAGAAGAAGATATAATTATGATAAAACCATAAAATAAAAGGAGCTCTGAAATGAAAAAAATCGGTCTCGGTGAAAAGCTTGGCTACGGCGTAGGTGCCGTCGGTCTTGACCTCAGCTACGGAATGTTTTATTCCTACCTTTCAATCTATCTCACAAATGCACTCGGAATCAGCCCTGCATTCCTTCTTATCATAACTCCGCTTGCAAGAATATGGGACGGCTTCAATGACCCGATGATGGGAATGATTGTTGACAAAACCCACACCAAAATGGGTAAATACCGCCCATGGATTCTGACGGGTGCTCTGCTCAATGCGGTTGTTCTCGGCTTGCTTTTCAACAATCCCGGCTTCGCTTCAGGCTCAACGGGTCTTTATGTTTATGCCGCCGTGCTTTATGTTTTCTGGGGCATGACAAATACCCTTGCTGATATTCCTTTCTGGTCAATGGTGCCTTCGTTTGCATCGGAGGAAAAGGACAGAAATCTTGTTTCAACAATCGCAAGAGCTTTTTCGGGTCTCGGTCAGGGAATCATTTCAATCTTCACTCCCATGGCAGTTGCGTTTTTCGGCGGTGTTGCAGGCAGTAAGCTTGATGCAATGACTTCCGATACTCTCAGCAAGGGATTCGGTAAATGGTCAGTAATTATGGCAGGCGGTCTTGTTCTTTTTGCACTTATCAGCGTGCTTTCAACAAAGGAAAGAAGAATTATCGTCAACAAAGAAAAATTCTCGTTCAAAGCGGCAATCAATGTAATAAAGAGTAACGATCAGCTTCTCGTTTTCATGCTCTTTGCAATGATTTCAAACGCAGGCTTCTATATGACCTCTGGCATCAGCAGTTATTATTTCACTTCCGTTCTCGGCGATCTCACCCTGCAGTCAAAATTCAATCTTATGGGTACTGTCGGTTCGGTGCTTTCGATTCTCGTTGTTCCCGTTTTCTCAAAGTTCATGAACAACCGCTCAATTTATAAGCTTTCGCTCGGCATGGCGGCGGCAGGTTATATCGGCATGGCGGTTATGGGTTATGTTTTTACGGGCAATGTTACCGCACTCGGTCTTTTCTATATTCTCACCTCGCTCGGCACGGGCAGTATGTTTGTCAATCAGACAGTTATGCTTGCAGACTGTGTTGACTACGGTGAATATAAAACGGGTGCACGCAATCAGAGCCTTACCTTCTCGATGAAGGGCTTCCTTCAGAAGATGGCATATACCGTTCAGGCAATCATCATGTATGCAACCTTTACATTTACGGGTTACGACGGCGAGGCTGCTGTTCAGACTGCTCAGGCACAGAGTGCAATCTCGTTCCTCATGTTTATCGTTCCTCCCGTGATGATTATTGTATCGCTCATCATCTTCACAAAGTAAAATAGAATCTTCGGCGATTTCAA
>JAZOVN010000147.1:0-7160 GCA_045658725.1 Acutalibacteraceae bacterium
TAATTGCCTGGAAATTCAACGATTGCCTCTTTAAGCATATCCCTTGCCTGACTGATTTTTCTTTCATTCCACAGACGGGAATAATTTTCGCAGTATTCCTTGATTTTTGCTTCTTTAGCAATCGCATCTGTACCGAGAAGACTGTCAACACTGACTCCGAAAAACGAAGCGATTGTCGGAAGTATCGTGATATCAGGAAAGGTCTCTCCCCTTTCCCATTTACTTACAGCCTGAAAAGACATGCCGAGAAATTCTGCAAGCACCTCTTGTGTAAGATCCTTTGATTTGCGTAGTCTTTTGAGATTTTCACCGAAGTAAACTGTCATTGCAGTAATGCCGCCTTTCGTTTTAATTTAACCCGGCCGTGGTTACAAGCTAATAATAACTGTTTTTTTGCAAAGAAACAATAACTTGTTTTTTGAAATAAATTCTCTTTTTGGGAGAATTTTTCTACCGACATGAATAAGGGCATAAAAAAATCCGTTCTGCCGAAACAGAACGGATTTTATTATTGAAATCAAACTTATTTAATTTCAACCTTTGCGCCAACTTCTTCAAGCTTAGCCTTAGCTGCTTCAGCGTCTTCCTTTGAAACGCCTTCCTTGAGAGCCTTGGGTGCGCTGTCAACAGCTGCCTTAGCTTCTGCAAGGCCGAGACCTGTGAGCTCACGAACAACCTTGATAACCTTGATCTTTTCTGCGCCAACTTCAGCAAGGATAACATCGAATTCTGTCTTCTCTTCTGCTGCTGCGCCTGCGTCTGCTGCGGGAGCTGCTACTGCAACTGCTGCTGCTGCTGATACGCCGAATTCTTCTTCTACTGCGTGAACGAGCTCTGAAAGCTCAAGTACTGTAAGTTCTTTGATTGTTTCAATCATTGCTGCAATCTTTTCTGATGCCATTTTATTTTTCCTCCAAATAATAGATTTTTAAATTATAATTAAATTATGCTTCTGCAGGAGCTTCTTCTGCTGCTGCGGGAGCTTCGCCGCTCTTATCAACAATAGCCTGGATAGCTCTTGCGAATGAAGCGATGGGTGCATTGAATGCGTTGCAAACTGTTGCAAGAAGGATATCTCTTGTGGGAAGCTTTGCAAGTGAATCGATTGTTGCAATATCAACAACCTTACCATCAAGATAACCGCTCTTAACTGAGAAGTTCTTGTGAGTATCTGCAAACTTTGAGAGAATTCTTGCTGCTGCGGTGTGATCTTCGGGGCTGATAGCGATAGCTGTTGTGCCTTCGAGAACGCCGCACATATCGTCAAGACCTACATTCTTAGCTGCAAGACCGAGGAGTGTGTTCTTTACTACTGAATACTTGATGCCTGCTTCACGGAGCTCTTTACGGAGCTTTGTATCATCAGCAACATTGATACCCTTATAGTCAACGAGAACACCTGCAACTGAGTTCTGAAGCTGCTCGGTAAGGTCTGCGACAATCTGCTTTTTCTGCTCTAAAACCTTTGCGCTGGGCATGTATTTTCACCTCCGTAGGAAAATGATTACAAAAATTTAAGCCCTTTCCGCTAACCGCAGAAAGGGCATGAACATACATAATAAAGCTATTTGCTTTGGTATGCATCCTCTCTCGGCAGGCGGTATAAATACCATTATGCGGAAAGCACCTGCTGTCTTAAAAAGAACAGCTTGGATATGATAGCACAAATTTTTGTGCTTGTCAAGTGTTTTTTTATGCTTCGGCTACAGCTGTGCCAAGCTTGTTGGGATTAACTCTTACGCCGGGGCCCATTGTTGTTGCGAGAACGCATGAACGGATATACTGACCCTTTGCTGCTGCGGGCTTAGCCTTGATAACAGCGTCAAGGAGAGTATTGAAGTTCTCTGCGAGCTTCTCTGCACCGAATGAAACCTTGCCGATGGGGCAATGGATGATGTTTGTTTTGTCAAGACGGTACTCAATCTTACCTGCCTTAGCTTCTGTAACAGCCTTAGCAACATCAGGAGTAACTGTACCTGCCTTGGGGCTGGGCATAAGACCGCGGGGACCGAGAACCTTACCGAGACGACCAACAAGACCCATCATGTTGGGTGTTGCGATACATACATCGAAATCCATGAAGCCTTCGCCCTGGATTTTTGCAACAAGGTCTTCAGCACCGACAACTTCTGCACCTGCAGCAGCTGCTGCATCTGCATCTGCGCCCTTAGCGAAAACTGCAACTCTTACTGTACGGCCTGTACCGTTGGGAAGTACAACAGCACCACGAACCTGCTGGTCTGCATGACGTGAGTCAACACCCAGACGGATGTGTACTTCAACTGTTTCATCGAACTTTGCACTTGCAGTCTTAACTGCGAGATCAAGTGCAGCGTCGGTATCATAGAGTGAAGCCTTATCAACAAGCTTTGCACTCTCGTTATATTTCTTTCCGTGTTTCATGTTAATTAATTCCTCCCAATCATGTGGTTAAATCGGATTTTTCCTCCCACAGTCTGCATCAATCAGTAACGGTAACGCCCATGCTGCGTGCAGTACCTGCGATCATGCTCATAGCTGCTTCAACTGAAGCTGCGTTGAGGTCAGGCATCTTCTGCTCAGCAATCTTGCGAACCTGTTCCTGTGTGATTGTTGCAACCTTGGTCTTGTTGGGAACGCCCGAACCGCTTTCAATACCGCAAGCCTTCTTGATGAGGACTGCTGCGGGCGGGGTCTTTGTGATGAAGCTGAATGTGCGGTCTGCATAAACAGTGATAACAACAGGGATGATAAGACCCATGTCGTTCTTGGTGCGCTCATTGAATTCCTTTGTGAAGGACATAATGTTAACACCGTGCTGACCGAGTGCAGGACCTACAGGGGGAGCCGGAGTGGCCTTACCTGCGGGGATCTGTAACTTAATTAAGCCGACAACTTTCTGTGCCATAATTAATAAACCTCCATATTTTGTGGTAAATTGCGGAGCTTTTTTTGCTCCTCCCACGAAGCCCGTGAAAACGGACTGTGCGATAACGCACTAAATTTGAAAGGGATATACCCTCAAATTACCGTGATTATTCGGCAAGCTCAACCTGATCAAGCTCAAGCTCAACGGTTGTCTGTTTGCCAAAGAGTGCTGAAACTGAAACTTTGACAACATTGTTATCAACATCCAGTTCCTCAACAACGCCCGTGAATCCGTCGAAAATTTCATCGATGATGTTGACTGTATCGCCAACCTGATATGAAACCTCAACAGTTCTCTTCTCGACTCCGAGCCTGATAACTTCTTCGTCGGTAAGGGGAATTGCTTTGTTTTCGGGGCCGACAAAACCGGTTACACCTCTGGTGTTACGGATGAGAAGCCAAGTCTCATCACTCATAGCGGGACGGTTGTCCCTGTCAGCCGTAACTGCTACCTTAACGAGAACATAGCCGGGGAAAAGCTTGCGCTCAACCTCTTTCTTTTTCTCAACATCGGTAACAATTTCTGTGGGGATCTTGACCTCGAGGATCTGATCCTGCATTTTGCGGTTTTCAACCATCTTTTCAATGTTGGTTGCAACCTTGTTTTCATAACCGGAGTAGGTATGGACTACATACCATCTTGTGTCAACAGACATTCAAAATCCTCCCGTATCAGCCGATTATACTGCTCATGATACCGGCGGCATGTGTGTGGTCGCCGTGATCCAAAACAGCATCCGAAGCTGTAGCAACTACATCTGCAGCTGATCCGCCTACCTTTGCAGCAGCCATTTCAAGAAGTGAAAGACCCTGTGAAAGGAGCCAGTCAACGATTGCGATTGCAAGTCCGCAGACTGCAACTACTGCAAGAACGATGAGTGTTGACTTAAGAACGGTTTTTGCGTCGGGCCATACGATCTTTTTGATCTCTCCCTTGAGATCTTTGCAGAACTTTTTGATTGCCTTGCCGGCTCTTACGAAGATATTTCCGTTGGGATTAGCAGGCTTCTTGTCTTTTTTCTTTTCAGCGGCGGCAACTTTTTCTGCAGCTTGGGAAACTTCCTTTTTAGCCATAGGTTAATTCCTCCCGCTTACTTTGTTTCTTTGTGGAGAGTATGCTTCCTGCAGAAACGGCAGTACTTGTTCATCTCCAGTCTGTCAGGTGTGTTCTGCTTGTTTTTCATTGTGTTGTAATTGCGCTGTTTGCATTCGGTGCAAGAAAGTGTGATTTTTACTCTTTTACCGGTAGCAGCCATGTGCGGCACCTCCATTTTTTGGAATATTCAGCCTTGGTTAAGGTCTATCAGGCAACCTTTTCAAGGCCAGCCTCCCTCTGCGTAACAATTTATTTTCGGGCACAAAAAAAGAACCCTCCTGCAGAGGTAGAATAATCATAGCACAATCATCCCCTGCAGTCAAGCACTTTTTTCGGATTTTTTTGATTTTTTTATTTCTCTATGCAATATTTCATGCGGCACCGCAACATCTTGTGTTGCAGAACCTATATAATATTACATTATATATACTGTGTGAGTTCGATGCCGCTCTTCTGTGAAAGCATTGAAGGTGCAATATCAAGAACGGTTTTGCAGCCGATATCACCTGCTTTGTTGAGTTTATAAGCGGCTCTTGCATATGCAAGAATAACGCTCGAGGTAAATTCGGGATTTGAATCAAGCTTGATCGAATATTCGATAATGTGCTTGTTTTCTTTGTTTGCACCTGTGCAGCCCGAACGGAAAACGATTCCCTGATGAGGAAGACCGCCGTGCTTTTCGTTAAGCTCTTCCTGCGAAATGAAGTTTACGGTAGTATCATAATCCGCAAAATAGTTGGGCATGGTTTTGATTTCGTTCTCGATTCTTGCCTTATCTGCACCCTCTGCCGCAACAACCCAGCATTCTCTTGTGTGCTTCATTCTTGTGGTGAGTTCGGGATTCTCGCCGTTTCTGACGGCTTCAACCGCTGCGGTAACGGGAACGGTATACTGTCTTGCATCGAGAACACCGTCGATTCTTCTGATTGCATCGGAATGACCCTGGCTTATACCCTTGCCCCAGAAGGTGTAGTTGCTTCCTTCGGGAAGAATTGCTTCCGCATAAAGGCGATTAAGTGAGAAAAGACCGGGATCCCAGCCGACCGAAATAATTGCGGTTTTGCCGCCTGCTTTTGCAGTTTTGTCAACATTTGCAAAATGCTCTGCAATGCGTGCATGAGTATCAAAGCTGTCAATAACATTGAAATGTTCTGCAAGTGCGGGAGTCTGAACGGGCAGATCCGTTGCACTTCCGCCGCACATAATCATAACATCAATTTCATCTTTATAATTCAGAACATCGGAAGCGGAATACACGGGAGTGTCGCCGAAAACGGTTTTAACCTGCGAAGGGTCTCTTCTTGTAAAAACCGCGGCAAGTGTCATATCGGAATTCTGACGGATTCCGCATTCAATGCCCTTTCCGATGTTGCCGTAGCCGTAAATACCGACTCTTATCATAATACATACCTTCTTATTTAAAATTATGGAAAAAGTATACTGCAAATTTTTTTATAATTCAATAGAAAAATCAATATTTAAAGAACACTTTTGAAATAAAGCCCTCTTGTAAATTCGCCTTCGGGCTTTTCATTATTATTATAAGCCGCAATCACACTTTCACACTCCGCTTTATCTTCATTTGTAAAATAAAGAAGAGCAAAATCAAGGTTGCGGATTTCGGATTTTTTGTCTGCCATCCATACGGGACGGGAATTGAGAATAAAGCTTGCTCCGTTTTTGCATATAACAGGAAAATGCACGCCCATTCTGTCAACAAGCTCGCTTTTTTTGCCGCATTCCGTGCAGGAAAGCTTATTCCTGACGGGACAGTTTCTCGTAAGCATAAGCGGAATTCTTCCGTAAGCCATGATACCTCTCGGAATACCCGATGAAAGCCTTGACGCCTCCGAAAGACTGATTTCACATGAAAGAAGGACATCCTTCGCACCGAGATTTTTCATCTCTTCGAGCGACTGACTGTTGAAAACATTCATTCCGAAGCCTGCGACAAAGGGAATTCCCGCCTTCTCGGCAATGCCGACACCGTCAAGAGTACACACCCACGCAAGGTCGGCTCCGTTTTCTTTAAGCTCCGCGAGCTTTTCAATATATTTATCCGCAGCCGAAAATACGGGTGCAGGGATTTCGATTGCGACCTCAACGCCTTTTGATTTCAGCAATTTTACATTTTCCGCATCAACCTCAATCGGAAGGATTACCCTTGAAACTCCGTTGAGATTATCGGGAATCTGCGATTCATCAAAAAATCTCGCATGCACCGCAAACGGAGTCGGTTTATGCGGTCTGTATTCATTTACAAAAGGCAGAACTTCGATTTTTTCTCTTTTGATTATTTCATTTTCAAGAGCCGAAAGAGTGTTTCTGCGAAGCTCATTGAGTGCACCTGCCGAAACATTCAGCCCTTCTTCAAAATCGATTTCAACTTTTTGTGCATAAAACTGAGTGCCGCCGCATTTTGAAATTCTTTGCGACAATTCCTCACGGGTCAAAGCTTTGTTGACCGCTTTTTCAGGTGCCTTTCCGCTGATACATTCCGCAGAAAAGCCGTTACTCTCCGCTCTGAGTTTCATCGGCTCATTTTCTTTGAAAACAAACGAAAAAACAACAGGAAGAAGCGGATTTTCTTTATCGTAAAGTCTTTGCAGACCCGAAAGTACGCCCGACGCACCTTCAACATCTTCTTTACGGCGTGTGCCGAACATTTCTCTGCCGAGCTTGCCTTCAAAGTATCCTTTGGTAAATCCCGAACGTGAGAAGACCGCCCTGAGCGAATTATTTATTTCTTCATCGTTAACACCGTCAAGGCTGTTTCTGCATGCAGTCACCGCCGCGGCAACATATTCGGGGCGTTTCATTCTGCCTTCGATTTTGAAAGAACATATTCCTGCTTTTTCAAGTCTGCGGAGTTCATCGACAAGCGACAAATCCTTGAGACTGAGATTGTTGCCACCCTTTGAATTCACTCCGAACGGAAGCCTGCACGGCTGGGCACAAAGCCCTCTGTTTCCGCTTCTGCCGCCGAGCACGGAACTCATCAGGCATTGACCTGAAACACACATGCAGAGTGCACCGTGAACAAAATATTCAAGCTCCATATCCGTTTGCGACGATATGACTTTTATTTCTTTTTCAGAAAGTTCTCTGGGAAGAACAGCTCTTGAAAATCCGAGCTTTTCAAGAATGCGTATTCCTT
>JAZOVN010000148.1:0-7964 GCA_045658725.1 Acutalibacteraceae bacterium
TGTCCGATTGCTTTATATGTTCTGTCCTTGCAGTCCTTAAGGCGTTCAATTGTAAGCTGCTTAT
This sequence comes from Acutalibacteraceae bacterium, assembly GCA_045658725.1. GTDB lineage: Bacteria > Bacillota > Clostridia > Oscillospirales > Acutalibacteraceae > CAG-177. The sequence continues at coordinate 65 of JAZOVN010000148.1, forward strand.
GATTTCCCTCGAGCTCCGCTTGTGCCAGAAACATTTCAGCCATTACTTCAAACTTAACATTAGCCGATACAAACGAACCTGTTTTAACTTCTTCCTCAAATATTACAAATTGCTTCTGGCATTCCTTCTCAATCTGTTTCGGAGTCATTCCCGCTTCGGGAACCCATGTTTTAGTAACGATATTCTGTGTACCGTCAGCTTTGTAACCGTCATAGATCTTAAAACGGTATCCATTTCCTCTTTTTTCAATTCTACCTATAAAACCATCTTCTTTCATAAATATTTCAACAAACGTACATTTGTTCTATACATATTATAACTCCAGACACAAATAACGTCAACGCGTCATGATTCACAAAATTGGAGGTGATAAAATGTACATGGCCCCTAAAATGCGCACAATAAAGCAGGCAATTAAAGAAATAAAAGAGTCTGACAGCAGGACCGCTTTAACCGAAAGAGGTCTCCGCAGGCTCATTGAGGAAAAGAAAATTGTTTCTACCCTTATAGGGAACAGGAACTTGATTGATATGGATCAGCTTTATGATTATTTATCGGGCAAAAATCGCTCATAAAAAACACCCGATAAGACCCACGCAAAAAGCCGGGAGGCCTTGATACTAAAGGCTTCCCGGCTTTCGTGTTTTTCAGAATAAGGACCAAATAAGGACCATTTGAGGGTTTTTGAAGAAATGAAAAAAGCTGAAACCGTTGTATATCAACGATTTCAGCCTTCTTTAAGATGGTCCGAGTGGCGAGACTTGAACTCACGGCCTCTTGACCCCCAGTCAAGCGCGCTACCAACTGCGCCACACCCGGATATTCACTTTTTGATGAGGCTTATCAACTCAACGAATGCTATTATATCACAGAAAACGGAAATGTCAAGCATTATTTTAAAAAAAATTAAACTTTTTTGAAATTTGTTTTTGCTTTCTGTCGGAATGGATTATTTGTTACAAAATAACTCTTTACACGACAGGGGATTTGAGATAAAATAATACTTGGTAAATATAATTCCGAAAGGAGACCTGTATATGGGACTTATTAAAGCAGGTGCAGGTGCACTCGGCGGTGTGCTTGCAGATCAGTGGAAGGAATTCTTTTATTGCGATTCACTTGAAAATGATGTTCTTATGATGAAAGGCTCAAAAAGAGTCAGCGGAAGAAGTTCAAATACCAAAGGAAGCGATAATGTTATTTCAAACGGTTCGGGTATTGCAGTTGCCGACGGTCAGTGTATGATTATCGTTGAGCAGGGGAAGGTTGTTGAAGTTTGTGCAGAGCCCGGTCAGTTCACCTATGACACATCAACAGAGCCTTCAATTTTTACAGGCAAGCTCGGCGATTCGATTAAAGAAACATTCAGACAGATCGGTAAGCGTTTTACATATGGCGGAGATACCGGTAAAGACCAGCGTGTTTATTATTTCAATACCAAAGAAATAATGGATAACAAATTCGGAACAGCAAATCCGTTTATGTTTGAGGTTGTCAACAAGAGAATCGGCATGAGCCGTACCGTTCAGGTGAGATGCAACGGCATTTATTCTTACAAAATTACCGATCCTATTCTTTTTTACACAAAAATTGCAGGCAATGTTGCCGATGAATACAGACGCGATGAAATAGATATGCAGCTCAAAACCGAGTTTATCTCTGCACTTCAGCCTGCTTTTGCAAGACTGACTGAGCTTGAACTCCGTCCTGCACAGATTCCCGCACATGCAAATGAACTTAAAGATGCCATGAATGCATCTCTTAAATCTGATTGGACAGACCGCAGAGGTATTTCGGTTGAATCAATTGCTCTTAATCCGATTACTCTTACTCCCGAAGACATGCAGAAAATAAATCAGATGGAAGATGCTGCAACATTGGGTTCGAATCCGTTTATGATGGCAGGCAGAATGACAGATGCTAATGCAAATGCGATGGAAGCTGCCGCATCAAACGAAAACGGAGCTATGACCGGTTTCATGGGAATGGGAATGGCAATGAATGCAAACGGCGGATTTAATGCTGCTGCAATGTATAACGCAGGAGTTCAGCAGCAACAGCAGATGGCTCAACAGCAAGCAGCCGCACCTGCAGATGGCTGGAAATGCACTTGCGGTGCAACGGTAAGCGGAAATTTCTGCACGGAATGCGGAGCAAAGAAGCCCGAAGCAGAAGGCTGGACTTGCTCATGCGGCTCGGTTAACAAAGGCAAATTCTGCCCCAACTGCGGTGCAAAGAAACCTGAGGGTGCACCTGTTTATTGTTGTAATAAATGCGGATGGAAGCCCGAAGATCCCCACAATCCTCCCAAGTTCTGTCCTGAATGCGGTGACAGATTTGACGGAGACGATATTGTCTGATAGAAATAAAAAAATCAATCCTTTCCCGTTAAGCAGGAAGGGATTGATTCTTTTTTACCTTGGCAGTATAAAACATACCGATAGGCGGCTTGTTAAATTACGGACAAAAAACATCTTCTGCAATTTCTGCAACATGACATCTCTCAACAGATAATTCGTTGAGAAGTCCTGCAAAGCTCTCAGCGGAGTCTGGATCAGAAACAAATCTGAATATTACTCCTTTTTCATCCGCAATGCTGCAAATAACAATGCCTTCTTCGTTTTCGGATTTCTCCATTTTTACTTTGTACATTTTAGCCTCCTCGGCAAAATATGTGACAACCTGCCACAAATTATACAATGTTCTGATTGAAAATGCAATAGTAAAAAAGGAAAAAATTGTAAAAAATACAGCTTTTTAAAATTCAGCAATTATTTTTTTGAGAATTTCATCATCGGCAGGACAGAAATTATAGAGCGGGATTTCTGACGGAGTTATGCATCTGATATCATTATGCTCGAGTTTTTGCGGAATTCCTTCTGCGATTTCGGCATTGAATAATGTCAGATGAATTGTAATATCGGGGTATTCGTGGTCAACTTCGGTGAAGATATCTCCGACTTTTACCGTTACTCCGATTTCTTCACGGCACTCACGGATGAGTGCTTCTTCAAGGGTTTCGCCTTTTTCGACTTTTCCGCCGACAAATTCCCATTGAAAAGCACGGGTTTTGGTTTCGGGTCGCTGGAAAATCATAAATTTATCATTTTGGCGTATCAGGGCGGCTACAACCTGTGTCATATCATTGCTCCTCACGGTATTCCTTGGGGGATTTACCTGTGTGTTTTTTGAAAATTTTTGCAAAATAATTGACATCGAAAATCCCGCAATGCTGAGCGACTGTCTGAATCTGCAGATTTGTTGAACTCAGAAGATATGCGGCATGTTTTACACGCTTTTCGGTGACATGTTCGGTCAGCGTTTTTCCTGTTTCTTTTTTGAACAGAGCGGAAAGATAGCTTGCGTTGACATTAAGAATTTCTGCAAGTCTCTTTAGTCCGAGGTCGGCGGTGAGGTCTGCATCGATTATTGTCAGAACTTTCTGAATCAGCAGGGAATAGTCTTTCATGGAGTGCTTTTTTACGAGTGCACAGTATTTGCGCATCATTTCGCCCATGAATTCGTTTGCTTCGTTAACGCTTTTTATTCTTTCGATTTTTTGGGCAAATTCCGTTGAAAGACCGTCTATATAGAAGGGGTGAACAGAGCCCTGCTCTGCAGCTTTTCTTAAGAGAGTGTTGATAATAATAAGATAGTTCTTGATATTGCGGACGGGATCTTCAACTCTTTCTTCAATGGCAAATGTTGAAGGGTTGGAAAACAGCTTTTCGATTTTATGGATTGCACCCTGAGAAACCGCCTGCATGAATTCTCTTTCTGCGTTGTAGCGTTCTTCAAGAAGCTTGATTGAAAGCAGAGCATCTTCCGATTTTGCTTTGAAATAATGAAGCGATTCAAGCTCTGACTTTGCAACCTCAAGATTGTTGATATTTTCGATAACAAAATCATTATCGCTTCCCCAGATTATTTCACCGAAGCTGAGGAAAAGGTTCATCAGAAATTTATCGCTTTTAATCAGCGGAATATTTCCGAAATATTTTATCATCTGAGAAACAAGCTGAGTTGGAATATCCAGCTCTTCTGCTTTTTCGAGAAGAATTTCTTTGGTAAGCTCTGTGTGCAGATAGGGTCCGGTAATAAGAACCTTTCCTTCTTCTTTTGAAAGAAGAATAAAAATGTAATGACACATGAAGCTGTCTGTGATTTTGTAAATGGTGTTTGTTTTCATGTAATCAAACAAACTGAAAAAATTCTCATAGTTATGGGAAAGGTTGAGAAATTCTCTCAGACCTTTGTCGATCCCGGGCGGGAGAGGTTCATTTTCGGTTACGATGTTAGTGTCGATATGATAGTTGTGCAGAATGCGGCGCAGAAAATCAAGTTCGGCTGAGTAATTCAAAACAAAAACCTCCTCTGAAATTATGTACAGATATATTATTGTATAATTTTTGGAAAATTGCAATAGTCCGATAAAAAAAATACTTGAAAATGCAAAAAAAATTATAACGAAATAATACTGTTATCTATTAAAATATAGACAGGTCGGTTCGTCAAATCAAACAAAATATTGACCGCCACAATATCCAAAATTATGAAAGATGAGGGATTTGCATGAAAAAACAAACAACTCTCAAAAACGGACAGCGTCCTTTCGGCATGCTTGACAAGATTTCATATGCAGCAGGCGATTTCGGATGTAATATGAGCTTTGCACTCAAAGGAACCGTTCAGACATTCTGGCTTGTTTACATGATGATGGAAACCGGACTTTTGTCCGTGCTTCTTTTGCTTGTTCAGGCATGGGATGCTATCAATGATCCGCTTATCGGCAGTATGATTGATAATGATAAGAGAAAATACAAGATGGGTAAGTTCAAAACTTACATATTCATAGGTGCCTGCGGACTTCTTGTTGCAGGTGCAGCCGTTTTCCTTCCTTTCCCCAACGCAAGTGTTGTTGTTAAAGCAATACTGTTCGTTCTCGGATATATAGTCTGGGATGCCTGCTACACAATTGCAAATGTTCCTTACGGTTCAATGCTTTCTCTTATTACAGAGGACAGCGGCGAAAGAGCACAGCTTTCAACATGGAGAAGCATCGGCTCAATGTTCGGCAACATTGTTCCCATGATTATTCTTCCCATGCTTATCTGGGAAAAAGTTACCTATGACGGAACAGGCGATTATCACACCAATCCTCTGACAGGAGAAGCATATAAAATCGGTGATGCCGTTCTTGATCCTTTGACAGGTGAACAGTTCGAAACCTTGCTTGGTGAACGAGTTTTCATGGCAGCTCTTATTATGGGCGTTTTCGGATTTATTGCGTTCATGTTCATGATTAAAAAAATTACCGTTCGTGTTGACGAAAACACCGTTAAAACAAATGATGGCGAAAAATTCAATATCATCAAGGCTTTCGGCAACTTTATGAAAAACCGTCCCGCAGTCGGTGCAACCGTTGCTGCAATGGGCATGTTCCTCGGAATGCAGTCGGCAACAACCGCAAATACAATCATGTTTGCAACTTATTTTAACAAGGCATCAATGTCGGGTGTTGTTCAGATGATCGGTTTTCTTCCCATGGTTCTTTTCCTTCCGTTTATCAAAAAGCTTGTTAATAAATACGGCAAAAAAGAAGCTTCCGTTGCAGGAACTCTTGTTTCGGTAGTCGGCGGAATTATCATGATGATATTCCCCATGGTTGAAAACAGAAATACTGCACTTATTGTTTACCTTGCAGGTCTTGTTGCATTCGGAATAGGTATGGGTGTTTACACCTGCGTTTCATGGGCGATGATGGCAGATGCCATTGATTATAACGAATGGAAATTCAATACCCGCGAAGAAGGTACCGTATATTCACTTCATTCATTCTTCCGCAAGCTTGCACAGGGTATAGGTCCTTCTGTTGTGCTTGCAATCATGGGTGTTCTCGGCTATCAGTCTGAACTCGGAACCATCGGTCAGAGCTTTGAAACTTCACACAATATGTGCTGGCTTGTAGCGGGTCTTTATCTTTTCAGCGCAGTAGTTCAGTTTATCGGTGTTGCTGTTATTTATAATCTTGATAAGAAAACTCTCGATAAGATGAATGCAGAGCTTGAAGAAAGACATTCAGCCAACGCAAGATAAAGCTTACAGCCGGTAGATTCTGCCGGCTGTTTTATAAAACACACTAAGGAGAATAATTTAATGAGAAAAATAATCAATATCAACAGAAAGTGGGCTTTCACAAAGGATTTCGCTGAAATTCCCGTGTCAATTCCCGAAAAGTGGAATTTTGTGAATCTTCCCCATACATGGAACGCAATTGACGGTCAGGACGGCGGCAATGATTATTACAGAGGCACATGCTGCTATGTCCGTGAAATAGACAGAGAAGAAATTCCCGAAGCAGACAGATATTATCTTGAGCTTCAGGGTGCGAATTCATCAGCTGATGTTTATGTCAATGGCAAAAAGCTTGCTCATCATGACGGCGGCTACTCAACCTGGAGAGTTGATATCACCGATGCAATGGAGTTCAAAACCGTTATCGCAATCACCGTTGATAACAGCCCCAATGAAGAAGTTTATCCCCAGATGGCTGACTTCACATTCTACGGCGGTCTTTACAGAGATGTAAATATTATCGCTGTAAGCAATTCGCATTTCGATCTCGATTATTACGGTGCACCCGGTATCAAGGTTACTCCCGAAGTAAACGGCAAGGATGCAAAGGCAGAAATTGAAGTTTTTGTTACAAATGCAATGGAAGCACAGACCCTTATTTACAGCATCAAGGATGCAGAAGGCAATGTTATTGCCGAAGAATCAAAGGATGTTTCGGTAACAAAAGCTGTTTTTGAAATAAAGGATGTTAACCTCTGGCACGGCAGAAAGAATCCTTATCTTTATACCGCAGAGGTTAAGCTTGTTGCTGGCGATGATGTTCTTGATAATGTAAGTGCCCGTTTCGGTTGCCGTACCTTTGAAATTGACCCCGAAAAAGGCTTTATTCTCAACGGTGAAGAATATCCTCTCAGAGGTGTTTCAAGACATCAGGACAGATGGGGAATCGGTAATGCACTCCTTCCCGAGCATCATGCAGAAGATGTTGACCTCATTATGGAAGTCGGTGCAACAACAATCAGACTTGCGCACTATCAGCACAATCAGTATTTCTATGACCTCTGTGACGAAAAGGGTCTTGTTCTCTGGGCTGAAATTCCTTATATCTCAAAGCATATGCCCGGCGGCCGTGAAAATACAATTTCACAGATGAAGGAGCTTGTTTATCAGAATTACAACCATCCTTCAATTGTTGTGTGGGGTCTTTCAAACGAAATTTCAATGGCAGGCTCGGATGATGACCTTCTTGAAAATCACAGAATTCTCAACGACCTTGTGCATGAGATGGATAAAACAAGACTTACCACTATTGCCGCTGTTTCAATGTGCAAGATTGATGATCCCTATATTCAGATTCCCGATGTTGTTTCATATAACCATTATTTCGGCTGGTACGGCGGAGATACTTCGATGAACGGACCGTGGTTTGATAATTTCCACGCAACTCATCCTACTATTCCCATCGGTGTGAGTGAGTACGGATGCGAGGCACTCAACTGGCACACATCAAAGCCCGTTCAGGGTGACTATACGGAAGAATATCAGTCTTATTATCATGAGGAGCTTATCAAACAGCTCTTTACCCGTCCTTATATCTGGGCAACTCATGTCTGGAATATGTTTGATTTCGGTGCGGATGCAAGAAGCGAAGGTGGCGAAAACGGACAGAATCACAAGGGTCTTATCACCTTTGACCGTAAGTATAAAAAGGATTCATTCTATGCATATAAAGCATGGCTTTCAGAAGACCCGTTTGTTCACATCTGCGGCAAGAGATATGTTGACCGTGTTGAGGATGTAACAAAGGTTACCGTGTATTCAAATC
>JAZOVN010000149.1:0-6272 GCA_045658725.1 Acutalibacteraceae bacterium
CGATTCGGGTTCAAGCACTTCAACTCTTGTTCCGTACTGCATTGCCCAATGGAACATAGCGTTTTCATTGACCTTAACGCTCACATCAACGGTTTCTTCTGTTTCGTTTGAGAATTTAACCGCCGTGCCGAACCAGTCAACGATATCGTTGATTATGTTTTTGTCCGTTCTGAATTTAACCTTTACACTTTCACCGCAATACATATAAATATGCTCCGCCATGTGCTTGGGCAAATCAAGTCCGTTTCGGAGTCCGTTGACCTTTTTCATCGGTTTTACAGGCTCGTCAATAATTTCAATATCGATGATTCTGTCGATTCTGTAATGCGACACGTTATCGAATTTATCATAGTTGCCGATGAGATAATATCTGCCGTTTGAAGCAACCATCTGATAGGGATTTATGATATATTCCGCAGGCTTGCCGTAGTGAATACGAGTTTCTCTTTCAAGCTTCAGATTGAAATCGGAATAATGGAATTTAACCTTTTTGCTTCCTTCAATCGCCTCATCAAGAATGCCGATTGTATAGAAGAGTTCTTTGTTTGCAGGCATTGAAACGGGCAGATTGCGGACATGACGCACCTTTGCAGAGAAATATTTATTTGACTGTTTTTCAAGCTTTTCAATAAGTTCCTTGCATTGAGAGTAGGGGATGTACTTTGAAAACAGAATGCTGTCGATAAGCAGACGGAGTTCGCTGTCATCAAATGCACGGGTTATGTACCAATCGGAATAAACGGTTTCATCCTCACCGCTTTTTGTTTTGCGGGTACGCTCGGAATAACCGACATCAAAACCCATATCAATCAAATCCGTAAGATTTCTTTTGACGGCTTTTCTGTCGAGCTTCAATCCGTATTCAGATTCAAGCATATCCTGAATCTGTTTCTGCGTGAGTGTATGCTCGCTGTCGGTATGCTTTTTGAGAATATCGATAATGCAGAGAATTGCTGTTTTCTTTGAATTAGCCTGATACATAAAAACACCTCAGAAACATAATAATGCTTCCAAGGTGTTTTGTCAATGATGTTCGGTATTTAGGACATGAAAAGCTTCTGCTTTTTACGGACAGAGCAAAGTCCGATTAAAGCTTGAGTATGTCTGCGTTTGTTATGAGGTGGAGACCTGCGTTTTCAATCGCAGCTTCCGCAGCATCGTTATCTTCAACTCTGACAACAACATAGGCGTGTTTTTCTGTTCTTGCCATGAATGCGTAAAGATAATCAACATTTATTCCTGCTTTATCAAGCACATCAAGAGCGGCGGTGAGAGCACCGGGATTATCTCTTAATTTAACGCCGACAACATCAATAGCTTTGATAAGATATCCGTTTTCTTTAAGGATTTTTGTTGCGGTTGCTTCGTCATCAACAATAAGGCGGAGAACTCCGAAATCTTCAGTTTCTGCTATGGAAAGAGCGCGGATGTTTATGTTGCTTTTTGCAAGAATATCGGTAAGTGCAACCATTGCACCTTTCTGATTCTGAACGAAAACCGTTAACTGTCTGATTGCCATTTTTTATTTCTCCTCTCAGATTAATTTGCGTTTATCAATAATGCGGACTGCTTTGCCTTCACTTCGTGCAATGCTCTTGGGAGCAACGAGATGAACTGCGGGATTGATGCCGAGCATCGTTTTCATTGCACCTGCAAGAGATTTTTCCATTGATATGATTTCGCTGACCTTATCGGTGAACTTTTCGGCTGTCATTTCAACATTAACATCGAAAGTATCGTTGTTGTTCACACGGTCAACGATAATCTGATAATTAGGTTCATAGCCTTCGTTGAGAAGAACGGTTTCAATCTGACTCGGGAAAACATTTACGCCTCTGATAATCATCATATCATCTGTTCTGCCCATAGGCTTTGCCATTTTGATAAGAGTTCTTCCGCAAGAACATTTTTTGCGTGAAAGAACACAGATGTCACGGGTTCTGTAACGGAGAAGAGGAAAGGCTTCCTTATCAAGAGAAGTGAATACAAGCTCACCCTTGCTTCCTTCGGGAAGAACTTCGCCTGTTTCGGGGTCGATGATTTCGGCAAAGAAATGGTCTTCATTAACATGCATACCTGTCTGTTCTTCGCATTCGAATGCAACACCCGGTCCCGAGGTTTCGGTCAGACCGTAAATGTCATAAGCCTTGATGCCGAGAGTTTTTTCAATTCCCTGACGCATTTCTTCTGTCCAGGGTTCCGCACCGAAAATGCCTGCTTTGAGGGGAATATCCTCGGGTTTGTAACCCTGCTCTTTAAGAGTTTCGCCGATGTATGCGGCATAAGAGGGGCTGCAGGAGATGGTGCTTGCGTTAAGATCTGTCATAAACTGAATCTGTCGCTCAGTATTTCCCGATGACATGGGAAGAGTAAGGCAGCCAACCTTATGTGAACCGCCGTGAAGTCCGGCACCGCCTGTGAAAAGACCGTAGCCGTAAGCAACCTGGCAGACATCTTTTTTTGTTCCGCCTGCTGCGGTGATTGCACGGGCACAGCAGTCTTCCCATAAATCTATATCGTTCTGTGTATAGAAAGCAACAACGCGGCGTCCCGTTGTGCCTGAGGTTGACTGAATGCGGACACATTCATCAAGAGGCTTTGCAAGAAGTCCGTAGGGATAAGCATCGCGAAGATCCGCCTTTGTGAGGAAGGGGAGCTTGTGTAAATCATCAATATCCTTGATATCTTCAGGCTTCACGCCTTTTTCATCCATAAGATTGCGGTAATAAGGAACATTTTCATAAACATGCTTAACTTGCTTGACGAGTTTTTCGGACTGAAGCTTTTTCATTTCTTCAATCGACATTGTTTCAATTTCTTTCTGATAGTAGTTCTGTGACATTCTGACCACCCTTTCTTTAAATGCCTGAGTTTTCAGGTAATGATGTTTTCGGAGTGGCAGAAGGCAAATAAAAAACGCCCTCCGCATTCCGATTAAGAATACAGAGGACGAGAAAATCAAAATCCCGTGGTACCACCTCAGTTCGTCGCTATCTCACGGTAACGACCTTGTCGGGTACTAACATACCCTAGTTCTGTAACGGGAACTCCCGTTGCATCCTACTAAAGAATACTCTTGTTCAGTGCACTGCTAACAGAATGAATTCGAGAAGGACTTCCTCATTGCCTCGCACCAACCGGCAACTCTCTCAAGATTATTTCCGACCTACTGGTTTCTGCTCATCGCATTTAACATATCCAACAGTTATTGAATGACATCATATTATCACTCTAAATCGATAAAGTCAACACTTTTTTCAAAAAAATTCAAAATTTTTCATTGATGGAATCGGTTGATGCTGTTATGGAAAAAATAACGCAGTTCAAAAGGTTCATGCCTTGACACTTAAGCTTCATTAGTGTAATATTGAAAAAAGAAAGGGGAGTCAGAAAATGATTAAAACCGTATTGAAAATTCTTATTGCTATACTCATGGCAATCAATCCTCAGCTTCCTGAAATGCTTGATCTCGGCAAGATGCCTCAAGGAAAGCAGATTGACCTCAATGATTTTGAACTTGTCTGGTACGATGAATTTGAGGGTACGGAGCTTGACACAACAAAATGGGGTTTTTCATGGTGGATAACAGAGCGTAAAGGCGGTTACTGGCACGAGGATATGGTCAGCGTCAAAGACGGCAATCTCGTTATCAGAGCGGAATATCTTGAAAATCCGCCCGAAAACCATTATCTTGATTCGGGTGTCGATATGCCTGAATACAAGCCCGGATGGTATACGGGAAAAATCACCAGCCGCGGTAAGTATGAGCAGTGCTACGGATATTTTGAAGTCCGTTGTATCCTGCCTGCTGCAACAGGTATGTGGAGTGCCTTCTGGATGATGAACGAAGGCGTTTATAATGTCAATAATTCAGGTGAAGACGGCACGGAAATTGATGTTTTTGAATCATTCTATTATAAGGATAACTGGTGGGGCAACGACGCGATTTCAACCGGCATCCACTATGACGGTTACGCTGAAGGGCACAGTGCAGTTCCTGTCGGAAAAATGTTTATTGAAAACAATCCTTATGAAGAATACAATACTTACGGTGTTGAATGGAATGAGAATGAATATATTTTCTATATAAACGGCGTTGAAACGGGCCGCACCTCTGCAGGCGGTGTTTCAAAGAATCCCGAGTATCTGCTTCTTTCATGTGAGTTTGCGGGTGATAACGGAATTCAGCATTCAGACCGTCACGGTACGGGTGAGATCAACAAAACTCCCGCTGAAAACTGGCCTGCCGAATTCAAGGTGGATTATGTAAGATGTTATCAGTATAAATAAAAATTGCCTCCGGAATAATTGCTCCGGAGGCGTATTTTTTATGCAAAGATTGAATTGAAGAATTCGGCAATTGCACCGAAAACTATGTTGAGAGAAATTCTGGGCATTTCTGAGAATCCGTTTGTTCCGTAATTTTCATAAAGCCACTCCGAAAGATTCTCAAAGAAGGTGTAATCCTTAACCTCTTCAGCTTCAACAGCACCGATTTTAACAAGAATTGCGTTGAGTCTGTTTTCTGCTTTTTCAAAGTCGCCGACTTCGCAGACTGTTGTATCGAGAAGAGTTTTTGCCTGAAGCATTGCGGCATCAAGCTCTGCCTTGTCTTCTGCCGAAAGAGTTGATTTGTCTATTCCTTCAACAATTTCAAACATTTCGTGAAGATCCCATACATCTCTTCCGATGTTGAACTGCGGGAATGCAGGTGATGAATAAACATCGGTGATATCTTCGTGAGCAATAAGGTGGAATGCAAGCTTGAGAATAACATCGTTGTTGCGGGTGCGTTCATGCTTCTGACCGTCAAAATAGAATGTTGTGTCAGGAAGAAGACCTGCGGATGCGTCAACAACTCTGTCGGGAGAAATGTGGTTGTGATCGGGATTTGAGCAATGTGTGTTTGCCTGAACATAATCTTCGGGAAGTGTTTCACCGATGTTTGCGGCATAAGCACCCATTGATGTTGAATCAAGCTGAATAATGTAGTCGGCATTCTGAACATTCCAGTTTTCTCCGACATTGATCATGTTTACATCGTATTCGGCAACATTGAATACCTGAATACCTTTGTCAAGGAGCTTCTGAATGTTTGCATCTGAATGAAGCTGAGCCTGATAGTATTTATAGGTCTGCTCTTTGATGCTTGACATTTCGGGAGACGAAAGATACTTTCCTGCGGCTGTAAGATAATCACCTGAGGGACAGAGTGCCCACATGCTTGTGCTTCTGATCATAATGTCCTCAACAAGAGTTTTAACGCCTTTGTTGAGAGCAGCCATAAGAACTTCATCGGGAAGAATTCTTGCAATAACTTCAATCATTCTTGCAGTGCCCTTATCCATAAGACCGCTGTTTTCGAGGAAACCGTGATAAAGATAATCGGGATCAAGGAATTTTATTCTGCCGTTGAAAACATCACCGATGATTGTTGAGCCGTCAAGAGCAGGAACAATATAAATAACCTTGTGGAGCGAATCCATGATATCGGGATAATAGTCGAATATTGCGTTTGCAAAGGTTCCGCCCTGGCTGATGGGAACAAGGTTAACCTTGTTGTGACCTGTCTGTTCCATTACCATATGGATGTAATCATAAAGCTCTTTTGTTACATCGATATGATTGCCGAATGAATTGTAAGTAAAATAATAAAGATGATCTTTGGGAAGATCTGTGTGATAAAGCTCAAAGGGGATATGCTCATTTATAAGCTCCTGCTCCTCAGCTGTGCAGTCTGAATAGGGCTTATAGTATCTTTCAAGAGTAACATTGCCTGTGTTCTGTGCATCAAGATCGCTTGCGTTTATTCCGAAGCTTGATTTGATAACATCCGCAAATGCATCCGAAAGACCTGCATCACGCTGAGTGATGAGTGAGAGAAGAGCAGGGAAAAGAGCTCTTTTGATAACCTCTGGAATCTGAATGTAAGCAGGGAATGCCGAAACTCTTTTTCCGTCGTCGTTAACAAGGATTTCGCCGTTTTCATCTAAAACAAAAACGCCTGACTGTCCGAGACCGGGAATGATGATTGTGGGGTAAAACTCACAGTCTGCACCGCAGTCCGTGTTCTTTTCGTATGCTGCAAAACTGCCGAAGCTGAAAGCCGAAACAATAAGAGCAGCACAGAGAAGGATTGAAAGGATTTTTTTCATGATTTGCACACTCCTTTATTTGATACAGCTATATTAACATATGTTTAACATTATTTCAATAAATCTTTGGCAGTTTTTTGTAACAGTTAATACTTTTTATTCGATTATTTTTGCACC
>JAZOVN010000150.1:0-6090 GCA_045658725.1 Acutalibacteraceae bacterium
CTTTGCAGTTATCATGATTATCGGTATTGCATTCATGAAAAAGAAAAAGGTAAACGCATAATCACTCTCCCGAAAGGTCTTGGCATCAGATAAAATGAAAAACATCAAGGATGAAAAAAATATCATCGCCGGACCTCAGAACAATCAGAATATGAACGAAGACGGCGGCAGCGTGACTTTTAAATTCACAAAAAAGACATTTAAAATGTTCGCTGCCGTTGCAGCTTTTATAATTCTTGTTTACTGGGGTCTCAACAACACAGATAAGGTCAGCTTCCTTTTCGAAAAAGTTTTCACCGTTGCAGAGCCGTTCATTATCGGCTTCGCAATTGCTTTTGTTATCAATGTTCTGCTTCGTCCCGTTGAAAAGCTCTGGGACAGAATTTTCAGAAAAAAGAAGTCTGCGGCCGCAAAAAAGCTCAGACGGCCGGTGTGTCTTATCCTCAGCACGGTTGTTATGTTCGGTCTTGCTTTTGCATTGCTTTTCATTGTTATTCCCGAATTCATGAACACATTTGAAACAATCGCAAAATCATTTCCTCAGTACCTCAGAAAGGCGGAAGGTTGGCTGACAGAGCTTGTCAGATTTGCCGAAAACCACGGATTCACTCTTCCTGAATTCTCTTTTGACATTGAAAAAATAATGAACCTTCTCGGTTCGGCAATAAACAGCAGCGGAATTGTTGATAAAACGCTCAACATTACAGGCTCAATCGTTTCGGGCATTGTAAACCTCGTTGTTGCTCTTGCCTTTTCTTTCTATCTTCTTGCACAGAAAGAAAAGCTTTCGGATGCATCAAAGAAAACTCTTTATGCTTTCTGCAAAAAAGATAAAGTTGACCGCTTCCTCGGCTTCGTAAAACTCACAGATCAGACATTCACCAACTTTGTGACGGGTCAGCTCACCGAAGCGGTTATAATCGGAGTGCTCTGCTTTATCGGCATGCTTATTTTCGGCATGCCCTATGCGGCTGTTATATCCGTTCTTGTGGGAACAACCGCATTGATTCCCGTTTTCGGTGCATTCATCGGCACGGGCATAGGTGCGTTTCTGATACTCTTTGTAAATCCGATGAAAGCAATCTGGTTTGTTGTTTTTATCGTTATTCTTCAGCAGCTTGAAGGAAACCTCATTTATCCCAAGGTAGTCGGCAAATCCGTCGGTCTGCCGGGAATATGGGTTCTTACCGCTGTTACAATCGGCGGCAATCTGATGGGCGTTATCGGAATTCTTCTGAGCGTTCCCGCATGTGCCGTACTGTATACTTTGCTTCGGCAGGCAGTCGGCAACAGACTGAACAAAAAGAAAATAATGATATAAAAATAGCCGTTATGAAATCTCAACCGAGAAATCATAACGGTTTTCTTTTTAATAAAGTATTCTTTTCAGATCATCCGCAAAAACCTTCGGATCAACCCTGTCAAGAGCATGTCCGTCGGTTCCGAGATTAAAAATAACGCCAACCTCTTTGCCGATACGGAAATATCGCTTATAGAATTCGGGGTCTTTGAATATTGCAGCCACATTAAGTTCCCATGCTATTTCATTTTTATGGGCTTTTTCCATAATATCGCCGATTTCGTTATCTCTGAACGATCTTGTAACATCATGAGAATCTTCAAATTCATGGATATATCCTGCCATAAACGGATGTGCAAAACAGTCCGCTCTGCCGCTTGCGATAACGCCATCCATAATTGCGAGCATATGCTCGGCATAGGCACGGGGAGTTTTTTCTTCGGGATGCTCCCAATATTTCTGATGGTAATGATTAGTGGTATAAAGTCTGTAATCAAGCGAGTTGTCACAAGCAATATCGTCGGCAAATTTGTTGATACCGTAGGCTGAAAGCTCTGCACCGATAAGCACTTTCACATTATGTTCAAAGCCTTCAAGCTCACGCATAAGGTCATATCTCTGCTGAGCAACGGCATTTCGTCTGTCGGGATAATTATGGTCTGTGAATGCAATCATTTCAAGCCCTGCAGCATCTGCAACCCTGACAATCTCCCTTGCCGTCATTTCCCTTTTTGCACAGCCTGAAAAAGTGGTATGAATATGAAGATTCCACCTTGCAAGTTCATCTATATCATAGGTTTTTTCGTGAAAAAACATTTTTTACAGCTCCAATCCAAAAAGTTTATTGGCATTTTTTCTTGTTAAATCAAGAATATCCTGAGCAGTTGTACCTCTTAAAGAAGCGATAACCTCTGCCGTAAACGGAATATAGGAGGAATCGCACCGTTTTCCTCTGTGGGGAACGGGTGTCATATACGGACAATCTGTTTCGATAAGCAGCATTTCATCGGGCACGATTTTTGCTACTTCTGCAGGCTTGCGTGCATTTTTAAAAGTAACCGCACCGCCGAGACCGATATACATGCCGAGCTTCACAACTTCTTTCGCCATTTCGGCAGAGCCTGAAAAACAATGAACAACACCCTTGGGCTTATATCTTTTAAGAAGATTCAGAGTGTCCTCGTGTGCTTCTCTGTCATGAACGATAATCGGCAGATCAAGTTCCTTGGCAAGAACAATCTGCTGCTCAAAAACCTTCTGCTGAATGTCGCGTGGCGAAAAATCATAATGATAGTCAAGACCTATCTCACCGACCGCAACACATTTTTCTTCCATGCAAAGTTTTTTAAGCACGGGAAGATATCCGCTTTTGCATTTATCCGCTTCATGAGGATGAACACCGCATGCCGCATAAACAAAACTGAATTCATCGGCAAGCTCAAGGCTTGTCAGGCTCGATGCCATGTCACTTGCACAATTTATAATGCCGCAAACGCCCTGCTCGGGCAGGGCGCTTACAAGCTCTTTGCGGTCATCATTAAAAGCTTCGCTGTCATAATGTGCATGACTGTCAAAGATATTATTAAACATATTTTATCTTACCTTACTTCCTGCAGGAATACCGTCAACAAAGATAACCTTTACATCATCCTCGCTCACATCTGCGGCAAGAATCATTCCCTGACTCTCAACACCGCAGAGAACGGCAGGCTTAAGATTTGAAACAAGAATAACACTCTTGCCGATAAGCTCTTCGGGTTTATACCATTTTGCAATACCCGATGCAACGGTTCTGGGGTCACCTGTTCCGTCATCAAGAGTGAGCTTGAGGAGCTTCTTTGCCTTCTTTACGGGCTCACATTCAACAATCTTTGCAACTCTGAGGTCAACCTTTGCAAAATCGTCAATTCCGATTTTGGCAACGCCCTGGATTTCTTCCTTGAGGGGATTGACGGGATTTGCCGCAGCAGTTGCAGCTTCAAGCTCTGCAAGCTCTTTTTCAAGGTCGATTCTGGGGAAGATAATATCACCCTTTACAACTGTATATGTTGCTTCCTTGCCGAAAACAGAGCATTCATCCCAAGCAAAATCGGCACCGATACCAAGCTGCTTTCTGATTTCGGGAGCAGTTGAAGGCATAAAAGGAGCAATAAGAACAGAAATAATTCTGATGCTTTCGCAAAGATTATACATAACCTCTGCAAGTCTTGCTTTATTTGCTTCGTCCTTTGCAAGAGTCCAGGGAGCGGTTTCATCGATATATTTGTTGGTTCTTGAAATGAATTTCCAGATATTTGTGAGAGCTACGGAGAAATTAAGCTTATCAAGTTCTTTTTCAGCATCAATTGCAGTCTGTGCGGCAAGTGCTTTGAGATCTGCATCGAAATCCCCTGCTTCTCTCTCTGCGGGAACAGTGCCGCCGAAATACTTCTGCACCATGGCAACGGTTCTTGAAACAAGGTTGCCAAGGTCATTAGCAAGGTCGGAATTGATTCTGTTGATAAGATTTTCGTTTGAGAAAACGCCGTCTGAACCGAAAGCGATTTCACGGAGAAGATAATAGCGGAGTGCGTCAACGCCGTATCTTTCTGCAAGAATAACGGGGTCAACAACATTTCCCTTTGATTTGCTCATCTTGCCGCCTTCAAGAAGAACCCAGCCGTGGCCGTAAATCTTCTCGGGAAGGGGCTCATCAATTGACATAAGGAATGCGGGCCAGTAAATGGTGTGGAAACGGATGATATCCTTGCCGATGAGGTGAACATCGGCAGGCCAGAATTTTTTATAAAGAGTATCATATTCCGAGCCGAAGCCGAGAGCTGTTATATAATTTGTAAGGGCATCAAGCCATACATAGATAACATGATCCTCGTTAACGGGAACGGGAATACCCCACTTGAAGGACGAACGGGAAACGCAGAGATCCTGAAGACCGGGCTTGATGAAATTATTGACCATTTCATTCTGTCTGCTCTGAGGCTCAATGAATCCGGGATGGTCTTCATAATATTTGAGAAGCTTGTCAGCATAGGCTGAAAGCTTGAAGAAATAAGCCTCTTCGCGTTCTTTGGTAACGGGTCTGCCGCAGTCGGGGCACTTACCATCAACTGCCTGTGTTTCGGTCCAGAAGGATTCGCAGGGCTTACAGTAAAGACCTTCGTAATGACCCTTATAGATATCGCCTTTTTCATACATCTTTGTGAATATCTTCTGAACTGCTTTTTCGTGATATTCATCAGTTGTTCTGATAAACTTATCGTTGGAAATATTCATCAGATTCCAGAGGTCTTTGATACCTGCAACGATATTATCAACATATTCCTTGGGAGTAACGCCTGCTTCCTTTGCCTTGTCTTCAATCTTCTGACCGTGCTCATCGGTGCCTGTCAGGAAGAAGGTGTCATATCCCTGAAAACGCTTGTAGCGTGCCATTGTATCAGCCGCTACGGTTGAATAAGTGTGTCCGATATGAAGCTTATCCGAAGGATAATAAATCGGAGTTGTTATATAAAAAGTTTTTTTGTCCATTGGATTTTACCTCCTGTTTTTTAAACAGAATAAGAATTAAAGAAGAGCTGCGGCAGCTTCATCAAGGAAGATAACAACATCCTGATGCTGCTGAAGAATTGAAGCGGGAAGCTGAGGGGTAACCTCACCCTTGATCATGCCCTTTACTGCCTCTGCCTTTGAAGCACCTGTTGCAATAAGAACAATCTTCTTTGCTTTCATGATTGAACCGATGCCCATAGTCATTGCATAACGGGGCATGGGAATATCGTCAAAATAGATTGAGTTTGCGTCAATTGTGCTCTGTGTGAGAGCGATTTTGAAGCTTTCGCCCGTAAATTCATCTGCAGGCTCATTGAAAGCAATGTGACCGTTTCTGCCGATGCCGAGAAGCTGAATGTCAATTCCGCCCTTTGCGGCAATTGCAGCTGCATATCTTGCACTTTCTGCTTCGGGGTCGGTTGTGTTGCCGTCAAGGAAATTAACATTATCGGCATTGATATCGAGCTTTGAGAAAAGATTCTCAAACATGAATGAATAATAGCTGTTTTTGTGTTCCTTGGGAAGGTCGCAGTATTCGTCAAGATTGAATGTGCTTATATCCTTGAAGGAAACATTTCCTGCCGCATACTGCTCTGCAATATAATTATAGGTAGGCACGGGAGTTGCACCTGTTGCAAGACCGAGAACACCTTCGGGATTTTCCTTTACAAAATCGCAGAAAAGCTTGCCTGCTGCCTGACCGATTTCTGCTTCATTCTTAAAAATTCTGATATCCATAGTAAAATTAGCTCCTTTTTATGATATTTTAACTTCGCCGTGACTGTCTGACGAATCGTAAATTGCCTGAAGGATTTTTGAAGTTTCAACAGCATAGTCAATATACTGCTGATTCTTATCACCTGTTTTGATACATCTGATGAAATCGTTGATTTCATTTTCATACATATTTGTTTCCTTTGCGGAAACCTTTGTTTCGGTAAGCATACCGTTTTTAACCGACCAGAGTCTGAAATCCGAGCAATATTCAAGTCTGATGCCTGCCTTATCGCCCATGAAGTCGATATGCATTTCTCTTTCGCCGATATTCTGTGCCCATGCACCGTTGAAGCTGATTACGGGTCCGCTTGTTCTGACAATACCTACAACCGAATCGTCAACATCATATGTGCCGTTCATATCTGCTGTATCCTCTGCCCACATGCTTGTGTAAGTGTAGTTTTTGATATCCTTACCGAGCTTGCGATCAACAGAAATCCCAAAAAATCTCTTGCTAACTCCAA
>JAZOVN010000151.1:0-5109 GCA_045658725.1 Acutalibacteraceae bacterium
AGAACGACATGGCTACGATCCGACTTTGGGTTTCGTTTCTGCAATCAAATAAGGCATCGGCTATAGCCGGTTATGAACAAAAATATAACGATGCCAGAGTTGAACTTGATTTCAACAAGGGCTGGAAGTTTTCTTTCAGCGAAGATTCGGCATCCTATCTGAAAGGCTTTGACGATTCAGGTTGGGAGAATGTTGATCTGCCCCATGATTTCAGTATCGGTCAGGAATTCACAACAACGGGTACAGAGGCAGAAAGCGGAAATCTTCCCGGAGGCACAGGGTGGTACAGAAAATGGTTTAATCTTTATGAGTATTACACAGGCGATCGTATCTTTCTTAATTTTGACGGTGCTTATCAGCACACATATGTTTATGTGAACGGTCAGTATGTAGGTGAAAACCATTACGGCTACAACAGCTTTTCTTTTGAAATATCAAAGTATCTTATCTGCTCAAACTCATCGCTTAATCTTATTGCCGTTAAGGTAGTAAATGATATCCCCTCAAGCCGTTGGTATTCGGGTTCGGGTATCAACAGAGATGTTACTCTTACAGTTGCAGGTCCTGTGCATGTTTCGCTTTACGGTTCCCAAGTAACTACTCCCGACATTATAAGCGGTGACGGTACTGCAAAAGCAAACATAACGATGCATAACAGCTCAGCAATCACCAAAAAGGTTACCGTTGAAGCTACAATTCTCGACAGCAACCACAATCCCGTAAGCGAAACTGTGGTATCAGACATTATTACCGTACCTGCAGAAACAGAGAAATCGGTTGTTCTTGAGCCTGAAGTTAATTCTCCGAAGCTCTGGAGTCCTGAGAGTCCAAATCTCTATAAACTTAAAACGGTCATAAAAAGTGACTCAGGCGAGCTTCTTGATGAATACCACACAACATTTGGTTACCGTTACATCAATTGGGATGCTGATAAAGGGTTCTCCATCAACGGTGAATTCATAAAGCTGAAAGGTGTGTGCTTGCATCATGACCAGGGTGCGCTTGGTGCGGTTCAGGAATATGAGGCAATTTACCGTCAGATTGTTACCCTCAAAGAAATGGGATGCAATGCAATCCGCACCTCTCACAACACTGCATCGAGAGTCCTTATTGACGTCTGTAACGAACTCGGTATACTTGTTATGGAAGAATTTTTTGACGGATGGGATGCTTCCAAAAACAATAACTACAATGATTTCAGCAAATATTTTAATGAGGTTATCGGTTCATCCAACACCCTTATCGGTGCTAGCGGTCAAAAGTGGTTTGAGTTTGTTGTTGAACAGACAATACTTCGTGACAGACATGACCCTTGTGTTATTGCGTGGGATGTCGGTAACGAACTCGGTAATATCACAGACGGTGAATCAACTGCGAATTATGAAACAATAGCACAGACTGTTGTTGATATTGCAGACAGACTTGATCCCTCGAGAGTTGTTCTTCAGGGCAATAACAGACCCGCAGCGGAACTGAATACCGTGGTTGACAGATATATGGATGTTATCGGCGGTAACTACAGTCCTTACGGTTGGGTTTCTGTTATGACAGATCCTACAGATCCTAGATCTTCCAAACCGTTCGTTTCAACTGAAGCTGCATCGGCATTAACAAGCCGCGGTGTTTATAATACGATGTCAACTACCGATGACTATCAGTGCACCTCGTATGATACGGAAGCGGTCAGCTGGGGCAACACAGCAGCAGACGCGTGGTATGCAGTTGCAACAAATGATTGGTATTCAGGTGAGTTTATCTGGACCGGTTTTGACTATATCGGTGAACCTACTCCGTGGGACGGAATGGTTTATGAAGCCACGGGAACGGCAGTTCCCAACTCATCATATTTCGGTGTTGTTGATACAGCAGGATTTGAAAAAGATTCATATTATCTTTACAGAAGTCTTTGGAATGACAAGAACACCACACTTCACCTTGTTCCGGGTTCGTGGAACGAAGAAAATCTTATTCTTAATAACGGTTATGTGAATGTTGCGGTTTACAGCAACGCAAAGAAAATAGAGCTTCTTCTTAACGGAAGCGTTATTGCAACTGCAATTTCAACTGATGTTGTAACAGATGCAGGTTATACCTACAAAACCTGGACTGAAAGTATAGTTGATTCTTCAAATTGCGCAGTCGGCAGTTTTTATACAGGAAACGGTGCAGATTTCTATCCTCAGTTCAGTGTCAAATTTGCAGACGGTACACTTTCTGTAAAGGCTTATGATGAAAACGGCACTGAAATAACAGATACAGTCGGTTCAACAAAGTCTGTTTCAGGCACTGCAACACAGATTGCCGTAAACACATGGCAGAATAGGAATACCTATGTTGCAGACAGCGCTGACTATATTTATGTTGAGTTTGAAGCACAAGATGCCGACGGCAACTTCATGAATGACTACAACGGTACCGTCAGATTTGATGTTGATGACGAGTCTGACAGATATGCAAAAATTATCGGTGTTGATAACGGCAATCCTGCAACAACTGAAAAGTTCAGCCAGTCATCCGTGCTTGTTTCCGATGCTGAGGCTGAAATACAGATGTTTAACGGCAGAGCACTTGTAATTCTTAAAACAACGGAAGAAGAAGGCACAATCAATTTCACCGCTGTTGCAAATGACGGAATATCGGAAATTATTGTTCCCGGTGTTACCGTTACATCCGTAAGTGAAACAGGCATTGATCTTACTGATGAGTTTGAAGAGGTTGTTACTCAAAACGGTGAAGAATACGAAGTCACTCTTTTTGATGAATATGAAATGGTAAAACACCATATCAGCGAACTTGAGCCTCCGACAGCAGAAGAAGGCGGATCGGGTTCGGATGATTCGGGAGACTCGGGTAATACAAACGAACTGACCACATATGAAATTTATATTCCTGATGAAACTGTTTCCGAGGGATGTGTTGCAAACGGTGACTATGTAATCTTTAACCAGAACACCATAATGTCAACCGAGTCATTCTGGGGTTATACATTCAAAGCGGATGATAACATTCAGTCTGCTGTTGTACCCACAACAGGTTCTTATCCTTATGAGCTCTTTGATTCGGGTGACACAAATATATACACATTTACTCATGTTGGTAATGACAATTATTACATCCAGAATAAGATTACAAAGAAATATATCGGCATAGGCGGTCATCCTACAGAAGGAGACTATTCCATTATTTATAAGGATGCACCTGAAACTCTGCATGTTGATGTGCTTTCAGATGGTTCTGTTCTTATTTCTTCACCTGACTTTTATATATGCCATTATACAGGTGAAAACCATTACTATGTTGTAGCCAAAGAAGAAGCTGACGGTGTAAGCTGGAAAATAAATTATGCAATGTGGCTGTATACTCCCAAGCCGAAATCACCTGTCACGCCTCCTTCCGACAGCGATGACACAAGAGTTCCCGACAAATATGTTATTTATCATGCGGATTCAAATGCTTCTGAAGGATGCATTCCTGATGGTGAATATGTAATCAACAGTAAGAATTGTATTATGGCTGATGAAATGCATGAGACATGGGCTTTAGCTATAGATACCGGAATCGAAGTTGTGGAATGGGCAGCTACAGGTTCACCCTATTATTATAACAGCTTTAATACAAGTGCAGACAATATTTATATCTTTACCCATCAAGGAGATAACAAGTATTATATTCAGAACAGAAAAACAAAAGAGTATCTTTATCAAGATGGTTGGTGTCTGCTGTCAGGAACTGAACCTTATGCTTTTTCTGTTGAGGTAAAAGATAACGGTTCTATCAGTATTGGCACAATAGCATCAAACGGCACTCCCATTTATGTTTACCGTGAGTGGGAATATTTCGGTATGGATGCGCTCTCCAAAGGCTATAATTTTACGCTTTGGCTCTACACACCCGAATATCCGCCAATCGAAGAAGGTGGAGACAGCGGTAACGAAGGCGATAACGAAGGTGGCAACAGCGGAAGTACAGGAACCATAAACTCCAACAAGCAGGCTCTTTATGACATCCTTCATGAAGGTATTGGTTATGATTATTCCGCTTATACAAGAACAAGCTACGAAACTTTGCTCGATGCTCTTGAGGCGGGCGTTGCGGTTTATAAAAAGGATAATGCAACGGATGCGGAACTTTTAGATGCAACGGCCGATATCCGTGCTGCAATTGATGCTCTTTCAATGGATATCAAGAAAATCAACGGTACTTTGTTTAAATACGGCTACAATAACTCAACAGGCACAGCCGATTATTCAGACGGCGGCCGTTTGATGAACGATATTGCCGTAAGACAGATGAAAACCGCTATTCTTGCGGATCAGAACCTTGTAAGGCAGATAAAGGATATTATCGGTTATGACATTAATCCCTGGGCAGGAGATCAAGCCGACAAAGTGCTTGATGAAGCAGCTGAAATATATGCAAGAATTTATACTCTGATGTTCACAGGTAAGGCTCAGAACGATATAGATATTCAAAATTCTCCGACAAACTTTGAGCCTATCAGTACTTACAGTAAAATCCCCCTTACTCTCTGGAATGTGTGGACAAAGGATAACACCCACGGTGCCAATGACCCACATGAGAAAGATGGGCAAGGTAATGATTTAGCACCCATCCACGACGGTGCATCGGTTCAGGGTCTTGCAAGTGCAACTCTTGACAAGGGAGTCATAACCTCACATGCTGCTTATACTCAGGGCCTTCCCTATGCAAATGACGGTCCTATCGATATGTATGATATTGATACATACACCTATGGATTTGATACAGGTACAGGTTTGTATAAGCAGGTTGAACTTGAACCTCTTTCGGGTATAAGCGTTCATTTTCCTGATTTATTCACCCGTGAAAGCCTTGATGCAAGCGGTAATGTAACAGAGGAAACATCAGGTCAGTATGCGAAATATTATTGGGATACAGAGTTCCCCATGTTTATTAGCACCGATGAATACGGTGTTAACACTTATCATTATGACAGCAAGGACACCAGATATCTTGTTCAGGCTTCGTTTGATGATGAAAATCATACTGCCGAAATGGAACCCAATGAAGACGGAAAATGGACTGTTTCAGGTCCTAACAACGAAACAAAATCAGGTTTCTTCCCATTTA
>JAZOVN010000152.1:0-15617 GCA_045658725.1 Acutalibacteraceae bacterium
GCATTTCTTTTACATTCTCAACTTTTTCATGGTTTTTGCGGATTTATGCGTTTACATCAGGAATTACAGACTCGATAAAAAAGACAATTAACGGTAAGCTCAAAGCTTGCCGTTTTTTCTTTTTATACGGAACACCATTGAAAAATCACAGGTGCTGATATATAATTAAACCAAATAAAAATGAAAAAAATTTTTCGGAGGTAAAATGTTATGGCAAAAATCGTTTCAATTCCAATGGCAATCATTATGACAATCGTTTCTTTCTTTTTTCCGTATGAAGGAAAAGAAGTCAATCCCGATGAGTGGAACACCAACTATCCCTATGTTTTTGTTCACGGTCTCAGCGGTTGGGGAAGCTATGACACGCAATATAAATTAATGCCTTATTGGGGAATGTTTGGCGGAGAGCTTCTCTCAAAGCTTGAGAAAAAGGGTTATGACTGCTATGCGGCATCCGTTGCACCGAGCAGCAGTGCATGGGACAGAGCCTGCGAGCTTTACGCTCAGCTGACGGGCACGGTTGTTGACTACGGCGAGGCACACAGTGAATACTGCGGCCATGACAGATTCGGTGAAGATTTCACGGGCAGAGCACTTATTGAAGATTGGGATGCGGAAAACAAAATCAACCTTCTCGGTCATTCATTCGGCGGTGCAACAATGCGTCTTTTTGCATCGCTTATGGCAACAGGAAACCAGGCTGAAATTGAAGCAACCGACTCCGATGATATCTCCCCCTTCTTCACGGGCGGAAAAGCAGAATGGATTTATTCTCTCACTTCTCTTGCAGCACCGCATAACGGCACATCCGCTTACGGTCTTTCAAACAATGCTCCCGAAAACAGCGACAGTGCAGCTTACGATATGTTTATCGACCATGCACTTGAACTCAACAAAACAATCGTAACAAGAGAAGAAACCTATTATTTCTCAATTCCCTGCACCGCAACAACAAAAAATGAAGACGGCACCTACATCGCAAATTCCGAAACAATGGAAATTCTTTTCCGCAGCAGTGCAAACGAAATTGGGAAGCTGACGGGCACAACAGACGGCGGTTTTGTTGTTGACGAAAGTTGGCTTGAAAACGACGGTCTGGTCAATACCGTTTCATCCTTCGCACCGTCAAGCGCACCGTCAAAAGAATTTGATGAAAACAGCATTGAAAAAGGAGTCTGGCAGATTATGCCCACATATCAGGGCGACCACATGTCGCTTCAGGGCGGTCTTTTCAAGGTCAACACCGATGTTTTTGATTATTATACAGTCCACTTTGATATGATTAACAAGCTTTAAAAGGAGAATCGCAATGAAAGAAATCTTTTTTTCAAACATCCCTGCAGGTATTGCAGTTATCGGTCTTGTGCTCTATTTCTTCGGAATGGCAATTGTTTTTATCACGAACCCCATAAAAAATGCCGAAAGCTTTGCCGTAAAACCCGTCGACAATGCAGGAAAAACGGAAATCCGTGTTTATTACGGCGGAATTTCCTTTGCTCTCGGTGCATTCCTTCTTTATCTGACAATCGCACTTGAAACTCCCGTTTATTCTCTCGTCGGCGGTCTGTTTTTTGCAACAACCGTTCTTGTGACAAGAACAATTTTCCTTTGCGTTGACAAGGGCTGGAAATGCCCCTACACAAAGCTTGCAATCCCTGCAGAATCCGCATTTGTGATTGCCCTCTGGGTCTGCTTTTATCTTTCAAAAACCCTTTATTGATTGCGAGGAATTTTTATGCGTGAATGGACTGCTAAATGGATAGGTGCAAATATGACGGTTGATGACCGTTTTGCACCGATATTCAAAAAAGAATTCAGCATCACAAAAGAAATAAAAAAGGCGGAAATCAGAATCTGCGGTCTCGGGCTTTTTGAACTGAAAATCAACGGTTCTCTGCCCGATGACAGCGTTCTTAACCCTGCCCACACCCAATACAGCCAAACCGTGCTTTACCGTGTTTTTGACATAACGGATTTGCTCTGTGAAAACAACACCGTCACCGTTGAGCTCGGCAACAGCTTTTTCAACGAAGAAACAACAATCTGGAACTGGCAGGTTGCTCCGTGGAGAGATGCACCCAAGCTAATTGCGGAAATCGACATTGAATATTCCGACGGAGAAAATCAGAAAATCATATCCGATACCTCGTGGTTCGTAACGCTTGACGGTCCGACGGTTGCAAACAGCATCTATCTCGGCGAAACCTACGATGCACGGCGCACCGTTTTTTCGTGGCAGAATGCCGTTGAAGCAACCGCTCCCACAGGCAAACTTAAACTTCAGGATATGCCTCCGATAAGAAGGATTGCCGAATTCAGCCCTGCAAAAATCACCCGTCACGAAAGCGGAAGCTTTATTGTTACCGCTCCCGAAATGATGACAGGATGGGCAAAAATCAGAATTGATGCACCCGAAAATGCCGAAATCAGAATCACCTATGGTGAAAGCCTGAAAGCAAACGGACATATTCCGAAAATCGGAAAAGGCGAAGAGCGTGACGGTAACTGGTGGCCTCACGGCTATATTCAGCACGACTGTTTTATAAGCAACGGAGAACCGTTTGAATTTGAACCCAAATTCAGCTATAAGGGCTTCAGATATATTGAAATCGAAAATCTTGAAAATCTTACGGCTGATGACATTACCCTTTATAAAATCGCAAACGATGTTGAAATCATCGGCAGTTTTGAATGCTCCGACGAAATGCTCAACAAGCTTCATAAAATCATGGTCAGCACCCTTCTCAATAATTTTCAGGGCAAGCCGACCGATACTCCCGTGTGGGAAAAGAACGGATGGCTGGGCGATGCAAACTGTGCTCTGCCGATAATGATGATGAACTTCGACATGAGCAGATACATGGCAAATTTCATCGATATAATGGACGACTGCTTTGTTGAATACGGTCAGGTGCCCGTTCTTGTTCCTTCCGTCAATCTTCGCATTGATAATTCCCCCGTATGGAACAGCATTTATGTTTTCGGTGCGGAAGCAATGCTTGATTATTGCGGCGATAAGGATTATGTTAAGAAGATTTACCCGAATCTACGCACCTTTGCAAAGCAGGATATCGATGAACTCCGTGAGCTCGGATGGGTCTGGGGCACAAGAGGTCTTTCAG
Organism: Acutalibacteraceae bacterium; assembly: GCA_045658725.1. Classification (GTDB taxonomy): domain Bacteria; phylum Bacillota; class Clostridia; order Oscillospirales; family Acutalibacteraceae; genus CAG-177. Next base: position 3,123 of record JAZOVN010000152.1, read on the forward strand.
ACTGGGTTGCTCCCTCGGGTCAGGAAGAGGTTTGCAACAATTCCTCCGAGGGTGCGGAAATCTGCTGCACGGCATTTGTTTATGCGCTTCTAAAATCAATGGCACGCATCTGCGAAAAGCTCGGAATAAATGATGATATTGCAGAATACGAAGCCGCAGCAAAGAATATTTATACAGCCTTCAACGAGAAATTCTATAAGCCTGAAAAAGGAATTTACGAAACAAACTTCTGGTGTGAAATAAGCAACAGAACCAGATACAGACAGACTTCAAACCTTCTTCCGCTTTATTTCGGAATGGTGCCCGAAGAACACAGAGAAAAAGTTATCAGAAATCTTGCGGAGGATTTCATAAGCCGTGACTGTCACCTTGACACAGGCTGCACGGGAACAAGATTTGTTCTGCCCGTTCTTTTTGACTGCGGATACAGCGACATTGCAATGAAGGTTCTCACGCAAAAAACATATCCCGGATGGGGCTACTGGCTTGAAAACGGAACTGATTCCGCATGGGAAAGCTGGGAAAAAACCACCCGATCAAAGAATCATTATTTCCTTGCAACCTATGACGAAGCCTTTTTCACTCATCTTGCAGGATTCAGAAATATCAGTGACGGATGGAAAAGCTTTACCGTTGAGCCTGAGCTCGAATGCGGACTTGAATTTGTCAATGCATCAGTAAAAACACCGCTCGGCATAGCAGGCTGTTCATGGAAAAAGACCGAAGGCGGCTTCACGGTTGAGGTTACCGTGCCCGACGGTGCAGAAGCAAAAATCCGCCTTTCGGATAAGGTTGATGTTATCCAAAAAAGCGGAAGAAAAATATATAATATTTAAACTATTGTGTTGCGTAGGGGCGATTCATGAATCGCGCGTTTCAGTGAAGAGTTGAAAGTGAATAGTGAAAAGTTTCGGACAGGCTCCGCCTATGACCGATTATTCAGAAGCGGATAATAACTGTTTCCTATCTAACAATTAATCTTTCGGTAGGGGCGGATATTATCCGCCCGAAAACCGCAAAACTGTAGGGGCGATACACGAATCGCCCGAAAAACTGCAAAAGTGTTTTTCTCTCCTTCAGTCCTACGGACAGCTTCCTCATCAGAGGAAGCCCAAGGAATAAGCAATATTATCATAATTTGCATTGCATTAAAAACGGGACGGCACAGAGGCCGTCCCCTACGGTGATTCGTTTCATTCTTCATTGAAAAAGTATATTCAAGGCAAGCGTACCTATCACTCCGGGTAGACCGAGGACTATGTATGAAATCACGGTATACCAATTGACGGCTACCGTGATTCCCGTTATCATTCCCGTAAGATTAACGGCAAAAAGTGCGGCTATCCCCTGCATGGCAGAAAGAAAAAAGCTTGTTGCTCCCCTTTCGCTTTTCACGGTCCACCATGCAACACATACCGTACAGATTACCGCCGCCGCAATAAAAAATGCATTCATCAGATTACCTCCCGACCGAATACGGATATTTCACCGCATTCAATCCCTTTTTCCTTCGCCTGCTTGAGAAGATAGCGGTAAAGGGCTTTGAGCGACTGAATTTCATAGATTATTGAATCAAGCAAATCTTCATTGCTCTCGTTTTCAAAACGGCTGTAGGCGCTTTCAAGGCGTTTTGAGGTGTCGCGGATTTGCTCCAGAGTAACATCGCAAACGGGCTTCGGGGGTTTTCTTATCTTTTCATAATAAAAAATCTTTGCATTATTAAAATATTTTTCCATATTTTTTGTCCTCCCGTAAATATTCTATAGAAATTCTTGGACAAATATGATAGAATAATACAGATAATTGCATTTTGGAGGTTTAACCATGAATTTATATCCCATAAAGCTTCTCCCCTTTGTTTCCGAAACTATCTGGGGCGGCAAAAAACTGATTGAAGAATACGGTGTTGAAACCGAAAAAAATAATGCTGCCGAGGGCTGGATGCTCTCCTGCCACGAAGCAGGCGCAAGCACGGTTGCAAACGGCATATTCGCAGGCAAATCCTTTGCCGATGTTGTTAAAGAAAATCCCGCTCTCTGCGGAAAGAATGCAGAAAATTTTGAGGATTTCCCCATTCTCATAAAATTCATTGATGCCATGGATAATCTTTCCGTGCAGGTGCATCCCACAAAGGAATATTGCGAGCTGACAGGCAAGGGTCAGAGCAAAACCGAATGCTGGTATATCATCGACTGCGAAGAGGATGCAGGTCTTATTCTCGGATTCAAGGATAAGATTTCTCCCGAAGAATTCAAGGCAGCAATCGCAGACAACACTCTTACCGATTATGTTGAAACCGTCAAGGTAAAAAAGGGCGATTTCTTCTTTATCGATTCGGGCACTCTTCACGCAATCTGCAAGGGTATTCTTCTTGCGGAAGTGCAGGAAAGCTCCAACACCACCTACAGAATTTATGACTATAACCGTGTCGGTGCAGACGGCAAGCCCCGTGAACTTCATGTTGAAGACGGTGCTGCTGTTACAAAGCTCGAAAAATATTCACAGCCAGATTTCTCAAATCCCGAGCTTGACACAGACGAAAGAAAGCTTCTTTGCGACTGTCCTCTTTTCAAGGTATGGAAGCTTGACATTGACGGCGATATAAACGGCATTGCAGACGAAAACTCATTTGTTTCTCTTCTTATTATGGACGGCGAGGGCACTCTTGAAGCCTGCGGAGAAACAGCTTCACTCAAAAAAGGCGACAGCTTCTTTATTCCTGCAAACGCAGGCGGATACAAGCTTTCGGGCAAGCTTGAAATTATTGAAACAAGAATTTAAGGATTTAATATGGCAGTAGTCAGCATACAGAATTTAAAAGTTGATTTCGGCGGCAAGGTGCTGTTTGAAAATGTTTCGTTTGATGTCAATCCCGGCGAATTCGTCGGTCTTATCGGTGCAAACGGAACGGGTAAAACCACGCTTTTCAAGGTCATAACGGGTGAAATTGAGCCTACCGAAGGCGGTGCGTTCGTCGGCAGAAACATAAAGGTCGGTTACCTTGAACAGCACGCATGCCACGGCTCGGTAAGAACCGTTTATGATGAGGCTCTGAGCATTTTTGAGCCTCTTATGCAGATGGAAGCGGAACTTGAAGATATCGCTGCCGCAATTGATAATCACGAGGGTAACAGAGATGCACTCATCGAAAGGCAGACCCGTCTTAACGAGCAGTTTCAGGAGCAGGAGGGTCTGACCTTCAGAAGCCGCACCCGTTCCGCACTCATAGGTCTCGGCTTCAATGAAAATGATTTTTATCTGACCTGCGATAAGCTCAGTGGCGGTCAGCGTGCAAAGCTGAGTATGTGTAAGCTTCTGTTGAGCGGCTCGGATCTGCTTCTGCTTGACGAACCGACAAACCATCTTGACATCGCAGGCACGGAATGGCTTGAAAACTATCTTTCAACATTCAGAGGAACGGTAATCGTTATTTCGCATGACCGTTTCTTCCTTGACAGACTGACAAATAAAACGGTTGAAATTTCCCACGGCAAAAGCCATTGCTCAAAGGGTAATTACACCGAATATCTGAAGCTCAGGGAAGAACGCCTTGAAAGTGAACGAAGGGCATATGAAAATCAGCTTGCCGAAATAAAACGCATTGAGGGAATCATTGAGCAGCAGCGTTCATTCGCAAGAGAACGCAACTTCATAACCGCCGAAAGCAAACGAAAGATGCTTGAAAAGAAAAAGGCGGAGCTTGTTGTGCCCGATCCTCCCCTCTCAAAGATGCGTATGAAATTCACTCCCGTTTGTGAAACGGGCAACGATGTGCTGAAAGTCAGCGGTCTTGCAAAAACCTTCGGCTTCAAAAGGCTGTTTGCAAATGCGGATATGGAAGTTTTCAAGAACGAAAGAGTTTTTGTGCTCGGCACCAACGGCTGCGGCAAAACAACTCTTCTGCGTATTCTAACAAAACAGCAGTCTGCCGATGAAGGTTCGTTCAGTTTCGGCTCAAATGTTAAGGTCGGATATTTCGACCAGAGCCTTGAAAGCCTTCGCGGCGGAAAAACCGTTATTGACGAAATATGGGATGAGCACCGTCTTTTTACCGAAAAAACGGTTCGCAGTTATCTTGCGCTCTTCCTTTTCAGAGGCGACGATGTTTTCAAGAATGTTGATAATCTCAGCGGCGGTGAAAAAGCAAAACTCTGTCTTCTGAAGCTTATGCTTTCGGGTGCAAATGTGCTTCTTCTCGACGAACCGACAAACCATCTTGACATCCCTTCAAGAGAAATTCTTGAAGCGGCTCTTGAGGATTTTGACGGCACGATTATTGCCGTTTCGCATGACCGATATTTCATCAACAAATTATCATCAAAAATTTACAGAATGACCGAAAACGGCTTTGAGAAATTCGACGGTGATTATAATGCTTATGCAGGTATTGCGCTTGCACAGGCAAAAGAAAAGCCGAAAAAAGCAGAGCAAAAGGTTAATTTATATAAGCTTCGCAAAGAACGCGACAGCGAAATGAACAAGCTCAAAGGCAGAATCAAGCGTGCTGAAGAAGAGATTGACAGACTCGACGGAGAAATTTCTGCAACAAACGAGGCTCTTTCTTCTCCCGAAGCGGCGGCAGATTACGAAAAAATCATCGAACTCACTCAAAAGCTTGAAGAGCTGACCGAAGCTCAGCTTGAAGCGATGGATGAATGGGAAAACATGAATTCAAGATATGCAGAGCTTGAAGCAATGGAGGTTTGAACATGACTCACGAACAGATTTTCAAAAACGCAAAATGGATTGAATGCACGGGAAGCGATGCTCCTCTTTTCAGAAAATCCTTCAATGCCGTTAAAGGTGAAAAGGCTGAAATCGTTATATGCGGTCTCGGTTTCTTCAAGCTTTTCATAAACGGTAAAAAGGTGAGCGATGATTTGCTTGTGCCCAACGCAACCTGCTACAGCGAAAGAGATCTTCACAAGCTTGTTTTTCCTCTTGACGATGAATTTTCATTCAGAATTTATGCTATGAAATATGATGTTACCGATTATCTCCGTGACGGTGAAAACACTCTTGCGGTTATGGTCGGCAACGGATATTACCATCAGGTTGTCCGCATGGCAGAGGGCGAGGTTGCATTCGGCACTCCGAAGCTCTGCTACATTCTCGAAAAAGAAAGCGGAAATGTCATCAGCGACGAATCAACACTTTCTCACAAGGGATTTGTTACCTTCAACAACCTTTATTACGGCGAAAAACACGATTTTTCTCTTTATCCGCAGGGCTTCAAAGAAAACGGATTTTGCGGTGAAGGTTTTGAAGAAAGTGCAGTTATTCCTGCACCCGAAAGTGAATTTTTTATTCAGTTTTCACCTGCCGACAAGGTTATCAGAACAATAAAGCCCGTTCTTCTCAAAGACGAGGGTGAAACAAAGCTTTACGATATCGGCGAAAACACGGTTGGCTATGCTGTTTTCAAATGCAGCGAAAAAGGAAAGACAATCAAGGTTAACTATGCCGAAGAAATCTATGATGAAAGACCCTGGCACGGCATGAAATTTGAGGAAGGATATCAGGAAGAGCAATTTATCACCGATGGCACAGACCGTGAATACATTCCTCATTTCACATGGCACGGCTTCAGATATTTCAGGGTCAATGCCGATGTTGAACCGTTGAGAGTTGATGTTGTTCATTCAGACTGTCCCGTAACCTCATCTTTTGAAAGCGACAACGAAAACCTCAACTGGCTTTATGATGCATATATCAGAACTCAGCTTGCAAATATGCATTGCGGAGTACCCTCAGACTGCCCCCACAGAGAGCGTCTGGGCTACACGGGTGACGGAATGCTCTGTGCAGAAACCGCAATGATGCTTCTCGACAGCCGTGAATTCTATCGCAAATGGCTCTATGACATCGCTGACAGCCAATGCAAAAAATCAGGTCATGTTCCCCACACCGCTCCTCTCATGGGCGGAGGCGGCGGACCTTCAGGCTGGGGCGGAGCAATGATTGAAGTTCCTTGCAAATTCTACAAAATGTATGGCGATAAAGCTCTGCTCGAAGAATTCTTCCCCAAAATGCTCAGATATCTTGATTATCTTGAAAGCAGAAGCGAAAACGGTCTTGTCTGGCGTGAAGAGGATAACGGATGGTGTCTCGGAGACTGGTGTTCACCTGCTCCCATGGGTCTTCCCGAAGCATTTGTCAACACCGCTCTTTATATCAGATTTATGAATCAGACTGTTGAAGCAGCAGAAATTCTCGGCAAATCAAACGAAGTGAGCCATCTCCCCGAAAGAATTGAAAGAAGCACTCATTCACTTAAAATCGCATATTACAACCCCTGGAATCATCACTATTGCGGCAATGTTCAGGGTGCAACCGCTCTTGCGTTAAGTGCAGGTCTCGGCAACGATACGGATAATAAGAGCCTTGTTTCAAAATACAAGCATCTCGGAATGTTTGATACGGGTATTTTTGCAACCGAAGCTCTTATCGGTTATCTTTTTGAAATCGGTGAAAATCAGCTTGCGTTCGACCTTCTTTCAAACGACGGTGAAGTTTCGTTTGCATACATGAAGAAAAACGGTGCAACTACTCTCTGGGAAAACTGGAGCGGCAGAGACTCACGCAATCATCCGATGTTCGGTGCGGTTACCAAATATATCTTCATGTATCTTCTCGGAATCCGTCAGCCAAAAGGCGGTGCTTCTTATAAAGATGTTGTTATATCCCCACGTTTTGTTGACGGAATGAACGAAGCGAAGGGACATATCACCACCGAAAACGGTGTGATCCGTGTTGAATATAAAAAGAACGGCAACGAAGCCGTTATCAAAGTATATGCAGATGAAAAAATCAATGCCGTTTTTGAATACGGCAATAAAAAAATCCCGTTCAGCGGCGAAAGAGAATTTAAAGTGATGATTGGAGAATGATTTATGGTTACAATCAAGAGCTACGAGCCAAAATATTTTGAGGATGTCCGTCAGGTTTGCATAAATACGGGTCCCAAAGAAGCGGCAACCGACCCTGCCATGCACGATTTCATTCTTTTCACCTTCTGCGACTATTACTGCGAGCAGGAGCCTGAAAATGCATTTGTGCTTGTTGATGAAAACGATGTTGCTCAGGGCTATGTTTTCGGTGCAACAAACTTCTGGACATACATAAAGAAAATCAAGCCTTATCTTGCAAAGGTAAAGAAACTCGGCTGGCAATACTACAAAGATGCACTCGGTGAAATCATCGGCCACGGAGTTTTTGCCTTAAAATATCCCGCACATCTTCATATCGATATCAACGAGCCCTTCAGAGGCAACGGCAATGGTTCACGCATGATTTCAACCCTTACAGAGCACATGAAGAACGATATGGGTTCAAAATCCATCATGCTTATCGTTGGTTCAAGCAACTACAGAGGCATCAATTTCTATAAAAAGAACGGCTTTAAAGTCAAATGTGCTCTCAAAAACACGGGCACGGTCATGGCAAAGGAGCTTTGATATGCGTTACGGAGTTACAGGCACGGGCTGGATTGCAAAATCCTTTATCGACGGTGCAAGAATGCTCTGTGATGCGGAGTTTTCTGCGGTTTATTCAAGAACAGCCGAAAGCGGAAGCAAATTTGCATCAGAAAATGATATTCCGCAGGTTTTTACCGATATCAACGAATTTGCAAAGGGCGATTTTGATGCCGTCTATATCGCAAGCCCCAACAAGCTTCACTATGAGCAGTCAAAGCTGATGCTTGAAAACGGAAAGCATGTTATCTGCGAAAAACCGATAACCGTTGAACCCGAAGAGCTTGAAGAACTGCAGACTCTTGCAAAGAAAAACGGACTTGTTTATATTGAAGCGATAATGTATATGTTCAACCCTGCAAGGGATTTACTGAAAAACGCACTTGCAAAAATCGGCAGGATAACGAGCGTGCATTTCGATTTCTCACAGCTTTCATCGAAATATCCCGCTTATCTTGCAGGCAGTCTGCCCAACATTTTCAACCCCGCACTTGCAACGGGCTGCCTTATGGATTTAGGTATTTACTGCGTTTACCCTGCTCTTGATTTATTCGGTCTGCCCAAAAAAATAACCGCCTGCGCCCATTTTATGGAAAGCGGTGCAGACGGAAGCGGAAACTCCGCGTTTCTTTATGATGACAAGCTTGTTAATCTTACTTATTCAAAGCTCGGTCAGGACAGACTAGGCTCTCAGATTTTCGGCGATGAAGGCACAATCGTTATTGAATCAATCTCAAAGCTCACAAACATGAAGCTGATTGACAATAAAGGAAACGAAACCGAAATCATCGGCGATGTTGAAAAAGAAAGGCTCATGGGCTATGAAGCTCAGGCGTTTGAGAAATTCATCAAAAATCCCGATGATCCGTATTATCTTACGGTATGCGAAAGAGCATTACAGACAAGCAGAGCAATGAAAGAAATCAGGGGTTTAAGCGGAATAAAGTTCGGATAAAAAAACCGACTGCGGTTCAGAACTGCAGTCGGTAATTTTTTATGCATTTACTGTTTCTTTTTCTTCGGCTTTTTCGTTCTTTTCCTCCGCTGAAGGAAGGTTGACGGGCTGAAGAGAAACGATAAGATTTGTTATTGATGATGTAAGATAAATCGCGGCACTGACAAAAATTCCCCATGAAGGTCCGCATTGAATCGCATCTGCAAGAGTGCTTGCTTCAATCATGCCCGAAAAATCGTGGAAGCAATATGCACTTGCGAGCATGCAAAGGCTCGCAACAAGATTTGTCATGAAAAGACCCTTGCTGTTGAATTTTTTGAAATTGAGCATCAAAAATCCGAGGCTCACGAGAAGCGAAAGAGCAGCCGCAACAATGAACACAATTGAAAGCATGAATCTTAATGATGCATCGCCGATCACTGCCGATGAAGGTGCTTTGAAAATTCCCATGATGTCGAAATTAAGGAGATTGAGCACCATTGTTACTGCGTTGATTGTTATTTTTTCATCGCAGAAGGGAATTGAAACCGCCATTGTTCCGAAAGGAAGAAGAAGCGAAAACAGAGGAAGCACGCTGATGGGGATTCTTGCGATTCTGAGCTTTGTGCCGACAAATGAATACTTGAATTTATTCAATGTTTCGTGAAGCTTTGCAAAAGCTTTTTCCGCTTCGATTGAATCCTGCTCAAGTCTGTTTTCCCAGTCATAGTTGGCAATATTAACGCCGCAGCCGGGGCACTCTGCCTTTATATCCCATATATGAAGTTTACGGTTACACTTAGGACATTTTGCCATAAGATTCACACCTTTTCTTTATATAATATTTTTATTGTAAACGCAATTTGTTTTTGTGTCAACAATTATTTTTGACCGTAATATGCACCTGCACCGTGCTTTCTGAAATAATGCTTTTTCTGAATATGTTCGTTTGCGGGTTCGGCATCAAGAGTTCTGCTCAGATATGACATCTTTGCAACCTCTTCGAGAATTGCCGAATTCTTTGCGGCATCATAGCCATTTTTACCCCATGTGAAAGGTCCGTGAGAGCGGACAAGCACCGCAGGCACGGCATTATAATCAATATTTCTTGTTTCAAAGCATTCTGCAATAACCTTACCCGTATTCAGTTCATATTCACCCTCGATTTCCTCTTTTGTGAGGTCTCTTGTGCAGGGTACGGAACCGAATGCAAAGTCTGCATGGGTTGTGCCGTAGCAGGGAATATCGCTTGCCGCCTGAGCAAATGAAACAGCAAAAGTTGAATGAGTATGTGCAACGCCGCCGATTTCAGGGAATCTGCGGTAAAGCTCAAGATGAGTAGGAGTATCCGATGAAGGGTTAAGCTCGCCTTCAACCTTTTCTCCGTTGAGATTCATAACAACCATGTCTTCGGGCTTCATTTTGTCATAGTCAACACCCGAAGGCTTGATAACAACAAGTCCTGTTTCCTTATCGATTTCAGAAACATTTCCCCATGTGAAAAGCACAAGCTTATATTCAACAAGTTTAAGGTTTGCTTCATACACTTTCTGTTTGAGATTTTCAAGCATTTTATTTTCTCCTTTATACGAACAAGGATGTTATAACGGTTGAATAGACATGCGAGGGATTTTTAAGGAAATTATGCTTTATTGTTTCTGCCTGCTCATAATCGGCGGCATAAACGGTAAGCTCCATAAGAGTTTCTTCTTTATGGATAACCCTGAAGGTAACATAATATCCGTTTTCTGTCTTTTTTACTTCAACGGTGTTTTCGCCTTCTCTTTTCTCGAGAAGCTGAAGATTGATTGCGTCTGCAAGAGCCGTTTCTTTAACGGATTTGGGAATTTCCTTTGAAAGCTCGCCCAAAGAAAGAGTACCCTTCGGTGTGAGATAAAGAAATCCGTCGGCTGTTGAAAGATTGCCGTTATCAAGAAGCTCATCAACCGCCTGAATAACTTCAAAATAGTTTGCAAGTCCGTGAAGCTGAAGGGCTTCTATCATCATGCTGTCTTTTATAGGATCACTGAGCTTGCTTACGATATAGGTTATGAGTATTTTTATCTGTGTTCTGTTGCGAAGTCCGCCGGGCTCTACGCCGTCGGTAAAAGCATTGAATTCATTATCCATTGACATTTGCATTCTCCCTGCGTTCATTAAGCTCTTTGATAATCTTATCCTTCTTTTTGCCTGTGTAATCGTTGAAGAACATGGGAATTGCACAAAGCACAAGGCTGATTGCAGGGATAAGAGAAATCATTATGAACATTCCTCTGAGAGTTTCATCTGACTGTGCCTGAGCAAGCTCAATTGAAACACCGAATTCGTTCTTTGACTTGATGGGCTCAACATAATTATAAGCCTCAAGCACAAAGCTTGTGATAAGAGTTGAAATACCAGCGGTAAGCTTGCTGATAAATGTCTGCGAAGCAAAGCAGATACCTTCTGAGCGTCTGCCTGTTTTCCATTCAAGATAATCAACGCTGTCGCCTACCATCGCATAGGTTATAACATTGAAAATACCGAGGGGAAGACCTACAACCGCAAGCACAACAAGAAGTGCATAGAAATTGCTGTAACCCATGAAATAGAGCACAACATGCATAACAGCTCCGAAAAGAGCCGAGCCGATATAAATCTGCTTTAACGAAAGCTTTTTGCGGAGCACGGGCATGAGCACCATTGCTATCATCATACCCGCACCGATTGCAACAGTCATAACAACCTGCACCGAGCCGTGAGGAACGATACCCGAATCCTGGATAAGATATGTAGCAATATATGAACCCGAGGTCTGTGCCATAAGCATTGCAGAACCGAGAACACTTGCGGCAATGAGAAGAAGCAAGGGCTTGTTTTTGGTGTAAGCAGAGATAACCTCTTTAACGGAAACCTTATCCTTGGGAGGCTGTTCAACCTTCTCTTTTGTTCCGAAGAAAGCGAGAAGAGAAATCATTGAACCGACAACGCCGAAAATAAGTCCACCTACAAAATAACCCTTTGTGATGCCGAGAGAAGAGGTGCGGAGAACGGGAACGAGAACCGTGGGAAGAATTCCGCCGATTGTGCTGCCGATTCTTGCAATTGAAAGGAACTTGTTTCGTTCGTTTTCAAGAGGAGTAACAACCGCACTCAATCCCCAGAAGGGAACATCCTGAATTGTGAAACAGATACCCCAGAGAACATATGTAACAGCGGCATAGGCAACCTTTGCCCCGTAGCTTTCAAAGCCGGGAACGGTGAAAAGTGCTATGGTTGAAGCCATAATGAGGAAGGGTGAGAAAAGAAGATAGGGGCGGAGTTTGCCGAACTTCGTTTTTGTGCGGTCAGCAATCATGCCCATTACGGGGTCATTTGCAGCATCAAAAATTCTTGCACCGAAAATAATCCAGCCTGCGTGCGTTGCCTGAATGCCTGCAGCATCGGTATAGAAAATAAGCAGATATGTTGACATAAGGGTATATATCATACTTCTGCCGAATGCAGATGTTGCAAACGAAGCAATTTCGCTTGTTTTGAGATATTTCTTAGTCATCATTTGTTTCTCCTTCTGCCTTTGATATCTTTTCTTTTGTTTCTGTTGGGATACATGGGACTGCCGTATCTTCCTCTTTCAAGAAGCTCGGTTGTGAGAAATCTTTCTTTTGTTGCATATGCACCGCAGACATTTGACCATCCCTCGCAATATGCACGGTAATATGAAACATTCTTTTCTTTTCTGAGCTTGACAAAATAAGGAAGGTTGCACCAGACTACCGAAGGAATCGCAATGATAAAAAGAAAAAGAGGACCGAGAATCATGGTCTGAACGGTGTGTCCGTATTCGTGGATTTTTGTGTCGTGGAGTCTGTCGCCGTCACGGTTTTTGTTGATGAAAATAAACATTCCGAGCGAAACACCGCCGAAATTCTTTTTATCAATATAGGTTATAAGTGCATTATGATACCATTCGCTCTGTGCACCCTTTGATTTGTAAACTGCAAGCATGACAAGACCCATGATATTCTGAAGAATACCGTATGTGAACTGCCAGAAGTAAAATAAAACAGACTTTAAAATTTTCAAATAATCACCCACTATAATTAT
>JAZOVN010000153.1:0-4119 GCA_045658725.1 Acutalibacteraceae bacterium
AAAAATATTATAAATTACCACTTGTTATTGACTTTATTAATGAAAAATAGTAAAATAAGGAGCGAAATTTAACTTTGAACGGAGGAAATCCACATGAAAAAAAGAATCATTTCTGCTGTGCTTGCTCTCATGCTCATAATCGGAGCATGCTTTTCTGTAAGTGCCGCAGAAGCACAGTCACCCCTTAAGTTTGACGAAAACGGTGAGTTCAAAATCATGCATCTCACTGACTGTCAGGACGGTTATCCCGCAGACACAAAAATGCTTGCATTTATTGATGCTTCTCTCAAGGTATATCAGCCCGATGTTGTTGTTCTCGGCGGCGATATTGTTGTTCCTGCAAAAAAGGATGTTGAAGCAGCAATTGCTGAACTTGTTAATATTTTTGTTGTTAACAAAACCTATTTCACTCTTGTTTTCGGTAACCACGACCATGAAAAACGCTTGCCGAATGATGAGCTTCTGAAATTATATCAGAAGCATGGCGGCGAATACTGTCTTGCATATGATGCTGTTCCCGAACTCACAGGTACTGCTACCCATGCCCTTCCCGTTCTCGGTTCAAAGAGCGGTAAAGCAGAGTTTATGCTTTATATGTTTGACTCAAATCATTATGTTGAAGTGAATGGTGCCAATGAATATGATTGCGTAAATCCTGATCAGATCGAATGGTATAAAGAAACAAGTAAGGCTGTTGAAGCTCAGGAAGGCAAAAAGATTCCCGGTCTTGCATTCCAGCATATCATCGTCGGCGATGTTTACGATGCTCTTTTCTTTGAATCACCCGTAGAGCTTGGTGAGCTTACCCGCACATTCAACGGCAAAACATATTCATTCCTTCCCAAAACAAATAACTTCACAGGTTTCCTTCTTGAATTCCCTTGCCCCGGTTACTATAACTACGGTCAGTTTGATGCAATGGTTGAGAGAGGCGATATCCTCGGTATCTTCTCAGGTCACGACCATATCAACAACTTTGAAACCGAGCTTGACGGAATCAAAATTATCAACACTGCAGGTGCAACCTTCAATTCCTACGGTAAGGAAATGACAAGAGGCATGCGTATGATTACTGTTAAGGAATCCGATACATGGAATTTCGAAAGTGAATCTGTTACAATCAACGGTTTTGCTCTTGAGAATGAAGAGTTTGCAAAAGAAACAGGTATTGTTGCAATCGGTGCAATGATTACTGAAGGTCTGGCAAAGTTACTTCTCGCTCTCAGTGAATTCTCAGGCATTTTTGCTTCACTTTTTTAATTGAATTTATTTAACGAAAAAAACAGCAGCTCGTGTGAGTTGCTGTTTTTTGTCTGGTTATAATATCCGTGGGTGATATTATGATTTATTTAATTGCAATTTCAATTTTCGCTTACCTTTTCGGCAGTGTTAACTTTGCTGTTATCATTTCAAAAAAATTCTTTGATGCCGATATAAGAGATTGCGGAAGCGGTAATGCGGGAGCAACAAATGTTATGAGAACCTTCGGAAAAAAAACGGGTGCCGCTGTTTTCTTCCTTGATTTTTCAAAAGGACTTATTGCAGTTGCAGCGGCAAAATGTCTTTTTTTATTCTTCAACGCACCTCAGGAATGCGTTTTCTTTGCCGGATTTTTTGCTCAGCTCGGTCATACATTTCCGCTGTTTTTTAAATTCAGAGGCGGAAAGGGAGTTGCAACCGCGGCAGGTGCGGCACTCGGAATAATGCCTTTGACTGCTTTGATTTTATTTGCTGTTTTTGCTGTTGTTCTTGCACTGAGCAGAACTGTTTCTCTTGCTTCTGCAGTTTGTGCCGTTCTTTATCCTGTTCTTGCATATTTTCTTAATAGCGGAAGCAAAGAACTGTTTTTTGCGTATGCGGCGGCGTGTGCGGTTATGATAGCCGTGAAGCATGTTCCGAATATTATCCGTATAATTGACGGAAACGAAAATAAAATCTGATTCACCGTATTTCCTTTTTGATTTTTTCTATGATTCTCTTTTCAAGTCTTGAAATGTAGCTTTGAGATATTCCCAAAGCATCAGCAACTTCTTTCTGCGTATATTCTCTGCCTCCACCGATACCGAAACGCATGGTCATTATCATGCGTTCTCTTTTGTTCAGCGAATTTACGGCTTTATATAATCTGTTACGCTCATCCTCGGCTTCAACATCTCTGTAAATATCGTCAGGTTCACTTCCGAGCACATCGGAAATAAGAAGCTCGTTTCCGTCCCAATCGGTGTTCAGCGGTTCGTAATAAGAAACCTCTGCTTTCATCGGATTTGTTTTTCTGAGATACATCAGTATTTCGTTTTCAATGCATCTTGAAGCGTATGTTGCAAGCTTGATATTTTTTGCGATGCGGAAAGTGTTGACCGCCTTTATAAGACCGAGAGTACCGATAGAAATAAGGTCTTCTATGGGAATGCCTGTATTTTCAAACTTCTTTGCAATGTAAACAACAAGACGGAGGTTGTGGACAATGAGTTCTTCCCGTGCATTTTTATCTCCCTCTTCAAGCTTTTTCAGGCATTCAAGTTCTTTTTCGTTTGTCAGAGGCGCAGGAAGTGTTTCGGGTCCGTTTATGTAATCAACCTCTATTTCAAACATCTTTGAACGGAGTTTGTAAAACAGTTTTTTGAGTAAATTTTTTATCATACCGTCATAATTCCTCCTTTTATACTGTTTTCAACAGTTTCGAGAAAAGGCATACCGAAAAGAGCGGAGTATTCTCCCGAAACGATTTTTTTGTTTGTGACAGCAATATAAATTTCTTTGCTTTCATACCATTTTCCTTCAATGCAGATTTCTGTCTTGTCAGAAAGAAAAGAGGGGAGAGCACCCGAATCTTTGATTGTTGAAAATGGGATAAGCCTGAAATTTTTCATGGCTGTAATGTCATCATCACATATATTGTCTGTTAAATATTTTTCTGCAATGATGACAGGTTTCCCTGAAAAACAGTCCCAAAGCGTGTTGCCCGAGTCAAAAACAGCTTTGCATTCCACGGATTTTCCGCAGTAGTGAATTCTGATTGAATATATGCTTTTACACGGAGTCTTGCTTTTTACAAAACGCGAAATTATGCTTAAAACAACATAGCAGATAATCGCACTTACAGTTAAAGTGAAAATGCTGATATCGAAATAAACAATACCGTTTTTGTATATTGCGGAATCGGGCATAAGGGTTGTGCATATTGCAAGCATTATTCCAGCAAATCCGAAATTGACAAGAAAAAAAGCGGCACAGTTTTTCAGAAATGCTTTCAGGCTTTTAGCACCGAATGCAATGAATACCGTGAGAAGAAGAACTGTAATCTTTATTATTATGTTAGCGGAAAGCGGTATGTTATCAATGAAAATCATGAGGGAGAAAAAACCGCCGACTGCCGCCGAAGCAAGCAGTCTGGGAGTTTTGAAGCTGTGCCCCGTTATTGAGGTACAAGCCCGTAAAAGTAAATAATTCACGATAAAATTGATAATTATAAGAGTATCTGCGTAAACCACCGTTTTCATTCTGATCACCCCGTATCACGGTTTGATTATAACCCCCGTCTGTCAATAAATTTTGTCGTTTTGAGTAAGAATTTTCAAACTTTTCTATTGAATATCTGTGAAGCGAGGTATATAATAAAGTTTCAACAGGAGGATGGTAAAATGAAAAAATATCTTTTTGATACTCATGTTCACACAATGGAGTCAAGTTCCTGCAGCAGAGTGAGTGCTGCCGATATTGTTGAGAGATATAAGAAACTCGGCTATGACGGAATAATTATTACCGACCATGTTCATGCAAGTCAGTTCGGTAAACACGGTGAAACATACAGGGAGCAGGCAGAAAAATATCTTGAAGGTTACAGAGCAGCAAAAGCCTTTGAAGATGAAAATTTTCATGTTATTCAGGGAATGGAAATCCGTTTTCTTGAAAATGACAATGACTATCTGCTTTACGGCTTCGACGAAGATTTTATATTTTCTGACGATCTTGCACACTATAAAACCCTTGAAGATTTCAGACCTGTTGTTGAGAAAAACGGTCTTATTCTCTTTCAGGCACATCCCTTCAGATGCAACATGACTGTTATTGATCAGTCGCTTCTTGACGGTGTTGAGGTTTATAACGGACACGGCGACC
>JAZOVN010000154.1:0-1640 GCA_045658725.1 Acutalibacteraceae bacterium
TACCGCAGTATTCGCATTTAGCCATGTGTCACACCTCCTTTTTACTCATTAACAGATGATATATTAACAGACTTTTGCAGAAAATGCAAGCATTTTTTTATAATTTTCTTAACTAATTAAAAATTTTAATATTTTTTGAAATAACTCTTGCTTTTTTCGGAATAATGTTATACAATACCTATAGAACATTTGTTTGATAAATGCGTTTTGGAGGTTCAGAAATGGCAGATAAGAAAAAAGCTCTTGAAACAGCCCTTGCCCAGATTGAAAAGGCATACGGCAAAGGAACTATTATGAGACTCGGTGAAAACAACGGTATGAGCATTGAGGCAATTTCAACTGGCTCAATCACACTTGATAATGCATCGGGTATCGGCGGTCTTCCCAAGGGCAGAATTATTGAAATATACGGTCCCGAATCATCGGGTAAAACGACGCTTGCTCTTTCTGTTGTTGCTCAGGCACAGAAAAACGGCGGTGAAGCGGCTTTCATCGATGCTGAGCATGCTCTTGACCCCGGTTATGCTGCAAATCTCGGCGTTGATGTTGATGCACTTCTTGTGTCTCAGCCCGATAACGGTGAACAGGCACTCGAAATCGCAGAAGCACTTGTCCGTTCAGGTGCACTCGATGTTGTTGTTATTGACTCCGTTGCCGCTCTTGTTCCCCGTTCGGAAATTGAAGGTGAAATGGGCGATTCTCATGTCGGCGCTCATGCAAGACTTATGTCACAGGCTCTCAGAAAAATTGCGGGTGCTGTTGCAAAATCCAACACAATCATTATTTTTATCAATCAGCTTCGTGAAAAAGTCGGTGTTATGTACGGTAATCCCGAAGTAACAACAGGTGGCCGTGCTCTTAAATTCTATGCAACAATGAGAATTGATGTTCGCCGTGTTGAATCTCTCAAGGGTGCAGGCAGTGAAATTGTCGGTAACAGAACAAGATGCAAGATTGTTAAAAACAAGGTTGCTCCTCCGTTCAAAGAGGCTGAATTCGATATAATGTACGGCAGAGGAATTTCCAAAGAGGGCGAAATGGTTGACCTCGGCGTTAAATTCAATGTTATTCAGAAAAGCGGTGCATGGTTCTCTTACGGAGATATGCGTCTCGGTCAGGGCAGAGATAATGTTAAGGAATTATTCATCAGCAATCCTGAACTTGCTGATGAAATCGAGGCGAAAGTTGTTGCGGCTATGAAAGAAGCTGCAGAAAAAAGTAAGGTGACAAGACGCCCCAGACCCGAAATGCCTCCCGTTCCCGCTCCGGAACCCACAACAAAGGCAAGCGCAAGAGCGAAGCTTGATATTGTTGTCGATGATGACGAATAATATATGAAAATCAGCGTAAATATCGGAAAACAGAATAAGATACATATTTTATGTGACGGTGAATATTCATTTACTGTTGATGCCGAATATTGGTACAGCAGTCCATATTATTCGCTGAAAGAAATAGTTGATGATGAAGAGTTGACGGCTTTTTATGAAGCCGTCGGCTCTCGTTGTGCATTTCTGGCGGGTTTAAGACTTCTTTCATATCATGATCAGAGCGAACGGGAAATGATTAATAAGCTTGTTCATAAAGGTCATAAAAAAGAATATGCATTGTCTGCCTGTGAAAAGCTGAAGGAATACGGT
>JAZOVN010000155.1:0-1290 GCA_045658725.1 Acutalibacteraceae bacterium
TAACATCATCTGCACTGATTCCGCTTTCTTTAAGAACAGCGGGAATTGTATTTGCAAGAACATCAAGATAGTCCTGCGGATGCTGTAAAGCCCAGTCTGTACCGAGCTTTGTGCCGTCGGGTAATGTTTCATCCATTACGGCATGGGGATATTCATAAACAGCACTTGCCTTTTCTTCGCCTGTTTTTGCATCTGCAATAACAGCTCTGCCCGAAAGGGTGCCGTAGTCAACACCGATAACATATTTACTCATTTTAAACACCTCAGATTATTGTAATAAGATTACAGCCATAATTGTTTCATAAACAACAGCCCCGAATGCAACTATCATCGGGAGTGTTATGAAATAGGCTTTTAAAAGTGTACCGTTTGAAATTTTTGCAGAAAACTGCGGAATATTTCCGAAAAAGCCGTTTCCCGAATTCACAAGCGGTGATTTATACAAAGTTTTTTTGTTTTTATATCGCAGAAAAAGGAATGCAGATAAGCATCCTGTTATTATAAACGCATAAAAAACAATATTGACTGCTTTATACTGTAGCGATTCAAGACCGTAAAAATCCTCAATAATTGTAACGGTAACGGTAAAAGCATTATTAAGAAAATGGATAATGACACCTGTCCACACAGATTCTGTCACTATAACGGCAAATCCGATAACCATACCTGCCATAAATGCAAAAGGAATCTGCATAAGGTTACAATGCATAAGTCCGAAAACCGCCGCTGAAGCAATGATTGCAAAAAGGTCTCCGTAACGTCTGAGCGGCTGCATGATAATGCCTCTTAAAGCCATTTCTTCTATGAGAGCGGGCACAACTGCCGTGCTGAGATAAAAGAGGAATATTCCGCCTGCATTATGAGGCGTGTCAGGCATTTCAGGCATTTTGAGTTCAATTCCGCTGATTGCCGAAAAAATAACATTTATATATGATGTAATGATATTACCGGCAAGGCAAAGACCGAAACCTCCGAGAATAATCAACGGGAGATTTTTCAGATTCTGCGGTTTATTAAGCGGAATATCAGCAACAACACCCTTTTTTCTGAACAGGAAACCGAGCAGGAAGAAAGGTCCGCCTACAATCAGTACGGAATAAAGCACTTCAAACAGATACTGAAACTCTGCCGAATTCCATTTTGACTGAAAAACGGAATAATCAAAGCCTTTAAGCTCCGACAGAAACGAAAACAGTCCCTGAAAAACAGCCACAAAAATTCCTGAACCGATTATATAAACAAGAACCGATATTGCGGCAAATATGCTCAGCTTTTTAATATTGTTCTTTT
>JAZOVN010000156.1:0-3892 GCA_045658725.1 Acutalibacteraceae bacterium
GGGAATATAATCGTCAACTGATTTTTCGAATGTCCACAGGCACGAAGTGTCAAGATCTGCATTGGCGGGGGTATATATTTTTATTTTTCTCTTTTCCATAATTTTTTCTTGCTCTGTCATAAATTTCATAGAAGTTTCCGATGAATGCGGGTGCAGCACCCTTGCCGTAGGAAATAAGGCACCATGTGTCGCTGTCGTATTCACCGCTGTTTTCGTTATACTGAATACCTGCAAGGCAGTAGTTTGCGGGGTTTGCAACATAGCCTGCCGCATCGTTCATAAGGTCCATAACAATAATGTTTTCACCCGTGTATTCTCTTACGGGAGCAAGCTCAAAGCCTTCTGCTCCCTTTCCGCCGTAAACAAGCTCACCGAAGGTTTCGCCGGGGCTCATGTAAACCTTCATCTCATCGCCGATTTCAAGATAGCCGACTTCGGAAACGGTATAGTATCTGCCGAAATTATCCTTGAGCACAAAGTTATCCGCAACGGATGTTTTGCCGAGAAGAACGATAACATTATTATCAATCTGAACGGTGAACTGCTTGTGCTTTATATTAAGAACGGGCTTCACTTCTTTTGCGGTAACGGTTTCAAGACCTTCATACCATACGGTGTATTTTTCCTGACCGTTGTATTTTGCAATTTCAAGTCTGTCGCCTGTTTCTTCGTTAAGCTTTATTCTTTCGGTTTCAGTCATATTCATGCCGAGAAGGAGGTATGCAATTTCATAGCCGTAACGCACGGATGTGTAGTGTGCGTTGCCGGGGAATTCGTCAACACCGTCACCCGTATTGTATCTTGCGGAGGTTACGGTTGAAACATTGCCCTGAAGGAAGATGAAATTATAGCCCGCATCATTCATAATCATTTCTGCACTCCAGATGAAGTCGGGCGAGAATTTTTTATCAAAAGAAAGAGTTTTTTCGGGGTCTGCCTTTGCCCAGTCATAGCTTGCGGATTCGGGGTGACAGCCGAAGGTTGCAATGATTGTGGGAGTTTTGCCAGCATCCGAAGGAACAAATTCAAGCTTATAGATGTTGGGATTGAGCGAAATGGGAGCTGTTCTGTCATAAACATAATCCTCACCGTTAAGCTCTGAATAATAAAGCTTGCCGTCTGTCATATCTGCAAGTGCATCCTCAACAGCCTTCTTTGAGCCTTCCGAAACTGCTTCGATGAACGAACGCTCAACGCCGTATCTTACCTTGCGTGTGATTTTGCTGAAGGAATTGTTGATGATACAGCCGATGGGATCTGTCCACACACCCTGCGAGTCAATGCCCGTATGAATATGGGTGCAGGATATGTTGATGCTGACGATATTGTGTTCTTTTGCAATATCCTTAAGAGCTTCACGGACCGTTCTCACATCGGCATTGGCAAAGCCCATTGCATCAAGTGCGATAAACACAACATTGCCTCTGCCCGAGCCGTCATTCATGACAACTGCTCTTACCATGAGATCTTCCTTGTTGCCGTCTTCATCGGTATACATTTCGTTGCCGAAAATATAGGGAATGTAAGCACCCTTTGCATATTTCTTTTCACCGAAATCATCGGGGAGAACGGAAGCCTTGCCGTAGCCGAGGCTCCAGACCTTTTCGCCCTGAGGCTCATCAATGAAATCAGCCGTACCCTCATAGAAATTATCATATTCGTCAATATTGAATTTTTCATAATCCGCAACAGCGGCAGAATCGGGAAGAATGAGCTTGAGCACCGTTCCGAGCAAATCGTTGATAACAAAATTGCTCAGACCGTTGATGAATCTGCCGAATGCGATTTTTGAATCCGCATCATCCGACTGAGACTCCGCAACATAATCAACAACGGAATCATAGCTTGTCTGAGTATCTGCCGATGCAAAAACATTCGGCATCAGAAGACACATGATCAGCACAAACGAAACCGCCGACATAATCAATTTTTTCATAAATAAAACCTCTTTCCGATATAAAATATTATATTTATTATATAGTAACACTTTTATATCGGTTAGTAAACAGTTTTTGTGCATTTTTTCTAAAAAGAAAAAGCTTTTTAAATTACAAGCTTCGCAGCAAAAAATTATCCGGAATCCGCTTTTTTTGCGAATCCCGGATTTTTTTACAGTTCTGAAAAATTTATATTTCCGCAACGGTATCGATTTCAACAAGAACATTTTTCGGAAGCTCCTTCACGGCTACGCATGAGCGTGCGGGCTTGCCCGTAAAATATTTTGCATAAACTTCGTTGAATGCGGCGAAATTACCCATATCGCTGAGGAAACAAACTGTCTTGACAACCTTTTCAAGGCTGCTGCCTGCCTCTTCAAGCACGGCTTTTATGTTTTTGCAGACCTGCTCGGTCTGCTCTGTTACCGTCTGTGCTTCAACTGCACCGCTTGCGGGATTGATGGGTATCTGACCCGAAGTAAAAACAAGTCCGCCTGCAACAATCGCCTGCGAATAAGGTCCGATTGCATCGGGAGCGTTTTTTGTGTAAATAACTTTCATGATTTTCTCCTTTTCAAAGCAAAAAAATTATTCATCCTTCGCTTTTTCTGAAATCAAAGCCTTTTATTGATTATCTTCACTTTTTCCAGAAGCATAACCGCAACGGGCACGAGCACAAGCTGAAGAATGATTCCCGGCAATGCGTTTGCAACGGCACCTGCCCAGAAGGCAGCAAATCCGAATTGAGAAGCATCAAATCCCATGCAGGCAAACTGCACCGCTCCCCACACAAGTCTGCCGACCGCCATGGAGATGACAAGCGAAAAATATATGTAAATCTTCTTTCTCGGAAAAGCACGGTAAAGAATACCGCTTAAAAACCCGTAAGCCGCAAGTTCAAACGCCATTGCAAATGCCGTGGGATACATCGGAGGCATCCCCAACGCAAAAGAACGCAGAAGAGGTGCGATAAATCCGACTGCAAGTCCCCACGGTCCTCCGCAAACGAAGCCGCAGAGAATAACGGGAATATGCATCGGACAAAGCATATTCCCTATCTGCTGAATCTGACCCGTCAGAAACGGCATGACGAATGCGAGGGCAAGAAACATTGCCGAAAGAGCAAGATTGACAAGTTGATTCTGTTTTTTCATTCTTCCTGATTATTCGCCGAGGAAATATCTGCCGTAAGCATCCGCTGCCTTGAGAGCCGCGCAAACCTTTTCGGGAGTTACTTCGAAGGGCATATTGTGAAGGGTGTCGCCTTCTGCGCAAGCTGCTGTTGCAACTGCCATGAGTTTTTCGTCTGTAACCTCTGTGATACCAAGCTCTTTGAAGGTTACGGGCAAGCCGAGTTCGATGCAGAAGCTGATGATTCTTTCAAGCTCATCGCCGTCAACATTTTCAAGAACAAGCTGTGTGAGTGTGCCGAAAGCAACCTTTTCGCCGTGATACATATGGTGGCATTCGGGAAGCACGGTAAGACCGTTGTGGATAGCGTGTGCACCTGCAAGACCGCCGCTTTCAAAACCGATACCGCTGAGAA
The DNA here is from genome assembly GCA_045658725.1 of Acutalibacteraceae bacterium. Classification (GTDB taxonomy): domain Bacteria; phylum Bacillota; class Clostridia; order Oscillospirales; family Acutalibacteraceae; genus CAG-177. The sequence continues at coordinate 3,484 of JAZOVN010000156.1, forward strand.
GTGTGTTTGCTTCGATAACCTTTTCAACAGCCTCTGTGCATGCACCTGCTTCAAGAGCAATCTTTGCCTTTACGCCTTCATCCATAAGTGTATCAAAGCAGAGCTTTGCAAGAGCCATAGCAGCACAAGTAACCTTGCCGCCTGCACATGTGCCTGCATCCTTTGCCATAACCGCTCTTGCTTCAAAATATGTTGCAAGTGCGTCGCCCATACCTGAAACTGTAAGTCTTGCGGGTGAAGCGGCAATGATATCTGTATCCATGAGAACCATGTTGGGGTTTGCGGGAAGGAAAAGATATTCTTCAAAAACGCCGTCGTCGGGATAAATAACGGGAAGAGCGCTGCAGGGAGCATCGGTCGAAGCGAATGTGGGGCAGATAAGCACGGGTGTTTTGCAGTAATATGCAAC
>JAZOVN010000157.1:0-3193 GCA_045658725.1 Acutalibacteraceae bacterium
AGGTCGCCGTAGCCCGTGAGAATTTCCTTGACCTGCGGTTTGATTTTTTCTTCAAAACAAATTGAAAAATCTTTTTTGCTTCTGTCAGGGAAATCCCAGTTGTTATCCCATGAAGTGCCTGAACAACCCGCAAAATTATCGTATCCGCCGCCATGCGGATGATGCCAGTCAAGTTCCTGCGAATAATACAAACCGAATTTCAGACCGTATTTGTAGCACGCTTCTCCGAGTTCGGCAACAACATCTCTGCCAAACGGAGTTGCATCAACAATATTGAATTTATCAGCTTCAGATCTGAACATTGCAAAACCGTCGTGATGCTTTGAAGTAAAAACAAAATATTCCATTCCGCAGTCTTTTGCAAGCTTTATCCATTCATCTGCATTGAAATATATCGGGTTAAAAATGTCAGCAAGTTTTGAATATTCTGAATTTGGAATCGGCATATTGCTTTGAATCCATTCTGCATAATCAAGAACTCTTCTTCCCTTCCATTCTCCCGCTAAAAGAGAATATAAGCCCCAATGTGCCATCATTCCGTATTCAGCTTTTTTGAACCATTCTCTGTTATTCATTATTTTCACCTCGCTCCGATTATACAATATTATAATTATCAGGTCAATTATACAATCTGCACATAACAGCATAAAATTAAAACTTTTACTTTATATAGTATTAAATTTGACAAAAACAATAAGATATTGTATAATAAAACTCCAAAGAAAATCATTTGCATGACTGACGGATTATGCGGGTTACCGCAAGGGAATGCGAATGCTATACTGCCGACCGTCTGGGCGATTCAGTTTTATTTTATAAGGCTGATTTGCCCTTTTTTGTTTATATAAAGGTAAATCAGTAAAACAAGGAGGAATAATGCAATGAAACACAACAACTGGAACGGATTTAATTCAGGTGTATGGCAGGATGAAATCAATGTCCGCAACTTTATTCAGACCAATTATAAAGAATACTGCGGCAATGATGAATTTCTTGCAAAAGCTACAGAACGCACCGAAGGACTCAACAAAAAACTTCAGTCACTTTTTGCTCTTGAGCGTCAGTTTGGCGGAGTTCTTGATATTGATACTGCAACTGTTTCCTCACTCACAAGCTATTCACCGGGCTACATTGACAAAGAAAACGAAATTATCGTCGGAATTCAGACAAACCGCCCTCTTAAAAGAGGTGTTAACCCCTTTGGCGGAATGAGAATGGTCCGTCAGGCTTGTGAAGCTTACGGCTATAAACTCGGCCGCAAGGTTGAAGAAGAATTCAAATTCAGAACAACACATAATGACGGTGTTTTCCGTGCTTATACAGATGAAATGCGTCAGGCAAGAAAATGCCACGTTATAACCGGTCTTCCCGATGCTTACGGCAGAGGCAGAATCATCGGCGACTACCGCAGAGTTGCACTTTACGGTGTTGACAGACTTATTGAAGAAAAGAAAAAGGATAAAAAGGAACTTGAAAACGGAATTTTCAACACTGAAATGATCCGTCTTGATGAAGAACTTTTTCAGCAGATTGCATTTCTTGGCTACATGAAAGAAATGGCTGCTATGTACGGCTTTGATATCAGTCAGCCTGCAGGAAATGCAAGAGAAGCTATCCAGTGGACTTATTTTGCATATCTTGCTGCTATTAAAGACCAGAACGGCGCCGCAATGTCACTCGGCAGAGTCAGCACATTTTTTGATATTTATATTGAAAGAGATATCGCAAACGGTATTCTTACCGAAGAAGGTGCTCAGGAGCTCTTTGATGATTTCGTTATGAAGCTCAGAGTTGCCCGTCATCTCCGCACACCCGAATATAACGAGCTTTTCGGCGGAGATCCCATGTGGATTACAGAAGCTGTCGGCGGTATGGGTGAAGACGGCAGAACTCTTGTAACAAAGAGCAGCTTCCGTGTACTTAACACACTTTATACTCTCGGTTCATCTCCCGAACCTAATCTTACCGTTCTCTGGTCAACTTCGCTTCCTGAGGACTTCAAAAAATTCTGCGCTAAGGTTTCTGCTGATACCGATTCAATACAGTATGAAAACGACGATATAATGCGTCCCATTTACGGCGATGATTATGCTATTGCCTGCTGTGTTTCTGCAATGAAGGTCGGAAAGCAGATGCAGTTCTTCGGTGCACGCTGCAACCTTGCAAAGCTTCTTCTTATTGCCATCAACGGCGGTTTTGATACCACAAGCGGAATTCATATCGGACCTCAGATGCCTGTTATGGATGGCGACAAACTCGATTACGAAGAAGTTATGAAGCGATTTGAAATATATATCAGCTGGATGAGTAATCTTTATGTTAACACAATGAATATCATCCATTACATGCATGATAAATATGCTTATGAAAAAACTCAGATGGCTCTTCATGACACAAATGTAGGAAGATTCATGGCATTCGGTATTGCAGGTCTTTCTGTTGTTGCCGACTCGCTCAGTGCCATTAAATTCGCTGATGTCAAACCCATCAAAAACGGCAACGGATTTATTACCGATTTCGAAACTACGGGTGATTTTCCCAAATACGGAAACGATGATGACAGAGTTGACCTTATTGCAAAAGATATGGCTCATCGCATGATAACCGAGCTTCGCAAAACTCCTGCATACAGAAATGCAGAGCACACCCTTTCTGTTCTTACCATTACATCAAATGTTATGTACGGTAAAAACACAGGTGCAACACCCGACGGAAGAAAGGCTTCTGCTCCTTTTGCTCCCGGTGCCAATCCCATGCATAACAGAGAAGAAAACGGTGCACTCGCTTCTCTTAATTCCGTTGCAAAAATCAGCTATGATGACTGCCGTGACGGTGTTTCAAACACCTTCTCGATCACTCCCGAAGCACTCGGAAGAAACAGCGAAGAAAGAATTACAAATCTTGTATCTATTCTTGACGGTTATTTTGCAAATAAAGCTCACCATATCAACATTAATGTTCTTAACCGTGAAACTCTTATGAAGGCTTATGAAGATCCCGAAGCATATCCCAATCTCACAATCCGCGTTTCAGGTTATGCAGTTAATTTCAACAAGCTTTCAAGAGAACAGCAGAGAGAAGTAATCAGCCGAACATTCCACGAGGCAATGTGATCATGAACGGTAGAATTCACTCTTTTCAGAGTCTCGGTACTCTTGACGGACCTGGAATAAGATTTGTTGTTTTCGTTCAG
>JAZOVN010000158.1:0-4657 GCA_045658725.1 Acutalibacteraceae bacterium
ATTTTGTTTATTACATGCTTGATAAATATTCCGATTATAAAATTGTTTGTCTTGATGCTCTTACATATGCAGGAAATCTCAGAAGTCTTGATAAGGCAACGGAAAATCCGAATTTCAAGTTTATCAAAGGCAGTATTGCAGACAAAGAACTTGTTAACAGGATTTTCGAAGAGGAAAAATTTGATATAGTTGTTAATTTTGCGGCTGAAAGTCATGTTGACCGCTCTATTGAAAATCCGTTCATTTTTCTTGAAACAAATGTTATGGGTACTGCTTGCTTGCTCGATGCAAGCAAAAAATACGGAGTCAAGCGTTTTCATCAGGTCTCAACTGATGAAGTTTACGGAGATTTACCGCTTGACAGACCCGATCTTTTCTTTACAGAAGACCTTCCTCTTACCGCTTCAAGCCCTTATTCGGCTTCAAAAGCATCTGCTGATTTGCTTACTCTTGCTTTTCACAGAACCTACGGTCTTCCCGTCACAGTTTCACGATGCTCCAATAATTACGGACCATATCAATTCCCCGAAAAGCTGATTCCTCTCATGATTGTGAGGGCACAGGAAAATCAAAGTCTGCCCGTTTACGGTCAGGGACTCAATGTGCGTGACTGGCTTTATGTTGATGATCATTGCAAGGCTATTGATATGATTATTCATAACGGAAAAGTCGGAGAGGTATATAATGTCGGCGGTCATAATGAAAGAAGAAATATAGATGTTGTTAAAACAATTCTTTCACAGCTTGGTAAATCCGATGAGCTTATAACCTATGTAAAAGACCGTGCAGGGCATGATCTCAGATATGCCATAGATCCTACCAAAATTTCGGATGAACTCGGCTGGTTCCCTGAAACAGCTTTTGATGACGGAATGAAAAAAACCATTCAATGGTATCTTGATAATACCGCATGGACCAATGAAATCAAAAGCGGAGAATACGCTGAATACAGTAAAAGAGTATACGGATAAAAAATAACCGCATCATGCCGATGCGGTTATTTTTTTATAACATTTTATTATATTCATCAATTAATATGAAGATGATTCTGAATATTGCCGCGATCATTTGCTCAGGCAAGGAAGAAGGCTTGCTTCTTAATCTTATGCGGGCAGTTACAGAGGTACCGTCATAATTTATTATTTTGGCAGTAATGTTTGCACTTCCGCTGCCGACACTTCTTACACGACCTGTTTTTGAAACAATGAAGGCTTGGGTGTTATCTGATGACCATTCAATTTCTTTGTAAACAGAGTTTATCGGATTTACGCTGACTCTGAGTTTTTCAGCCTGAAGAATTTTTAAGGTTGTTTTTGATGCTGAAATTGCCGCACTTGTAACTTTTATCGGTTTGAGTTTTGCAATTGCAGCTCTTATTGCAGCGGTCTGGATATCAACAATTTTTTGTTCACATGAGCGTTTGTCGCTAACATCAACCGAAAGTGCTTCTTCAAGAATGCTGTAATTTGAATAGCTGAGAGGGTTAAGCTTTCTTGCTTCATCAACAGCAAGATTATAATAGCTGAAATTTGCTGATTTCGGGTCTTTGATAACTGTGTCTGTTTTGTATTCGGTTATAATTCCGAAATCATTTTGAGTAACGATACAATAATAATAGTATTCCGTATCATTTTTTGAGAAAGTATATGTTTCGGATGTGGCTCCTTCAATAGGTGTGCCGCCCTCATTTGAATCAACAGTATTTGAATACCATTGATAGGTAAGGTCAAAGCCTGCGGCTCTTACCGTAACCGTACCGCTGACTTCGGTGATATATTTCGGTAAATTTTCATAGATATACGGAATCGGTAAGAATTTATATGAGTTTTTATTTGCAAAAATTTCAGCATTGCTGCCTGGGGTACCGTAGACCGTAAGATTTTTTGCATCGGATAATGCTTCGTTAAATTTACTTGAAAGCATAATGCCGCTGTTATCGGGCATTCCTTCGGCATTTTGCAGATTTCTTGCATCAATAAAATCAATTTCAGCTCCGCTGAGCGCAAGCTCCGAAAGCTCGGTTACAGACTGAATGTTGAGATACATAATGTTTTTACAGCCTGAAAAAGTATAGTCTGCTACGGTGGGCAGATTTCTGAATGATACAGCGAGAATATTGGGAGCACTGCCAAACATATATGCAGATGTTTTTGCGAGTGACGGAGCAATGAATGCCTGCAGGGCTGTTGAGAATTTTGGAAAAGTGGTTGTATTTGCACTGTAAACAGCAGATTCAAATCCTGTCATCGAGGGAACGATTATTGTTCTTAATGCGTTACATCCCGTGAATGCGGCTGAATAAACTGTTTCTGCTGATTTGAGAGTAATTTCTTCAAGTGCCGTGCATTTTTCAAAAGCTCTTGCATAAATAATGGTTGCGTCGGGAATGTTGACTTCTTTTAAATCGGTACATCCGCTGAAGGTGCCGACGGCAACGACTGAAAGTCCGTAAATCTCAACATGCCTGAGTGAAGTGCAGTTTTTGAAAACTTCATTTGCAATGTTTAAAAGCTTCTGAATATGAACACTGACAAGTGCAGGGCATTCAAGGAAGGCGTTTTTTGCAATCTGTCGGGCATTAACAAGCGAAATATCCGAAATTGCGGAATATTGGAATGCACCTTCCATAATTGTAGTTGTGTTATCAAGATTTAATGAAAAAGTTGTTCCTGTTAAATCATAGTGAACACTGCATACATTATAAAAAGCATACTTTCCTATTGTAACAAGTTTGTTGATATAAATATTTTTAAGACGGGAACAGTTATAAAAAGCTTTTTCACCAACAAGGGTGGCGTTTTTTGCTAAAACCGTTTTTAAAGAGGTGCATTCTTCAAAAGCACTTTTTCCGATTGTTACAACCGAATCGGGAAGAAATACCTCAGTAACCTTTGTGCCTTTAAAGACAGCTTCGCCTATTGCGATAACGGTTATTCCGTTGATGGTTTCAGGAACGGTAAAACTTGTCTTGGTACCGCTGAAGGATGTTATTGTTCCTGTCGAATCGATTTCAAAATAATCTTCGGAAAGTACGGGGACAACGATAGATGCAAAGCTTGTTACCGACGAACGGTATCTGCCTTCGCAATATGCAACTGCGGTTATGACTGTTGTTTGTGATATATGAATCGGATTACCGTCATAAATCAAAGATGACGGATTGGTTTTTGAAGGAACAGTTCTGTCAGTAGTATAATATATAACTGCTCCCGGAGTATCGCAGAATATTTCAAGGTCGATTTCCTCACGAAGAAAAGCTGTCGGATGTGAAAAATAAGGAGAATCTGTTTTGGAAAGGGGAACGGTCGGATCGCTGAACGAAGGGGCATAAACAACACCGTTTCCGTATTTTATATCCGCATCTGTTTCCTGAACAGAAACCGCATTTTCACAAAGCAGGTAATAAACATCTTCGGATGACAGCTTGGAGTTGTATGAAATAACAGTTGCGATGAGTCCAGCAACAAGAGGTGCGGCAAATGAAGTACCGCTGACGGTTTTATATTTTCCGCCTTTATTTGTTGTGTAAATATTAACTCCGGGTGCGGCAAAGTCAATATCTTTTCCTCGGGTGCTGAAATTTGCAATAACACCTGATTCGTTTATTGCACCGATTTTCAGAACACCTTTATATGATGCAGGATAATATAAAGTGTCTGAAGAATCATTGCCTGATGCAGCAACCATAATAATATTGTTTCTTTCGGCAAGCATAACTGCTTCTTTGAGGATTTCAGAGCTTTCAGAAAATGCGATGCTCATATTGATAATATCTACATTATCGTTTATTGCAGCGATAATGCCTGCGGCAAGAGTGATAAGTGTTCCCTGACCGTATTGATCAAGCACTTTATACGGTCTGACCTTTACATTTTCAAGCGTACTGTCAATAATTGCTCCTGCAACCTGAGTTCCGTGTCCGTTATCGTCAGAGCAGTTATTTCTTTCACCTGAAGTGCTTGTGTTAACACCTGTCGGGATAATTCTTCCGTTGAGACCGGGATGCTCTGAATCAACACCTGTATCAAGAACAGCAACAACCTTTTCGGACAGAGGAATATTGCTTTCAATAATACAGCTGTTAAGTGCATCAAGACCGATATATGACGGACCCCATGAGCTGTAAGTATGTTCAGTTGTTTCTTCTTCTGAAAGTGCAAAAAGAATTCTGTCAGCTTCTACATATTCAATTTCTTCAAGATCGGAATAGTATTCATATGCTGCTGCTGTTTCTTCAACAGAATTATATTTCAGAATCCATAAGTCATTATATCCGCTGACAATATCTGCTGCTCCGCAGGCGTTTATGTTCTTTTTTGATTTTACAATCAGTCTGCATGATGCGAATTCTGAATATTTTTCCGCCTCATCAAACACGGAACCGCTGCCGTATTCCAACCCGTTAATTTCCGGCTCACACATGATGTTCTGAATATCTGTTACAAAAGTTTCCGCAGCCTCAGATTCCTCCGCTTCTGCGTTGAAGGTGAAAGCGTTCATCAACGGAGTGAAAGCAAAAATAATTATAAAAAATATACAAAGCATTTTTTTCATAACACTCAGACCTCCGATTACGCAATGTATATGATATAATTCTACATTATAATTATACTTTGATATTTCTTTAAATTCAATAAATTATAGATGAATAATTGTC
>JAZOVN010000159.1:0-12062 GCA_045658725.1 Acutalibacteraceae bacterium
TATAGCCGCAGAAGGGAAGCATTGCCATGGGGTCACGGCGAACAACGCCTACTGCGCCTGCAGCTGCAGCAGTTGTTTCAGAAGCCATGATTGAACCAACGAATACACCGTGGTTCCAGTCTCTTGACTGATAAACGAGGGGAGCAAGCTTTGCGCGTCTGCCGCCGAATACGATAGCTGAGATGGGAACACCGTTGGGATTCTCAAATTCTGAGCTGATGCAGGGGCAGTTAACAGCGGGAGCTGTGAAACGGCTGTTGGGATGAGCACCCTTTTCTTCGCTCTCCTGACCGTTCCAGGGGTTGCCCTTCCATTCGATAGCGTTTGCGGGAGGATTCTTATCGAGACCTTCCCACCAAACAGTGTTGTTATCAAGGTTATGAGCAACATTGGTGAAGATTGTGCCCTTTCTTGTTGAAGCAAGAGCATTGGGGTTTGACTTATCGTTTGTGCCGGGAGCAACGCCGAAGAAGCCGTTTTCGGGGTTGATAGCATAAAGTCTGCCGTCTTCACCCTTGCGGACCCATGAAATATCGTCGCCTACGCACCATACACGGTAGCCGTTCTTATAATATCCCTCGGGAGGAATAAGCATAGCAAGGTTTGTTTTGCCGCAAGCTGAGGGGAATGCAGCACAGATATATCTGATTTCGCCGTCGGGCTTCTGAAGACCGAGGATGAGCATGTGCTCTGCCTGCCAGCCTTCGTTCTTGCCCTGATATGAAGCAATTCTGAGAGCGAAGCACTTCTTACCGAGAAGAACATTTCCGCCGTAACCTGAGTTAACTGAAATGATTGTGTTATCCTGGGGGAACTGGCAGATGTATCTCTTTTCTTCGTCGATATCACACTTGCAGTGAAGACCGCGAACCCAATCTTCGCTGTCGCCGAGAGCCTTGAGAACATCTGAGCCTACTCTTGTCATGATAACCATGTTGAGAACAACATAGATTGAGTCTGTAAGCTCAATACCGATCTTGGAGAACTTTGAACCGACGGGACCCATTGAATAAGGAATAACATACATGGTTCTGCCCTTGTAGCTGTCCTTTGCGATTGCATAAAGCATTTCATATGCTTCTGCGGGATCCATCCAGTTGTTTGTGGGGCCTGCTTCTTCCTTTGTGGGAGCACAGATGAAGGTTCTGCCTTCAACACGGGCAACATCATTGACTGCTGTTCTGTGAAGATAGCAATCGGGAAGAAGGTCCTGATTGAGCTTGATCATTTCGCCTGTTGAGCAAGCCTCTGCTCTGAGAGCTTCAATCTGCTCCTGGCTGCCGTCAATCCAGACAACCTTTTCGGGCTTAACGAGATCAATTTTTTCGTTAATCCATGAAAGAACGCTCTTATTGGAAGTCATATTTTCCATAGTTATTTCTCCTTTCTTACTGAAAAACAACAAAATTTAACAAATTTATGAGGTTATCAAAGTTTGTTTTGTGACAGTTGCTGTCACCGATTTATCTCTTTTCTAACCTAACCCATTATGATTATATCATGCTTTTTTGTAAAGTCAATACAATCGGCAAATTTTGCATAATCCTTTTGCAAAAAATTCATTTTATCGATATATTTTATTGATTTTTCTCGTCAATAGGCATTGTTGCGAAAGCATTGAGTTCCAATCCTGCAATATTTCCGCTCTGATATTCATAAAACGCCTGTGCACCTACCATTGCGGCATTATCTCCGCAAAGCGAAAGCTCGGGCATATATAGCTGCCAGCCTTTCTTATTGCATATATCCGTCATTCTCTTTCTCAGGCGTGAATTGGCAGAAACACCGCCTGCAAGAACGATTTTATCAAATCCGTAATTCTCAGCTGCTTTGACGGTGTTATTGACAAGGCAGTCAGCAACGGTTTCAATGCAGCTTGCACCGAGGTCGGGAATGCTCACTTCAATCCCCTTCTGCTTGGAATTATGGATTATATTGACAACAGCGGTTTTCAGACCCGAAAAACTGAAATCATATTCACTGCCTTCAACCTTCGGATGAGGAAGCTTATAAAGTGAAGAATCACCGTTAACGCTGATTTTATCAAGGTTGACGCCGCCGGGATAAGGAAGCCCCATTGCTCTTGCAGCTTTATCCATGCATTCACCTGCAGCATCGTCTCTTGTTCTGCCGATGATTGAAAAATCGGTGTAATCCTTAACGGCAACAATATGACTGTGTCCGCCCGAAACAACAAGACAAAGAAACGGAGGCTTCAGTTCCTCGTGAGAAATGTAGTTTGCCGCAATGTGGGAACGGAGATGATGAACGGGAATCAGAGGCAGACCTGTTGAATAGGAAAGCCCCTTTGCAAAATTGACTCCGACAAGCAAAGCACCGATAAGACCCGGTGCATAGGTAACAGCTATTGCATCGATATCCGCATAGCCGACGCCTGCATCACTCATAGCCTTTGAAACAACACCCGTTATCGCCTGAGCATGCATTCTTGATGCAATTTCAGGTACAACGCCTCCATATATAATATGCTCGCTTACCTGCGAGGCTATTACGCTTGATAAAACTTTTCTTCCGTCCTCAACAACGGCTGCTGCCGTTTCATCGCATGAGGATTCAATTGCAAGAATTTTCATTTTCACACCTCGGTGTTAAAGTATTTGGTATAGATTATTCCGTTTTCGGCAGGAGCGGAATAGAAATTCTTTCTGACACCCGCTCTCTCAAAGCCTTCGGATTCATAAAGCGATATTGCAGGATAATTGCTTTCACGCACTTCAAGGGTTATGAATTCGCATTTTCTGCTTTCCGCACCCTCACAAGCGGCTCTGAGAAGCTTTCTGCCGACACCTGATTTACGGTTATCCGAAGTGACGGCAACATTCGTTATATATGCTTCACCGCAGATTTCCTGCACTCCTATATAACCGACAACATTTTCGGCAACAGCAACAAGAAAATAAGAGTTTTCATTTTCAAGCTCTTCGCTGATAGCAGCTTCGCTCCATGGGTCGGAAAAGCATTCTTTTTCGATTTCCGCAATCTGTGGAATATGCTCTTCGCTCATTCTTTTAAGAGTAATTTCCATTTTACTCCTCCGAAATTATATCGTCAAACTGCAGATTAAGTGCGGTTTTTATATAATTGGCGGTTCTGATATATGTTTCGAGGTCACTGCCGTAGGGGTCGGGAATTCCGCCGCCGAGAACGGTTATTTTTTCACTCGGAACATACATTGAAAGACTTGCGGCATGCTCGGGAGTCATGCAAACAAATTTATCCGTTTCGTCAAGAATATAACCTGTTATTCTTCTTGCTCTGTGAGATGAAATATCGGTTTCAAACCGCTCACATGCTTTAACTGCATTCGGAGTTACTTCATCACCCGTCATCGCAAAAAGTCCTGCGCTTGAGCATGTGACATTATCAACAGCTTTATCGGCAAGCATTTTTCTGAAAAGCCCTTCAGCCATGGGACTGCGGCAGGTATTTCCCGTGCAAACAAACAAAATATTCATAATATCTTCCTCACTTCGACTCATACCATGTTTTTCCTATGCCGACATCAGCCTGCATATCAACACGCATTTTAACGGCATTTTCCATTTCACGCTTGACGATGCCTGCAACAATCTGTGCTTCTTCTTCGGGAGCTTCGACTATGAGTTCGTCATGCACCTGCATGATAAGCTTTGCACGCAGGCACTGCTCTTTGAGGCATGTCCATACTCTTATCATGGCGATTTTGATTATATCCGCCGCCGTGCCCTGAATGGGCATATTGAGAGCCACTCTTTCACCGAATGCACGCATCATTCCGTTTGAGGATGAAAGCTCGGGAAGATATCTGCGGCGGGCAAAAACTGTTTCAACAAATCCGTTTTCCTTTGCTCTTTCCACAACATCCTTCATATATTGTTGAACGCCGCTGAAATGATTGAGATAGCCTTTGATATAGCTGTCTGCCTCGGCTCGGGTGACTCCGATATCCTTCGCAAGCGAAAACGCACCGATGCCGTAAACGATACCGAAATTGACCGCCTTTGCTCTGCTTCGCATAAGAGGTGTGACCATCATAAGCGGCATATTAAACACCTGAGAAGCGGTTATTGCATGAATATCGTCACCGTTATTGAACGCATCAATCATATTTTTATCGTTCGCAATGTGAGCAAGCACACGAAGCTCAATCTGCGAATAGTCGGCATCGATAAGCACGCATCCATCCTTGGCTTTAAAGAATTTTCTCATTTCTCTGCCAAGCTCGGAACGAACGGGAATATTCTGAAGATTAGGCTCGGTTGAAGAGATTCTGCCTGTTCTGGTTTCGGTCTGATTGAGGTTTGAATGAATTCTGCCGTCATCACCGATAACCTTGAGAAGCCCGTCGCAATAAGTTGATCTGAGCTTTGCAAGAGTGCGGTATTCAAGAATCTTTGCAACAACGGGATAATCCGCCGCAAGACCTTCAAGCACATCCGCATTGGTTGAATATCCGCTCTTTGTTTTTTTCTTTGCGGGAAGTCCCATTTTTTCAAAAAGGGCTTCGCCGAGCTGCTTGGGAGAATTAAGATTGAATTCATATCCGACTTCTGAATAGATTTCATCAACAAGCTTTTCGATTCTGAACTGCAGATCCACTCCGAAGTTCTTTATTCCGAGTGCGTCAACAAGGAATCCCTCACGCTCCATTGAAGCAAGAACCCTTGCTAGCGGAAGCTCTATTTCATCAAGCAGGCGTTTCTGATTGTGCTCATCAATAAGCTTATCCATATTTTCAAATGCGGTTTTGAGATATGCGGTAAAAAAAGCATTTTCATTTTCTTCGTCGGGCAATTCCGCACTTGCGTATTCGGCAATGATTCTTTTGAGGTCATATGCGCCCGATGAAGGGTTGATTACATAAGCCGAAAGCATCGCATCGCCGACAACCGAATTTATTTCAATCTCATTTCCGTAATCATGGAAAAATGAATAGAGATGTTTTGAATTATAAGTGAATTTTTTTATTTCTTTTTCAAACAGAAAATCCGAACAGAACTCCGCATAATCGCAATTCAGCGGATTAACCTCGGCAACTCCGTTATCCGTTTTAACAAGGAAAGTTCCGTCATTGAATGTAAAATACGCTTCCCCTGCTTTTTTCAGCAAATTGAAAAGAAGCTTCAGATCATCCTGAATATAAAGTTCACAGTTTATTTTCTCGGCTTCTTTCTGCTCCTGTTTTTCGGGAGCTTTGAGATCAAGCCGTTCAATCATTTTATACATCTCAAGGTCGGCAAGAATTCCCGTTACCCTGAACGCATCCGCTTCAGACGGAACATATGATGAATAATCGCCGTCAACGGGTGCGTTGGTTCTGATTGTTCCGAGGTCGCGGCTGAGATAAGCCATATCCTTATCATTTACCAGCTTATCGTGAACACCTTTTTTTATGTCAATTGTATCAACATTTGCATAGATTTCATCAATCGAACCGAAACGGCTGATTAAATCCTGAGCGGTTTTCTGACCGATACCTGCAACACCGGGAATGCAATCCGAGGTATCACCCATAAGAGCTTTGATATCAATCATCTGCTCGGGAGTCACAAGATATTCTTCTTTTATCTTATCTCTGTCATATCTGACACTCTGCGGTCTGCCCATTTTGGTTGAGGCAAGAAGAACATTGACATTGTCACGCACAAGCTGAAGAGAATCTCTGTCGCCCGTTGCGATAAAGCAGAAGTCATCTTCTTTGCAGTTTGCGGCAAGAGTTCCGAGAATATCGTCTGCTTCCCAGCCGGGAGTTTCAAGGATTTTATAACCCATAGCCGCAAGAAGCTCTTTGAGCGGAGGCATCTGCTGTGCAAGCTCGGGAGGCATACCCTTTCTGTTTGCCTTATATCCAGAATACATTTCATGTCTGAATGTCGGTGCTTTAACATCAAATGCAATTGCAACCGCATCGGGAGAAACCTCATCTTTAAGTCTGAGAAGGATATTGAGAAATCCGTATATTCCGTTTGTGAATTTACTGCCGTCTTTGGTAGTAAGAAGCTTTATTCCGTAAAAAGCACGGTTGAGAATGCTGTTGCCGTCAAGTGCCAAAAGTTTCATTCCAAATCACCTCATTTTATATTATAACATATAAATTGTAAATTTCATCAATTTTTTGAAAATTATTGAAATTAATTCGTTTTAATGGTAACATTAATAAAAACATCACTCGGAGTAAATATGAAAATAGGAAATTTTGAAATAAACGGATATGCTGCTCTTGCTCCCATGGCAGGTGTTGCCGACAGAGCATTCCGTGAGCTTTGCATAGAGTTTGATGCATCTTATGTCGTAACAGAAATGGTGAGTTCGAAGGGTCTCACCATGCACGACAGAAAATCGGGAACTCTCATGGAGCTTGGTGAAACAGAGAAGCCTGCGGCGGTTCAGATTTTCGGATGCGACCCCGAAACTATGGCGGAGGCGGCAAAGAAAGCGGCAGAAACGGGATGCTGTGCAATAGATATCAACATGGGCTGCCCTGCTCCGAAAATTGCAGGTAACGGCGGCGGAAGTGCACTTATGAAAGACCCTGACCTTGCCGCAAGAATAACCGAAGCGGTTGTGAACGCTGTTGAAATACCCGTGACGGTCAAATTCCGCTCGGGCTGGGATGAAAACAGCATTAATGCTGTTGAATTTGCTCTTCTGCAGGAAAAGGCAGGTGCCGCCGCAATAACCGTTCACGGAAGAACAAGAAAGCAGATGTATGCTCCGCCCGTTAATCTTGACATTATAAGACAAGTTAAAGATGCAGTTAAAATTCCCGTTATCGGCAACGGAGATGTTACCGATGCTCTTTCAGCTGAAAATATGTATAAAACAACGGGATGCGATTTCGTTATGGTCGGCAGAGGTGCTCTCGGTGCTCCGTGGATTTTCAGACAGATCAACGAATATTTCCGCAGCGGTATCATTCTTCCCGATCCCCCGATTGAAGAAAAAATGTCAATAATGATTCGTCACATCGAAAGACTTTGTGATTATAAAGGTGACTATGTGGGCATGAGAGAAGCCAGAAAACATTCAGGCTGGTACATTAAAGGAATAAGAGGTGCCGCCGCATTAAGGCAGGAAATAGGGTCTCTTGAAACGATGGATCAGCTTCATGCAATTGCCGAAAAGGTAATCAATGCCAATGTAAACAATTAACAAAATTTCTTTTTAATAATTGTTGAACTTAACAAAAATAAATCCGCCTTTCAAAATCAATTGAAATGGCGGATTTGCTATGTTAATATAAGTTTATCAAAGACAAAGGAGAAAACAGAAAATGACAATTCTTTTCAGAATCATCGGCTTTTTGCTTGCCGTTCTCACACCTCTTCTCACAACAATAACTTGGGATCCGCTTGCAGCTTTTGACAGTAATGTTACCGTTGCCGAAGAAAAAATCGGCGGCTTTATGAAGGGTGTATGCCACCTTGAACCCGATTACGACCTCATCAAAGAAGGCAACATCGGCTGGTTCCGTGATGACATCCCCTTCCCCTACAACGCAGACGGCACGATTTCCGAAAGCTATAAAAACTGGAAAGCTTATGCTCAGGGCTATATCGACAACGGAATAAAGATTTTCGGTGTTACACCTTATCCCGATGACTATATTGCATACGGTCTTGATCCCCGTGACCCTGCAAGCAGAGAAGGAATTCAGGATATCGCAAGATTTTATGCCGAAGATCTCAAAGGCATAGTCGGTGCATTCCAGATTACAAATGAAATGGGCATTGACCGCTTCACACTTCCTCTTACTCTTGACGAAGCCGCAGAATTCATCGGCATGCAGCTTGAAGCAATGTATCCCGTCAGAGGCGATATCATCATCGGCTACAACCTCGGCGGTCTTTCAATCGCTCAGCTTCCGTTCAAAATGACTGAATATCATCAGTATTGCGACTATGTCGGTCTTGATATGTATCTCGGCTGCTTCGAACCCGTTCTCAAGAACTCAAACCAGTTTATCACTCTTCTCAATTTTGTCAGAAGAGTAACAGGCAAGCCCGTTATCCTCTGCGAATTCGGCTATATCGGTTACGGTGAACCCAAAACCGAAGAAGAAAAGACTGCAATTCTTCAGCAGTACGGCTTCAACAGCGAAGCGGAAGCAAGAGCAAATATCTGGGAATTTGTCAACAATCTTCCCGATGATTTAACCGAAGAAATCACTCATGACTACTCCGATGTAAGCGAAGAAGAGCTTGGCAATATCATTTTTGACGGAGAATATTCCAACCATATTTACTGTGAACTTGCAGAGGGAACAGGTCTTTACAG
The DNA here is from genome assembly GCA_045658725.1 of Acutalibacteraceae bacterium. Taxonomy (GTDB): domain Bacteria; phylum Bacillota; class Clostridia; order Oscillospirales; family Acutalibacteraceae; genus CAG-177. The sequence continues at coordinate 8,278 of JAZOVN010000159.1, forward strand.
ATTCGAGCACACTCCCGAAGGTCAGGCTGAATTCTTTGAAAGCGTTATTCCCAAAATCCGTGAACTTGATTATGTTATCGGCATGTGCGTTTACTGCTGGGAAGACAGCGACAGCTGTTATGTCTGCGGTCAGGCAGAGTGCCCCGTTGAAACGGGCTGGGGTCTTGTTGACGGCAAGGGTGAACCCAAACCCGCATATTATGCAGTTCAGGAAGCATTCAAAGACTGATATCCGTTAACCGTAATATCCCGTATCCTTCATGGATGCGGGGTATTTTTTATATCCGCGAACCGCATTATCAAAAACTTTTTGACAATACTGTTTCCGTGTGATAAAATGCATATTAGTATATATAAAAGAAGGTTTTTATATGTTTGATTATTTCAGAATTGCGTGTGCGGTACCCGATGTTGAGGTTGCGGATGTTGATTTCAACATTGAGCAGATGAAGAAATTCATTGCAGACGCAAAAGATAAAAATGTTGATCTGCTTGTGTTTCCTGAACTCGGAATTACGGGTTACACTTGCGGTGACCTCTTTTTTCAGCAGACACTCATAAATGAATCTTACAGCGGAATAAAAGCTCTTTGCGGCGAAAGTGACGGATTGGTTATTGCCGCAGGCACACCCGTTGCGGTTAACGGATGTCTTTATAACTGTGCCGTGATTATTTCCGACGGAAAGATTCAAGGAATCGTTCCGAAAACATTCATTCCCAACCACGGTGAACACAGCGAAAAAAGATGGTTTTCATCGGCAATCAATGCTGATATAACAGAGATAAGCTCATCCGTTTTCGGAATAAAAGAAGAATATGATATCCCCTTCGGAAGCATCGTTTTTGATGCATTCGGAGCAAAAATCGGGTTTGAAATATGCGAGGATTTGTGGTCACCCGTACCGCCCTGCACCTCACTTTGTTTTGACGGTGCCGAAATTATTGCAAACCTTGCCGCAAGCAGCGAAGCTATCGAAAAAAGAAATCACAGAAGAGAGCTCGCTCAAATGCAGTCATCCAAATGCATCTGCGGATACGCATTCTGTTCTGCAGGCTGTCTTGAATCAACATCGGATTCAGTATTTTCGGGTCATTCCGTCATAAGTGAAAACGGAAAAGTTTCTGCAGAAAACAAATCCGATATCGAAAGCGGATATATGATTATTTCCGACATTGACCTCGGTAAAATCCGCCGTGACAGACTTTATAACACATCATTCTCAGACTGCAAGGAGATTTACTCTTCAAATTCTCAGCAGGTTATCATCAATAAAAAAGCATCAATGTCAGACGGTGAATTTGCGGATATAAGAAAGCTTCCGTTTATTCCGTCAACAGAAAAAGAAAGAGCCGAAAGATGCCTTTCGATTTTCGGAATGCAGGTTGCGGGTCTCAGAAAACGCCTTGCAAAAACAGGCTGTAAGCCCGTTATCGGTATTTCGGGCGGTCTTGATTCGACCCTTGCACTTCTCGTCAGCGTTCAGGCAATAAAAGAACTCGGCAGACCTCTCACGGATGTTGTGGGTATAACAATGCCCTGCTTCGGCACAACCGACAGAACCTATAACAACTCCCTCAACCTTATGAAATCTCTCGGCATAACAAGCCTTGAAATCAATATAAAAGATGCCTGTCTTCAGCACTTCAGCGATATCGGTCAGGATAAGAACAACTACGACCTGACTTATGAAAACGCTCAGGCAAGAGAAAGAACTCAGGTGCTTATGGATTACGCTGGCAGAGTCAACGGTCTTGTTATCGGTACGGGTGATATGAGTGAGCTTGCACTCGGTTGGTGCACCTATAACGGCGACCACATGAGTATGTACGGCGTTAATTCAAGCGTTCCGAAAACGCTCATACGCTGGATTATTGACAGCCTCATCAAAAACGGAACCTTTGCGGAAAGCAAGGAATATCTGACTGATATAGTCAACACTCCGATAAGCCCCGAGCTTCTTCCGCCCGATGCAAAGGGTGAAATCGCACAGCAGACAGAAAGCATCGTGGGTCCCTATGCCCTTCACGATTTCTACCTTTACAATATCGTTCGTTACGGTTTTGAGCCCGATAAGATTTATGCTCTTGCAAAAAAAGCTTTTGCCGATGATTTTGACGGTGAAACAATTATGAAATGGCTGAAAACCTTCTACAGACGCTTTTTCACTCAGCAATTCAAGAGAAGCTGCGTTCCCGACGGTATAAAAATCGGCTCTGTAGGTCTTTCACCCAAGAGCGATTTCAGAATGCCGAGCGATGCCGCCGCAAAAATATGGCTGAAAAAGCTTGATGAAATTGAATAAATAACAGAAGCACTTACCCCGTTTTAAAAATCGGGGTGAGTGTTATTTAATTTTACTGCGAATAATTAATGAAAGTGTTAACACGGAGGTGTTCTGATGGATAACGGTGAAAGCAGCTACCGCCGTTTTCTTGACGGAGACGATAGTGCATTCGGGGAGCTCCTCGATATGTACAGCGAAAATTTAATATTCTTCATTAACCGCTATGTCCGCAATGTTGCGGTGGCTCAGGAGATTTCGGAGGATGTTTTTGTTGAGCTTCTTATTCACAAAAGAAGATACAATTTCAAAACACCCTTGAAAACCTATGTCTTTACAATAGCAAGAAACAAGTCTATTGATTATGTCAGACGGTGTGCAAGACACCCCGAATGTGCTTATGAATACATAGAAAATGAAAGCGACAGAAAAAACCTTGAAGACGAATTCCTCAAAAAAGAACGGGAGCGTGAGCTTCACAGAGCCATCGACACACTGAATGATGACTATAAAACCGTTCTGCATCTTATCTATTTTGAAGATATGAGCTACGAACAGGCAGGCAAGGTTATGAAGAAAAACAGAAAACAGATTGAAAATCTTGTTTACAGAGCAAGACAAGCTCTCAGAAAAGAAATTGAAAAGGAGGCGAAGCTTCCGTGAAAAGCAGAGAAGAATATCAGAAAAGCATCTTTGCAAAAAGGGATGCTTTGCTTGAAAAACGCAGAAAAAACATCACCAAAGCTCTTGCAGGAACTGTAACCGCCGTTTTGCTGACATTTTGCGTTGTCGCCCTGCCCCGTATAAACAAAAACCTGCAGCTTGAATCAATAATGATAATCCCTTCTCAGACACAAACAACCGCAGTTTCAGAAACGGAAAAAACCGCTTTCGGTATGATTTTTTCGACAAACGATAACATAGGCACAATAAACAGCGGCAACATCCCCGAAACCGAAGCTGCTGCCGAAAGTGTTGAAGAAACGACAAAGAAAAGCACCATGCCTGCAATTCAGACCGCCGAAGAAAAATCACCCGATACAGACGGCATTGATTCTGCCGAAGCAGTAGAAGAATCAGAACATACCGAGCCCGACGGGTCAGACTACACAGTTACACCCGAAATGTTTGCAGAGCCATCTTTTTCCGCTGAGCAAATCGCAGAAGCTGCATTCGGATTTCTTTCACCCGAACAGCAGTCGGAATGCATTGACCCGACCGAACCCGAAATCATTTCAGCCGCATCTGCATCGGAAAGCTTTTATCTGGTCAACTTCCGCACCGGAAGTGAAAAAACATATCAGGTAAAGCTTAACCAAAACGGTCTTGAGCTTGTGGAAATCAATGTCAATTCAGAAAAAGAAGAACGCACAGCAGAAGAACCCCTCACTCGCAAGCCGGGATATAAAAAAAATAAACAATAATGCTTTCAACCAAAAGGAGTGATATCATGCAGGCTTTTTTATGGAAAATCATTGCTTTTATAATCTCTTTCATCCTTCC
>JAZOVN010000160.1:0-4829 GCA_045658725.1 Acutalibacteraceae bacterium
CTTCGGGGATTTGTGAAGTCCAGCCGTTTTCATCAAAATCGGGGGATTTTATGCCAAGTGCATAAAGGACAATAGCGGCAAGGTCGCGAATGTTCATTTCTTCAATTTCGGTATTGTTTACCCCTTTTCCGATTGCGGCAAAGGTTACATATTTTTCTTCATCTGTCCATCCGCCGTGGCTGCCTTTACAGTTTTCATCATTGGTACCGCCGTGATCGGCAATAACAATGAAAAGTGTATCTTCAATCATTTCAGCTTTTTCAACAGCAGAATATACATTGTCAATCAGCTTGTCGACCTCGTTAATGCGTTTGATAAAAGCGGGTAATCCGTACCCTGAACCGTGACCTGCACCGTCAACACTGTCAAAATGAATGAACAGAAAATCAGGTTTGTTTTTAATAATATAATCACACACAATCGGAGTGAGTTCGGTATCGTTGGCGGTAGCATGTGAAACACCGATATTGTTTTCGACTATACCGTAAGTAATCGGATTCCAATCGCAATAAGAACCGAGAACAGCGTCGGGGAAAGCTTCTTTTATTCTCCTGAAGAGCGAGGGAAAAGGGGAGGTGACATCATAGGGAACGGAAGATACAATACTGTTTGTAAGTTTGTGAATTTCAGGACCTGTACCGATAAGCATTGAACCCCAGCATTCTGCACTTATTGTGGGATTTGAAGAGAGAGCTTTATGCGTGAATGCACCGTTTTTGAAAATTCTGTCAAAATTCGGTGTATCGGCATCTTTGATCCAACTGCCTGCACCGTCAACTCCGATAACTATTACATGTGAATATTTTCTTGACATCTTTAATTCTCCTGTTTTTAATAGATTAAAACCTCCCGTTTATATTCGGGAGGTTTCGGTTATAAATCAGTCCCAATTCTTGTTCATAATAACAAAATTCATTCTTTCCTGAATGCTCGGACCACCATGACCTGTTCCGATTCCGCCATGGTCTGAGGTGACTATTATGAGCCAATCTTCAGTATTGTAAGTTTCTCTTGATTCGATAGCTTTGATAACCTCATAGCCGTAAACATCTTCGGTTCTGAATCCGCTCTTATAATTCGGGTTGTTGAAAGAAAAACCGAAATCGTGTCCTGCAGAATCGGTATCTTCATAAATTATTAAGACAAAATCTGCACAATCAGTTGCGGTAACCTCGTTAAGTGCACCTGTGTGAATATCTGACTTGTTTTTGCGAAGGTTGAAATCAATGTCAATGTTATTTTCTTCGCAGTATGTTTTCTCGTCTATGTAGGTTGAATCGTTGTTAGTAAAGTGACCTTTCCACTTGGTTATGAATGCGGCATCATCAATAACATTATTTTCAATAAGTGTTGTCATAAGCATTTTGGGCTCAACCTGCTTTGTAATACCGTTACCTGTTATTCCGTGCACATCAGACCATACACCTGTTAGCATTGAGCACCAGCCGGGAGCAGTTGAAGTTGCCTGGATGTTTTTTGCAGGATAATTTACTCCGCCGCAATAGGTAAGATTGATTGAGGCTCCGTTATCAAGAAGATAGTTTATTGCACCGCCATCCTGCTTTTCTGCAAGGATATCTGCACGGCAACCGTCATAGCCGATAACAGCAACTTTCTTTTCGGTTTTACCTTCAGGTAATTCGGATTCAAAATGTTCCTTTATAATACCGTAAACATCGGTGAAAGGATATGCGGTTTCTACTGTGTTTTCGTAGCCGACGCAAGCAACATTCTGTCTGTATAATTCTTCTGTGTCATTTTTGTCTTTATGATATCTTGTGAAATATAAAGCAAGAGCACCAGCGATTATTCCGAGAATAAGCAAAACGGAAACAACGGTAATTATAATTTTTTTCTTGTTTTTCATATAACTTCCTCCAAAACCTTGATTTGATTTTTATTTTTCAAAATATATTGCACCGCTCTGAGCGAAAATCAGGGGAGGTAAATCCATTCCTTTTTGTTCGGGAATTCTTGATGCGATTGCAATATCATGAATTTTGCTGTAAATGAATCCCGGCTCAAAAACAACATGGGCACAGATAAAACCATCTTTTTTAACAGGAAGAGTAACAGAATAATCTTCTGTCTTTTTTGCTGTGTATGAGAAGCATTCTCCGTCACGGTCAAAGACAATCAGTTTATGCTTTCTGTGAAGCTTTTTGACATTGATTGTAACGCTTGTTTCTTCTGTAAGCTTAACGGTATCGCCAAGCACGGAATCACCGCTGACAATATCAATAAATGTTGTTCCGACATCAAAGCATATTGTGGTGCGGCCTTTAACAATGGCATCCAAAATATCTTCGGGAGAGTCGGATTTTGCGTAAACATAAGTTACGGGCCATGTTAAAAGATTTGTCACAACATAATCTCTGTGATAATCACTGCCTCCGACAACAGGCAGTTTGTGACCGTTTCTCAACTGCTCGTGCCACCATTCGGTGCATTCAAGATTGTCAAAGTGCGTCGGTGCATTCCAAACCTCAAGAACATTCACATCTTCAGCTTTCATTTCCCATCTCCACGGGCACTGCTTGCAATGAGGATGATTCATACAGATTATTGCTCCGCGTTCTTCTGCCTTTGATTTGACTTTTAAAAAATCTTCATAGCTTTCGCAGGTGTCATAATCTTCTTTATCAATAACGTCTTTGACACCCCACATATTGCAATGTCCGCCGTGCTTTGTAAGCTCGGCACCGTAAATGAGAGTGAGCCCGTCAACCTCAGGGAATTCCTTACAGTTAACATTATGATCGGTGATTATAAGAAAATCCAATTTGCTTTTCTTTGCTTTTTTAACAACCTGCTCTAAAGTCAGACCGCCGTCAGATGCAACTGTGTGGCAATGCGGAACACCGCAATACCATTTATATTTTTTATTGCTCATTCTTGCACTCCTTTAATAATTTCTCTGTCTGTTTTTCCGATAAAGAGGTTATCCTCTGTTTTTAAAGCGTACGGATCGTCGTTTTCGTGAATTATTCCGTAAGAAGGAGAATCTGTTTCTTCGGGAGCAATAAAAGCATTATTTCTGACCGTAAGGTTATAGACCGACGGTCTGAAGAAAATGTAGCCTCTGCTTAAGCCGTTTCTGCCCGAAGGACCGTCAAATATATTATTTTCAATAATGATATCGTGATGATCAATATCTCCGTGATGACCAACACCGGGGAAACCGTCACATTTGAAAATGTTGTTTCTTATTGTAATATTACGGCAAACAGTATCATCTGATTTGAAATCAATCAGTTTACCGTTGCAGTCATAAACAGGACCGTAAGACCCATTTCTTGACATATCAAGCTGAATCTGTTCGTTGAAAAGATTATCAGCTTTTACGGTGTATGAAGGACCGTCAAAAATGCAGTTTTGTATTGTTGCGTTTTCAGTTCCGTTGATTTCAATGAAATGCCATTGAGAACAATGGCGGAATCTGCAATTTTCAATTGTTATATTCTTGCAATGAACGGTATTGACAAGTGTTGATTTTTCTTCAAGATTTTTATTGCCGTCAAAAATACCTCCTGAAATTACAACATCGTGAGTGCCTTCATAAGCTCCCCATTCAGGTTCTGAATATGAAGCAAGCAGATATTTTGTTATCGGATCGCTTTTATCACTTCTGAGAATGATTGCTTTATCTGAAAACTTCAGATGCTGATATGAATAGAAAATGAGTGAAGCGGAAATCAGATATGTACCGTCCGGAAAATAAACCGTTCCGCCGTCCTTCAATTTGTCAATACAATCCTGTAAAGCGCTTGTATCATCGTGGATACCGTCGCCGTAAACATTTTTGTTTTGCATTACATTAATGAAATTCATTCGGACACCCCTTTGGTTTTATTTTAAAACTAAGACTGTTCCTTTTGCTTCATATCTTGCAGCTTTTCTGCTCCTGCTAATGTTGGAGAAAAACTTTTAAGGCAAATATTTACAGTAATTTCAATTTCTTTTATACATTAAATATAACATGATAAATTATATAAATCAATATCACTTTCTGAAAATAATTTGTATAATCTGATTAAAATTCATATTTCTGGTTTTGTTACGGATTCGGATTACATATAACATTTTTAAATAATGATTATAAAATTATATATTTCAAATCACAATGACGAAAATGGCAGAGAGATTTACATCTCTCTGCCATTGTGATAATTGTTAATTTTCTGAAACAGTTTTACCGGGCCAATCGATGATTCCGCCGAATTCAACGATGTTTGTATAACCAAGCTTGACCAATTTCTCAGATGCTTGCTTGCTTCGATTTCCGCTTCTGCAATACACGAGAATTAATTGTTTTTTATTCGGAAGCTCTTTGATTTCTTCGGTTCCGATTATTTCGTTGGGAATGTTGATAGCGTCAGGAATATGCTTTTCGGCAAACTCATCAGGTCTTCTGACATCCAGGATAATATAATCCTTTTCCTTTTCCATCATTGCAATTGCTTCGCTCATGGTTATCTGTTTGTATGTGTTGTTGTTCGGAGAGGAGGGTGCACCGCAACCGGTTAAAGACAGCAATGATAAAAGTATTGTTATTAATCTTTTGATTTTCATATATGGTACCTCTTTTAGCTTTAGTTGATTACATCTTCAAGACATTTTTATGATATCTTCAAATCTCTTATTTGTCAACAATCAACAAACGTGTCATAAGTAAATCTTGCGCCGAGGCGAAAGCGTGAGATGAAACTGTCTGTGATGCTGACTGCAAGAAACTCATTGTGTCCATTTACATATTTCAGAAACAAGTCTTTTTCTTCGCCTTTTAATGTTGTCTCAAGAGCTTTTTCTTTTTCAACAAGAGCATTCAG
>JAZOVN010000161.1:0-1432 GCA_045658725.1 Acutalibacteraceae bacterium
GGGATCAGGCTCACTCATGGAAAAATCAGACAGCGATATTACTGTTTTTATAAGATTACTGTCATTTTTACCCGCCTGAAACATTTTTGCAAGAGGCAAAAAGCTTTCGCCGGATTCCGTAAAACGGCGTTCAAGAACATAAGATGCCGCCATATTTTTAAGGCTTTCCTCTTCGCCCGATTCAAGCATTCTGAAATCCGCATCAATTCCGAGTGTATGACAGTTTTCCTTAACAAGACTCATACAAAATGAATCCATAGTGCAGACCTGCATTTCGGAAAGCCGTGACAAAAGCTGAATATATTCACTTTTTCTTCCGGGTTCAGCCGCAATTTTTTCTGATATTCCCGAAAAAATACGTGAACGCATTTCTGCGGCGGCCGCATTTGTGAAGGTAACAACAAGAAGAGAATCGGGAGAAACAGAACCCTCATCAGCAGTTATTTTTCTGACTATTCGCTCCACAAGAACACTGGTTTTTCCGCTGCCTGCCGCCGCAGATACAAGAACAGTTCCGCTTTTTGCATCAATGGCATTTCTCTGTGCAGCAGTCCATGCTCTTTCAGCCATCTTCCTCACATCCCTTCAAAAGCTCTGTTGCCTCAGCGTGTGAAATACCGAGAGGTGTTCTGCATTCATCGGTATCCTGTCTTCGGCAAACATCCTTATAATCACAGTAGATACAGGGAGACTTGTCCGCACTTGCAATAACAGGAAGTGCGGCAATTTCACCTGCATGAAGCTTCATTCCCATTTCAGTGAGAATGCTGTCAATTTTTTTATGAAGATTACGAAATCCGTTAAGCGATAAAAATGTACCCTTCATAACACCTTTTTTATCAATATATGCATTTATAAAACGACCGGCACAACCTTTTTCCATACCTTCAAGAACGGTCATATCCTCAAGAATCATTCCGTTCATTCTGCCGTTCTTAAGGCGCTGTGCAGAAATCTCATCATCACCTTCGCGGCGGCCGAGGTTTGCACCGGAGTTATTTGCGGGAACATAAAGAATTCCGGCAGGAACAACATCACCGTAACGTCCCTTTCCGTTTTCCCAGATACACATAAGATATATGAGCATCTGCATATTAAGACCGTCAAAAACATCGCTGAGCTTAAAATCTTTTCCGCCCGTCTTATAATCTACAACTCTGACATATGCTTTTCCGCCGTCATCCATAACATCAACACGGTCAACCTTACCGCCAACGGTAATGCTTCCGCCGTCGGGCAACTTTATTTCATAGGGCTTTATATCACCGTCTTTTCCGATATTAAGCTCAACATCAACCGTTTCAAAGCGGCTTTCCGCAAATTCAAGAATCATTCTTGAAAGAATTGCAAAAGCTGTTTCTTTTGTTCTGTCAAGGCTTCTGTTAAGAAGCACACTCTTTCCTTCTCTTCCGCCCATAAAGTCTTTGATAAA
>JAZOVN010000162.1:0-8713 GCA_045658725.1 Acutalibacteraceae bacterium
ATCACCTCTTCATTTTTCTTTTTTTGCAAGCTGATTATATCACACACATAACGAAAAAACAACTGCGATTTAAGGCAAAGCGGTTTCGTAAATACAGAATATTTTCCGAAGAATTCTATCAGACACATGATTCCGTAAACAAAACTTTAACAATCTTTTATATAATGATAAATTATGATACAATTAACACGGAGGTGTTTTTGTGGCAAAAATACTTATAGTTGAAGACAACAAAGATTTTAACAGGGCGGTTTCAACCTATCTTTCTCAATACGGACACGATATTTTCAGCGCTTATAACGCAAACGAAGCTTATGATATTCTTTATGAAAATCAGATTGACCTTATCATTTCCGATATTATGATGCCCGGTGCTGACGGTTTTGAATTTGCAGCTGCAGTTCGTGAAACCAACAAAGAAATACCTATTCTTTTTGTCACCGCAAAGGATGATTTTATGTCAAAGCGAATGGGTTACGGTATAGGTATTGACGATTATATGGTTAAGCCCATTGACCTTGATGAGCTTAATCTCAGAATAGGTGCATTGCTGCGCAGAGCAAAAATTGCCGTAAGCAAAAAGGTTGTTATCGGCAAGCTCATTCTTGATGCGGAGGAGCGTTCGGCATATCACGGTGATGATGAAATTCAGCTCACCGTCCGTGAATTCAACATCATTTTCAAAATGCTTTCATATCCGAAGAAAACTTTCACCCGTTCACAGCTTATGGATGAATTCTGGGATGTTGACACCAATTCAAGCACAAGAACGGTTGATGTTTATATGACAAAGCTCCGTGAAAAATTCTCTTGTTGCGATGAATTTGAAATCGTAACAGTTCACGGTCTCGGCTATAAGGCGGTGCTGAAATGATAAAAAAGGTATTGTTTGGTTTTTACAGATTTGCCCTGTTCTTTTCGGTTGTCGCCTTTGTTATATCGTGCAACCTGATACTTTTCCTTGATATTCTTCAGCGTGATACGGGAATAATTTACACCAGAGAAAACATAACCTTTGCGGCTGTTTTTACGTTTTTCAACTCTTTGTTTCTCGGTCTTATTTTTACCGTTTTTGATTTTTTCAGAAGAAAAATTCTTGTTAAAAGACCCGTTAAGAAAATTCACGAATTCACAGAAAAACTGACCCACGGCGATTTCAAAGCTCAGCTTAAGCCCATAAGAATCGGCGAATATAATCAGATTGTTGCCGACCTTAATCAGATGGCGGAAGAGCTTTCAAGCATCGAAACATTAAGAACCGACTTCGTTTCAAATGTTTCTCACGAGCTTAAAACTCCTCTTGCTGTTTTGCAGAATTACGGTGCGTTACTTGAAGAACCGAATCTGCCCGAAGAAAAGCGTCTTGAATACGCAAAATCAATCAACCGTGTAACAAAGCATCTTTCCGAACTGATAACCAACATCCTGAAGCTCAACAAGCTTGAATCTCAAAAAATCACTCCGTCTTTCAGAAAATGCAATGTCAGTGAAACCCTCTGCGAATGCCTTATTACATTTGAAAGCGAATGGGATAATAAAAATCTTGAAATTGATGCTGATATTGAAGAAGATGTTTATATCAGCAGTGACCCCGAAATGCTTATGATTATCTGGGCGAATCTTTTTTCAAATGCTCTCAAATTCACTCCCGAAGGCGGTAAGATAAATGTAAATCTTAAAAAGAACGGAAATAATGTTTCCGTCAGCGTTTCTGATACGGGATGCGGAATGGATGAAAAAACAATGGAGCGAATCTTTGATAAATTCTATCAGGGCGACACTTCTCATTCAGAAAAAGGCAACGGTCTCGGTCTTGCACTCGTTAAAAGAGTTATTGATATGCTCGGCGGAGAAATAACCGTTGAGAGCACGCCTTGTGAAGGCAGTATTTTTACCGTAATACTCAATTCAAATTAACAAAACAAAAACAAAAATATATCATTATAAAAATCTTTGCAGGGTAAGATTTTAAAAAAGTCACGGAGGATAAAAAATGAAAGAAAACAAAGCTTTCACCCACTCTTACTCTGCCGCCGAAAACCTTGAAATCAAAAGAATACGGGACAAATATTCGGAACCCGATAAAAACGAAGCCAATCTCGTTCAGCTTCGCAAGCTTGATGCAAGCGTTCACAGCAAAGCCGCTGCATTTTCGGTTTCTGCAGGTATAATCGGTGCTCTGCTTCTCGGTGCAGGCATGAGTTGTGTTATGGTATGGCAGGACAATTTGTTTGTGCCCAGTATCATTCTCGGAATTTCAGGTATTATTATCACCGTTCTTGCATATCCGCTTTACAAAATCAAAGCAGACAAGGCACGCAAAAAGATCGCACCCGTAATTCTGAAAATCACAGATGAACTTTTAAAATAAAAAACCGAAGCACATCAGTCTGAACGGTACGGCATAACTGCTGTGCCGTTTTTTCTGTAAAAAATCAAAATCAGGCACAACAAAATCCGTTGCACCTGCATTCATTATTTTATCAAAGTTAAAACCTGATTTATATTTTTCTTGCCGAAATATACATTGTCATCATTGATAACAAGACACGGAACGCTCATAACATTATATTTTTTCTTCAGCTCATCAAAATGCTGAAGATCATAGACTTCGGCACGGATATTCGGGTTAAGCGTTGCGATACGCTGACAAGCGATAACAAGATCGGGACACATAGTGCAGGATAAAGATACCAGAATTTTCATATCAACAGAAGTGTTTATACTGCTGATTTCCGAGTGCGTCTGTCCGTCTGTTTTCTGACCTGTTCCTGAGGCATTATAAAGTCCGAGCACAAACGATGTGAACTCATGACCCGACGGTACACCGTGGAAAGCAATGCCCGTATCATTTCCGTTTTCATCGCAAACACGGACACAGGGTGCTCCGTTTTCGGTACCATTTCTGTCGGCAACCGTTACCGTCAGTTTTTCCGTAAGTGATGCAAGATTTGTTATAAAAGCTTCCAGTTCATCGGAAACGGGGCGGTTATCAAGATAAAGCTTTAATATCAGACTGTGTTCCATTTTCTCAAACACGCCCGATAATTGCTTTTTCATATCTGCAGTAAAGGTTTCGTCGGAATCATGAGAAACGGAATTTCCCGTATCATCCGCAGTCTCTGTTTCTTTGGATTCAGGCTGTTTTGCATAAAGTCCCGTTTTTTGCTGTACGGTCGCAACATATTTTTCAAGTTCTGTTGCCGCAAGAGCACCGTCACCCGTGGCAGTAACAATCTGACGGAGCGGTTTTATGCACACATCTCCTGCGGCATAAATTCCGTCAACATTCGTTTTCATTTCCGAATCGGTAACAATATATCCGTGTTCATTCAGTTCAATTATATCTTTTACGGTTTCCGTATCGGGAGAATATCCCGCAAAAACAAACACTCCGAAAAAGTCCCTGTTTTCCGCACGGTATTCTGAAATTTCTCCCGTTTTTGTGTTTTTATATCTGATATAATCAAGTCCGTTTTCACCCGATACCTCCTCAACAACGGTATTGGTGATAACGGTTATTTTTTCGTGATTTTTTGCCTTGTCGGCAACAGAAGCGGCACAGGTAAAATCGTTACCGCGGATAAGAATCGTTACATGTCGGGCAAATTTCGTTAAGAAAACGCTCTCTTCGGCAGCGGCAAATCCTCCGCCGACAACAAAAATTTCTTTATCCGCAAAAAATTCACCGTCGCAGGTTGCACAATACGCAACACCGCGCCCTTTGTGCTCTTCTTCTCCCATGAAACCGATTGTTCTCGGATGTGCACCTGTTGCAATCATAATGCCGAGGCAGTAATAATCTCCGCGGTTCGTATGAACGGTTTTGATTTCACCTTCAGCATCAATACCCTGAGCTTCTGCAAGAAGACACTCTGCTCCGAAATTCTCCGCCTGACGGCGCATTGTTTCGGTAAGAGCTTTACCGCTTGTTTTTGCGATGCCCGGATAATTTACAACCTCGTCTGTAATTGTAATCTGTCCGCCGAACTGCTCTTTTTCAAGAATAAGAACACGGTATTTAGCCCGTGAAAGATAGAGTGCGGCAGTTAGTCCTGCAGGACCTCCGCCGATTACAATTACATCATATAATTCTTCGGGGTTTATTTTTGCGGCATTCATTATAACTGACCCACAAGATCAAGGCTCGGCTTAAGAGTTTCGGCACCGGGCTTCCAGTTGGCGGGGCACACCTGATCACCGTGAGCATGAACAAACTGACAAGCCTGAACCTTACGGAAAAGCTCCTCGGCATTTCTGCCGACATTGCCTGCGGTTATCTCATATCCCACAATTTTTCCTTCGGGATTAATGATGAAAGTACCTCTTTCGGCAAGACCGTCTGACTCGATAAGAACCTCAAAATCCTTTGAAATTGCATGAGTGGGGTCAGCAAGCATGGGATAATTTATTTTTTTGATCCTTTCGGAAGCATCGTGCCATGCCTTATGAACAAAATGGGTATCGGTTGATACTGAATAAATCTCACAGCCGACACTTCTGAATTCTTCATATTTATTTGCCAGATCCTCAAGCTCTGTGGGACAAATAAAAGTGAAATCGGCAGGATAGAAGAAAAACACACTCCACTTGCCGAGAACATCATCCTTTGATACTGTTTTAAACTCATTTTCATGAAAAGCATATGCTTTGAAATCCGAAACTTCTTTATTGATAATTGACATAATAATACTCCTTAAAAATTATTCTGATTTCCAGAGACTGTGCAGATTACAGAAGGCATAAACCGCTCTAACCTTGTCATCCTCTGTTAAAGCAAAAGAAACCTTCGGAGACATATCCGATGTTAATTTTTTCATCTGAAATCCGTTTTCACTCTCCAGACACACCCATTCTATATAGTGTTGGGGAGTCATCGGATGCTCCGCTCCTCCGACAGAAACCGTTACCGTTTTACCGTCAACATGATAAAGCGGCTTGTGTTTCTCTTGTGCACCTTCACTTGTTCCCGATATTATTTCCTGCATATTTTCACCGCAGCACTTTATCGGAACGCCGTTGTCTTTTATTATTGCAACTGTATTTCCGCAATGATTACAGATAAAAATCCGAACTTCCAAATCTGTTCCTCCTTTCTGTTAAAAAGCATTCCCGAAAAATTTTAATAAATACGCGTAAAGGCGGTTATACTATGAACGGATTGGAAGTGACAATATAGAAAATTTGTTTCGGAAACCGCATATAAAAGGTTTTATTTCTTACGGTCTTGCGGCTTTTCTTGTAGGCCTGGTCGGCGGATTTACTTCTTTATTCAGCCCTGCTTTTGTTGAAGAACTCAATCTTCCTTATAACAATACAACATGGACCGCACTTGCCATGGCAATGTCAACCGCCGCATTTTCACCCGTTCTCGGCAAATTGGGAGACATGATAGGTCGAAGGGTAACATTATTAATCGGCATTGCTGTTTTTATTCTTGGTAATGTTCTGACCGCTGTGGCACCTTCGCTGTTATTCATGCTCATTGCCCGTTTTATTGTAGGCATTGGAACGGCCGCCATTGCACCCGTTGTTATATCATATATTCTGACGGAATTTCCGCCTGATAAAATTGCAAAAGGCTTTGCACTCTATATGTTCATTTCAGGTATATCGGTAATTTTCGGTCCGACACTCGGCGGATTGATTATCGAATACTACGGATGGCGTGAAATGATATGGGTATGCGTTGCAATTTCGGTGGTTGTTTTCCTGCTTTGCCTTATATTCGGGGATAAAAAAGAACCTGTGAGAAAGCAAATAAAGAGTTTTGACGGTGCAGGTGCCGTTTTTGTTTTGATTTTTTTCAGTTTGCTTCTTTGTGTACCTTCCTTCGGGCAGAATTTCGGCTGGCAATCAAAGATGTTTTTTGCAGTTCTTATTGCAGCAGTTATTTCGGGAGCAGGTCTTTATGTAACCGAAAAGAAGGCATTGAATCCCATCATACAATGGGACTTCATAAAAAGAAAAGCATTCATTCTTTCCGTTCTTGCTCTGTTCCTAACTCAAGGACTTATGCAGGCAAACATGACTGACATTATTATTTTCGTAAACTATACTCAGCCTCAGAATTCCGTTATATCAGGATATGCAATTTCCGTTATGTATATCGGAATGTCGCTCGGTGCGATAATTCTCGGACCTCTTGCAGACCGATATGAACCGAAGAAGGTGCTTGCAGGTTCACTTACGGTTACGGGAGTCGGATGTGCAACAATGCTTTTGTTTTCAGACAGAACATCTGTTATTTTGCTTGCCGCATCATTGGGAATACTCGGCTTCGGTCTTGGCGGAAACGGTACGATTTTTATGAAGGTTGTTCTGTCAGGTGTACCTGCAAAGGATTCGGGCACGGGCACGGGAATATACGGACTTTTCCGCGACCTTGCCGCACCTTTCGGCGTTGCCGTGTTTGTGCCGATGTATACAAACAGAGCCGCAAATCTTATAAGCTCGGGAGTGACCGAAGCCGTTGCCGCAACAAATTCGATAAAATTGCTGTCTGCTGTTGAAATCGTCTGTGTTGCGCTCGGTATAATCGCCGTGCTTTTCCTCCCGAAAATTCATACAAACAATAAAGGGGCAAATCAATGAAACTGAAAGACAAAGTTGTTTTAATCACAGCGTCCACAAGAGGCATCGGACTTGCTTGTGTTAAAAAATGCGCCGAAGAAGGTGCGATTGTGTATATGGCGGCAAGAAATCCCGACCTTGCCAAAACAGAGGCAGATAAACTTATTTCACGCGGTTACAGAGTGAAATATGTCTATAACGATGCAGGCAAGCCCGATTCTTATATAACCATGACGGAGGATGTTATAAAGGATGCGGGAAGGATTGATGTTCTTATCAATAATTTCGGTACTTCAGACCCAGCAAAGGATCTTGATTTTTCAAACACCGATACCGATGTTTTTCTCGATACCGTCAGCATCAATCTGCGAAGTGTTTTTTCAGCAAGCAAAGAAGCGGTTAAATATATGGCAAAGCAGGGTGGCGGAAGCATAATTAATATTTCTTCTGTCGGCGGTCTTGTGCCCGATATTTCGCAGGTTTCATACGGAACAAGCAAAGCCGCAATCAACTATCTGACCAAGCTGATTGCCGTTCATGAAGCAAAAAACGGCATCCGATGCAATGCGGTTCTGCCCGGAATGACGGCAACCGATGCAGTCAAAAATAAGCTTTCGGAAGAATTCAGGGAGCGGTTTCTTCGCCATGTACCTTTTAAAAGAATGGGAATGCCCGAAGAAATTGCATCGGCGGCTGTTTATTTTGCGAGTGACGAATCCGCCTATACCACGGGACAGATATTAACCGTATCGGGTGGTTTCGGTCTTGCAACACCGCTTTACGGAGATTTTTCAGACATTTCAGCCCGTAAAAAGCACTGATTTCATTTAAAAAAGCGGCTTACAAAGGCGGATTCCCTCTGTAAGTCGCTTTATCTGTTGCGTATTCAATTATTTTACTTTGCCGTAAAGACATCTTGTGGGTTCTTTTTCGATAACAAGACCGCAATAATTGCACATGATGCATTTTGCTTCGGGCTGACCGTTTTTCAGCTTTTTGACAAGGTCAGGCTCACAAATGAACGGCCTGCACATAGAAACAAAATCAGCTTTCCCTTCGCTCAGAATGTTTTCCATTTCCTCTGCCCTGTGTATTCCGCCGACGGCAATCACGGGAACCGAAACATTCTTTTTGATTATTGATGCATTTTCAACATTGAAGTTTTCAAGCGGCTTCGGCTGTTTAATCAGCGGATTAATGAGATTTGCGGCAGGAAGAGCAATTTTATTGAGCAGTTTCGGGAATGATGCACACGGTTCTCTGTACTTAAAAACAGCATCCATCGGCATAAGCTCGCTTCTCATTGTGTTCATTCCGTCCTGAACAGTTCCGCATGAAACCTCAATTGCATCACAGCCTGCCTTTTCAAGCTTTTTGCATATTTCAACCGAATCACCGATGTTCATTCCGCCTTTACGGTTATCCTCCGCACTGAGTTTAATCCAGACGGGAATATCGGTTTTTTCTTTGATTCCCTTTATAATCAGTTCAACAATCCTGCATCTGTTTTCAAGGCTTCCGCCCCAATCGTCTTTTCTTCTGTTGCCGTAAGGCGAAAGAAAATCGTGGAGAAGATAACCGTGTCCGCCGTGAAGCTGAACACCGTCAAAGCCTGCTTTTTCTGCTCTGACAGCGGCTGAAACAAAATCATCAATTATACCGTAAATTTCATCTTCGGTAAGCTCTTTTGCTTTATCGGGATAAAAAGCATGAAGCACATTCGAGGGTGCAACCTTCTGCAAGCCTATGGCTTTGGATGAAGTCTGTCTGCCGCAATGAGCAATCTGAAGAATAACGGGTACACCGTGACGGTGAACGGCATCTGTAAGCTCTTTATATTTTCCGATAACTCCGTCATCGAAAATCTTCATCATCCTCGGATAAGGAGAAACGCCGTTTCTGCTCACGGCGGCATAACCCGTTATTATGCATCCGATTTCATTTTTGGCGAGATTTTCATATTTTGCAATCAGTTTATCACTCGGTGCACCGTTTTCATCGGCAAGTCCGTCATGGGTTGCACTGCGGATTATTCTGTTTTTTACTGTAATACCCGAAACGGTTGTTTCTTTAAAAAGCATGGCAAATCAATTCCTTCTGTTAAATATGTTCAACGGTTTTATCAACGGCTTTTTCTATA
>JAZOVN010000163.1:0-5228 GCA_045658725.1 Acutalibacteraceae bacterium
ATTTGCAAATCATGCTCATGTTTTTCCAAAGGAAATAAGACCCGAGGCAACGGCTGAAAAGCTCATAGAATTTATGGATGAATGCGGAATAGATAAGGCGGTTGCCTTTGCTCCGTTTGATGACCGCTTCCACGAAGGCGGCTTTGAAGGCAGTCAGAATGTGTGGCTCGCAAACGAAATAAAGGGTATGGACAGACTCGTTGGCTTCGGCACAATAGATTTTAATAACAATCTTCGTGATGAGGTAGACAGAATTGCAGACCTTGGTCTGAAGGGCATAAAGATGCATCCGCCGTATCAGGAGTTTGTTATTGACGGTCCCGAAGCATTTCAGGTTTATGAAAGGGCACAGGAGCTGGGACTTTTCATCTCGTTCCATTCGGGCATGCATTGGCACAGACTGCGTGATAACAGAGTTATTCTTTTTGATGAGGTTGCATGGAATTTTCCCGACCTTAAATTCAGTATGGAGCATATCGGCGGCTACCACTTTTTCAAGGAGGCTCTTGCCGTTATGTGCAACAATTCACGCAGAGGCGGCAATGTTTATGCAGGTTGGACAAGCGTGAGCAACCGCAAGGGCAAGGGCGATGAATGGGCACTTACCGACGAAGAGCTTGAAATCGTTGTTGCCCAGACGGGTGAAGACCAGAGCATTTTTGGTCTGGATTTTCCTTATTCAAAGCCCGAACACATCAAATCAGATATTGCGAGAATAAAAAATCTTGATATCAGCGAAAGTGCAAAAGAAAAGATTCTCGGAAAAACGCTTGAAAGTATTCTTAAATAAAAAAAACGGCTCAGTATGGCAATGCCATACTGAGCTTTTTTATAAAGAGGTTATATGAGAATATCGCTGAAATTAACGCAGAGAATTTCTTTTAAAAGCTTGATTTCGTCGGGGTAAAGATGCCTTTGACCTACCTCGATTTTTGCGAGAGCACTGCGTGTTATGTCACAGCCGCAAACCTGCAGTTTTGCAGAAAGCTGTTCCTGTGTCAGACCGGCTTCTTCACGCAGAAATCTGATCTTTTTTCCTACTGCCTTTTCATAATCCTGATTCATACAATGTCCTTTCTTTGCACCTGAATAGGTACAAATATTCTTGACATTATTTTAGGTTAATGATACAATTTCCTTGCACCTATATAGGTGCAAAACCGTATTTTATATCGTTATGAGAAAAGAGGGAAAAAGGATGGATTTTAAAATTACAAAAGAAAATTTGCTAGAAGGGATTAATATAATGAATTCCTTCGGCACAAGGCTGACGGGATCGAAGGGACACAATGATTTTGTTTCTTATCTGAAAAATGAGATAAATAATATGGGGCTTGAAGTTTATTCGGACCGTTATTCATTTGACCGCTGGGAGGCAAAAGAATCTTCAATTGTTATTCATACTGAAACCGGGCGTGAAAAAGTTGAGGTTTCATCGGAATGGCCGTATTCGGGTGAAACTCCTGAACACGGAATTACTGCCGAAATTGTTGAGGTCAAGGAAAAGCATATCGGTTTTATGGGTGTAAAAAACAAAATTGCGTTGGTCAGGGTGCATGATTTAGGTCAGATTCCCACGGGAGTTGCGTTCAATCAGCGTAATTCTTTTCCGGATAGTCTGAGCCTTCCTGCTTATTACAAAGGGCCTGTTGCAACCTCGTTTGTTAATTTTCCTTTATTCTCGGTTGCAAAGAAAATGGGAGCAAAAGCGGTAATTTGTATCTGGCAGGGTATGAGTAGCGAAATGGTGAAGGGACAGTATCTTTCATTTATTCAGTCGTATCTTGGCATTCCGTGTCTGTGGGTGAGCGAAAAAGAAGGAGATAAGCTTATTCGTGCTGCCCGTAACAAACAAAAAGTAACTCTTACGCTGCTTGCCGAAAAAGAAAAAAATGCAAAAACTGAAAGCTTTTATTCCGTTATTGAAGGTGAAAACAGTAAGGAAGCAATTATTATCAATACTCATACCGACGGTACAAACTGCGTTGAAGAAAACGGTGCGGTTGCAATGCTTGAAATGATGAAATATTTCAAAGATAAGCAGATGAACAGAACTCTTATTTTTGTTTTTGTAACGGGACATTTCAGGCTTCATGATTTTAAGAAAAATGATATTCAGGCATCTTCAAAATGGCTTAAAATTCACCGCGATATGTGGGATGGCAAAAACGGACATATCAAAGCAGTTGCAGGAGTGAGTGTTGAACACCTCGGATGTACGGAATGGAAGGATGTTGAAGGTGAATACCGACAAACAAATGATATCGATATTGAGCTTGTTTATACAGGAAACAAAAAAATGGATGACATATATTATGAAGCTGTCAAAAGCAGAAATCATATCAGAACAATAACATTGCGAGGACACAATATCCTTCATTTCGGAGAAGGACAGCCATTGAGAAATGTGGGGATACCCGAAATTGCGCTTGTTACTGCTCCCGATTATCTTACTGTTGTGAGCGAAAGTCATGAGATGGAAAAATTCAATTTGGATTTGATGTATGAACAAACTCTCACATTTACGGAAATCATACATAAAATCGACGAGACACCTTCCGGACATCTTGGCAAACCCGAACGCTACACTTTTGGATTGGGAAGAATTAAAAATAAATAATTCAATAAAATCTTAAAGATATTTCAACAGTTAGTAATCAATCATATTACAAATTTCTTTACATAATCTCCTGCGTTTGATATTTGCATTGGTAAATTTGTCATGATATCTTAATCGTTTCTTTCAGACATTTTTGATTCTGAAGTCGTTTTTGTAAACCGTAGGGCTATACGCATATAAGCAAGGATCAGCTCTTTTTCTATAAAAGTTGAAAGATAAAAAAGAGAGGTAACACGGAAAAATCCGTGTTACCTCTTCATGTATTCTCTGAGGACCGTATGCACTTTTTATTCTGCGGTGTTCATTGAATTTCTGTAAACCACAAATCTGCAATAGAGATATTCGGTAACGAGGTTAACCGCCATTGTGCCTGCTTCGATGATATATTCATTGACGCCGAGTGCAGTCAGTTCATGTGTCCACCAGGTTGAGAGGGGAGCGAAAACGCAATAGAAAAGGGCAACCTTCAGCATGGCAATGGGGATATTCGCTGCTGATTTAAAGGTGAATTTTCTGTTGAAGGTAAAATTCCAGAGCACGGAAAGTGCAAGCGATATTATATATGCAACGGTGTTGTTAAGCTTTGCAACTTCAAAAAGAAGCGTGAAGGAAACAATCTGAATTATTCCTGCCGAAGCGGAAAAAAGTGCAAATTTGATAATCTGAATTATGTTTTGCTTTTTGGTGAGTGTTTGTTTTTCGCTCATTTTATTTTCTCCTTTTCTTTTATAAACATAGCCGCAACCCTGCAGGCTCTGCTGTATGCTTCTGCAATGTATCGCTCAATCGGCATGTCAGAATATTTATCGTTTTCGTGTCTGCCGGGCTTGCTTCGTGTGTTCAGCTCAAAGGTAAGAGGTCCGCTGAAACCGTGCTTCGAGAGGTTTGCAACGATTGAATTCCAGTCTGCAATGCCGTCAAAGGGAAGCAGGTGAAGGTCGTCAATCCAGGTAATCACTCCGTCATAGTCCCTGACACCGAGATTATCGTTGAGGTGAGTGACGAAAAGTCTGTCGCCAAACATCTCCATAAGGTTTTTACCGCGGTTATAACACAGCTCGTGCCCCGTATCCCAACAGAATCCGACGGATTTTTCATTTTTGAAGGCATCCATAAGAGCAAAAAGATATTCCTCACCCTCGGTGTTTTCAAGTGCAAGTTTAACACCTGACTCCGATGCTCGCTTTGCAAGCACTCCGTAGCGTTCAATTCCGATATCGGTGGGAATATTGTCGCTGTCAAATCCGATGAAGGTGTGTGCAACCATGGTTGGGATTTCGTACTTTGCACAGATATCAATATATTCAAGCAGTTCCGCAAGAGCAATATCTCCGATTTCACCCTGCATCCACATATCGTCGGATTTGTTGAAGGGTGCGTGGAGATAATCGATAAACATATTTTCTTCCTTGCTGAGCTTTACGAGCGGAGCAGGGTCAACATCTCTTCCGCTCAGGTCAATGGCAAAGCCTTCAAAACCGCTTTTTTTGATGAGTTTAACCTGCTCTTCGGGAGAAATTCCGAACTGACTGTTAAGAGCAAGACAAAGTTTTTGTTTATACATTTCAATCACCGGTTTAATGTTAAATCAAAATTCACTCCTTGTCAAGCCATGTTATATATGTTAATATATATACATTATATATATGGGGTGATTTCATGGGGATTATCATGGGTATCGGCGGTGGAAGATATTGCGATAATGAGGTTCAGCCGATTTTTGAACATCTTGTTTCTCTTGCAAAAAAGAAAAATCCTTCTGTTCTTTTTGTCCCGACGGCAGGTTTTGACGATATCAACGGTGATGAACATATCTTCAGACTTTTTATAGATATGGGATGCAGTGTTTCTGCACTTAAGCTGACAGACAAGACCTTAACACATGAAGAAATTGAAGAAAAAATCATGTCGGCGGATATAGTTTATGCGGGCGGAGGACATCTTAAATTTCTCATGGATACATGGAATGAAACAGGTGCATCCGAAGCATTCAGAAAAGCATATGATAAAGGTGTTATTCTTTCAGGCTACAGCTCGGGATCGATGTGCTGGTTTGCAGAGGGATATGATGACTGTGCCGAAGACCGCTCGTTTATGTTTGTTGACTGTCTGGGACTTCTTCCGTTTTCAAACTGTCCCCATTTTGAGGGCGGAAACTGGCCGAGCTATGCTGATGCAATCAAGGGCAGAAAGTATTCGGGAATTGCTCTTGAAAACGGTGCGGCGATGGTTTATGATAACGGCAGATTTTACACTTTGCAGGGCAACGACGGCGGCGAAGTTTATTTTCTTGATGCAGAAAACGGGCATGAAAAGATTCCGTTTGACACGGTTAAAGACAATATATAATGTATATATAATAAGAGGACCTGAAGAGAAGGCGTTGCCGCTCTTTTCGGGTCTTTTTTTGCACTTCGGAGCATAAGCTTTCAAAGTGTATTTTTTTATTGAAAAACGGTAATAATAGAGGCACAAGCAGAAAATTCCATTTGCAGGAAAACTTGCAAAAACGCAGAAAATAATTGCGATTAAGAAAAATAATGCAGTTTTTTGTGCATTTGTAACCGTATGTAACTTTTTCTGTTTTTCACAAAAGATTTTACAGTTT
>JAZOVN010000164.1:0-26186 GCA_045658725.1 Acutalibacteraceae bacterium
AGAAACTGGTCGGCGATATATGATTTTGGAAGCACATCAATTTCTGTTCAAAAATTGGAAATAAAAGGCTCGTCAAGCTTGAAAGGCTATTTAGAATTATTGTATTCCAGAGATTTATTTAGAATTCTTGAAAAAATTAAAGATTTTCATGAAAAATACAACGAGGTATTTGAATACGAAGTCATAGATTGACGAAGGAGAAGGTAAGCGAAATTATAAATAGAGAATACCTTGTAAATTTCGGTTTTGCCTATACTTAGTTTATGATTCGGAAAACTGAGTCGGCGTAAATCCCGTAATCTCCTTAAAAACTCTGCAATATGTTTTTGAATCGCTGAAGCCTACGGTTTCGGCGATTTCAAATACGGGCATATCAGAGTGCTTCAGAAAAAATTTTGAGCGCTCAATTCTGTATCTGTTTAAATATTGGTGAAAGGAAAAGCCGGTTGTGTTTTTGAATATCTTGCAAAAATTGCTTTTGCCGTATCCCGTGATTTCAGCTGCGAGGTCAACCGTGATTTTTTCGGAGTAACGGTGAAAAATCAGGTCGAGCGCCTTCTCAATGTTTTTTGCGTTAACGGCGTTTTTGCTGTTTGAAGATACCTCTGCTGAGGAAAATTCTTCATAAAAAAGACCGAAAAATTTTAATACATTACCCTGAATGACAAGGTCATTGGGCAGAAGCTTTTCTTTTTCTTCAATTATTTCTTTCAGTAGGGTTTTGATTTTTTTGCCGAAGTCTGTATCGTCGAGCCTGAAAACGGGAGATTTCAAGGTTAAAGAGGAAACTGAATCAAAAAAAGCGCCAAGAAATAAAGGCCCTGCTTCAATCAAAAGATGCAGGCTGTCCTCTTTCGCATCCTTAGTTTCATGGGGAATGGAGCTCTGAATAAAAGCAAGTGTTCCTTCATTTAAAACATAAGGCTCGTTGTTTATAATTACTTCGCAGGAGCCTTTTATACAGTATAAAATTTCGTTTTCATAGTGCTTGTGCAAAGGGAAACTGCCAAGGTTTCCTAAAACAACAGCAAGTGAATTTTCGTGATTAAGAATAGGTTGAAAAAGCATAAAATACACCTCATAAACCTAATGGTAGCATAGTTTTTGGCGTAAAGTCAACAAAAAGTGAATTTTTGGGAATAAACAGAGAATTTGCGGTATTGTTATCAAGAAAACAAAAAGGTAAAATCAAATTAGATTAAGATATCGGAGGGAAAAGCTATGGTTGATAATATTTTTCTTGCAGGTGCTGCTCGTGAAGACACAACTCCCGAATTCGGCACATTCCTTTACGGTTACCGCCCTGATATAGCTTGCAAAACTGTTCACGATCCGTTGAGCGTAACGGCTCTTGCGGTCAGTCAGCGCGGCGAAACAGCTCTTCTTCTCACCGCTGAGATTGGTGATATCCAAACGGAGCTTTGCAAGGAGCTTGCGGAAGAAATTGCAAAAAATTGCGTCATAGATAAAAGGAATATTCTTGTTTCTTCAACCCATACCCACACAGCGCCGAATCTTTCGGGCGTTGTCGGCTGGGTCGATATAGATATGGATTATTATGAGAAGATATTTCTTCCGTCTGCACTCAAGGCTTCAAAGAAGGCTCTTCAAAATCTTGCCCCTGCGGAAATTGCGATCGGCGTAGCCGAAAGCAAGGTCGGCATAAACCGCCGTCAGCATTTTGAAGATGGCGGAATCGGTCTTGGTCAGAATCCGCACGCTTGCTATGACCCGTTTATGACGGTTGTTTCCATCCGTTCAGAGGAAGATAAGCAAGGAATTCTCAATCTTATTCACTATGGTTGCCACGGCACTTCCGCAGGTCTTGCAGAGGCGGTTTCACGCGATTGGTCGGGAGTTATGATCGACCGTCTTGAAAAGGAAACGCATACTCTTACGGCTTTCTGGAATGGTGCGATAGGTGATGTCGGCCCTCGTCTCACAAACGGTGCAACAACGGGTGACCTTTCATATACTCAGGAGCTTGGCGGAGTTGCTGCAGCAGATGCAGTTGCCGCGTATAAAAACAAGGGCGGCTATCATTCGGGCAAGCTTGAAATTTTCAAGGGTATTGTTCAACTTCCGTATAAAGAAATGCCTTCGCTTGAAGAGGTTAATAAAAAGCTTGAAAGGTTTGAAAATCCCGAAGCTCTGATAAATATTGACCGTCTTGAATATGAGCATTACAAAGAAACTAAAGATTTCATTGAAAACGGAAGCGGTGAAATTCCCGAAAACTATTCGTTTGAGCAGACGATTATTTCTCTGGGAGATGTTGTTTTTGTTCCGTTCCCGTTTGAGCATTTTTCGGAAATCTCTCTTCGCCTGAGAGAATATTCGCCGTATCCGTACACTTTGAGCCTTTCATGCACAAACGGATATAATGTTTATCTTCCCTCGCAGGATCAGCTCTGCAGGGGCGGCTACGAGGTTGGTTGCTTTATGTATGGAAGTGTTTTTCCTCTTGCAGATAATACGGACACAAATATCATCAGAGAGAATCTCAGGATTATAAGAGAAAACAAAGGGGTATAAGCTATGTACAGAATCGGTCAGGAAGAAATAGATGCAGTTGCACGTGCAATAAATTCGAAAGATTTTTTCAAATGCAACGGCAGCGGTCAGGAAGTTTTTAATTTTGAAAATGAATTGAAAGAATATATGGGTGTTGAGCATTGTCTGCTTATGTCGTCGGGCTTCGGCGCATTGGCATCAGCTCTTATCGGTCTCGGCATCGGCCCCGGAGATGAGGTTATCGTTCCTGCGTATACATATATTGCAACGGCACTTGCGGTAACATCTGTTGGCGCAATTCCCGTTATCGTTGAAGCTGATGAAACTCTTACGATTGACGCAGCTGAGGTTGAAAAGAAGATAACGAAAGCAACAAAGGCTGTTATACCCGTTCATATTCAGGGTTTCCCTTGCGATATGGATGCTCTTTGCGAAATTGCTGAGAAATACGGCATTGCAATCGTTGAGGATGCGTGTCAGGCAGATGGCGGCACATACAAGGGCAGATTCCTCGGCACAATCGGTGATGCAGGCGCATTCAGCTTCAATTATTATAAGGTTATAACAGCAGGTGAGGGTGGCGCTCTTATTACGAATAAAAAGAAGATTTTTGAGCGCGGACTTATTTATCACGATGCTTCAGCTGTTGCTTTCTTCGGTAACCAGCTTGACGGCAATTCCGAACCCGTTTTCGGCGGAACGGAATTCAGAGTTTCAGATATTACGGGCGCGATTATGCGCGAGCAGTTAAAGAAGCTCCCTGCTATTATCAAAGACCTTGCCTATAACAGAAAGGCTCTTGCAGCTTCTCTTGCAGATGGCGCTTGCGTTATTGCGTCCCATGATGAAGACGGCGGCTGCCCGACAACTCTTGCACTTCGTTTTGATTCAGCAGAAAAAACGAATGAGTTTGCCGCAAAGTGTGGTGAAAACGGACTTGCAATTGTAATTCCTATCAACACGGGTAAGCATATTTACACAAACTGGACGCAGATTATGGAAAAGCGCGGCGCACTTCATCCTGCAATGGATCCTTTCAGAATGAAAGAAAACGAAGGCTTGCAGATGGATTACACCATGGATATGTGTCCGAAAACTCTTGATTATCTTGCAAGAACAGCTTATATCGCTATTGACCCCGATTGGGCAGCAGATGACATTGCAAAGGTTGCAGAAATCATCAATCAGTCTTTATAAAGAAGAAAACGACGGCAGCGTAAAAGCGTAAAAGCTACCGTCGTTAATTTTATTTCTTTGAAATTGAGATGTCTCTTATCATATCTCCGTTGATGATGCGTGTTCTCTTTTTTTCTTCAACCTTTATCCAGTTTTCTTCAATGGCAACTATCTTGCCCTGAACACCGACGATTTCGTTGAAAAGAGTAATCGTACAATCTTTATCTAAAAATTCTTTAAGCATTTCAGTGGGCATTTTTGCTCTTTCTCCTTTACGCTTTCTTTTTAATCTTTTATTTGTAAAAATTCTGTTGTAAAGTACGGAACTCCAGCAGATTATGATTGCAACAATCAGAATAAAATAGGTAGTTTCCACGAGGATTACCTCATTTCATCAAGTCGTGATTTTTAATGAAATCAACAACCTCATCAACAGTTGTGAAAGCAAGGGCAACGCTTGTGTCAGCTGCACCGTAGTAAATTGCAATCTTTCCTGATTCGCTGTCTGCAAGTGCAGCGCAGGGGAAAACAACATTCGGCACATCGCCTACGCATTCGTAAAGCTCGTGTGGAGCAAGAAGGAAGCAGTCAGCTCTGTGAAGCACCTTCCAAGGCTCGTCTTTGTCAAGGATAGCTGCACCCATAGCGTATGTGAAGCCGTTGCAGCTTGTAAGAACACCGTGGTAGAAAGCGAGCCAACCGTCCTCGAGCTCAATGGGAGTCGGACCTGCGCCAACCTTTGTCATTTCCCAATTCTTTACGGGAGACATAACAAATCTGTGCTTGCCCCAGTATGTAAGGTCCTTACTGTGGCTGAGGAAGATATCGCCATATGGTGTATGACCTCTGTCGCACGGACGGATGAGAAGAAGATATTCGTCGTTGATTTTTCTCGGGAAGAGGACACCGTTTCTTGCAACGGGGTAGCAGGCA
This sequence comes from Acutalibacteraceae bacterium, assembly GCA_045658725.1. Classification (GTDB taxonomy): domain Bacteria; phylum Bacillota; class Clostridia; order Oscillospirales; family Acutalibacteraceae; genus CAG-177. The sequence continues at coordinate 4,624 of JAZOVN010000164.1, forward strand.
TCCTCAAGCTGTGTCCATTCTTTGAAGTCAGTTGTGTATGCGATGCCGATTGTTGTGCCGTGGGGTGTGAGGTTAACCCATGAAAGGTAGTATTTGCCTTCAATTTCGCAGAGTCTCGGGTCGTAACCTCTGAAAATAACATTTTCTTCAAGCTCCCAGTTGATTGCGTCCTTGCTGTAACCGACGACGAGTGTGTGGTCACGGCAGATATCGTCAACTCTGAAAACGCCTGCAAAGCCGTCACCGTAGGGCACAACGGCAGAATTGAAGATGCTGTTTGCCATGTAAAGGTTGTCACGAGTGATGATGGGATTTCCGCTGTAACGCCACACGGGATATCTGTAGCCTTCGGGCTTTTCCTGCCAGGGAATGTTGGGAATATTTTGTCCGATAATCTTTGCCATAATTTATCTCCTTATGAATTAATCTTTTATATGTCTCATTTGGTCTACATCCTGCCATTTTACCTCAAAGCCCGCACCGTGGGAGCAGAAAACGGAGGATGAAGGATTTTCAAGGTCGTGATCTTTTTCGTAGCCGATTGATGAAATAACGGCTTCTGCATTGTGGCAAGGTCTGTAGCCGCTTTCACGAAGGGAAATACTGCCTCTGCCGCCCGTGTATGCCGTAACCTCTTCGGGATAATCCATGAATTCGGAAACGGGACCGCATCCCTTGATTATCGCCCGTGTTTCAGTCATTTCGGGAGCATCAAATTCTCCGCACATACGCTGAATATCCGAAACTGCTCTGCCGAAACAGTCGGTCGGTACACGGAGAGTGAATGAATAATAAGGCTCAAGAAGAATGTTTTCCGCCTTTTCGAGACCCTGCCTTATCGCTCTGTAGGTGGCTTCACGGAAGTCGCCGCCTTCGGTATGCTTGAGATGTGCTCTGCCTGCCGTGAGAATTATATTAACATCTGTCAGGGGAGAGCCCGTCAGAATGCCGATATGCTCTTTTTCAAGAATATGGGTGAGAATGAGATTCTGATAGTTTGAATCAAGAAAATCAAGGCTGCATTCGCTTTTAGTATTGATTCCGCTGCCTCTTTCTGCAGGCTCAATGCGGAGCTGTGTTTCCGCATAATGGCGGAGCGGCTCAAAATGACCGTAGCCCATAACGGGCGATGCAACCGTTTCTTTATAAAGAATACTGCACGGACCGAAGCCGATTTCAATGCCGAAACGGTCATGAACGAGCGTTTTGAGAATTTCAAGCTGAATTTTGCCCATAACGCTTATCTGAATCTGCTCCTGCTTTGCACGGAAAACGGTTTTGACCGAAAGCTCGGGCATCTCTTCGCCGAGAATACGGAGCTTTCGCACGGCGGTGTGAATATCAGTGCCGTCAAGGATATCGACCCTTGATGAAAGCAGGGGATGAAGCTTCGGTGAATTGTTTTTTATTTCACCGTTAAGGCTGATTATATCGCCCGGAAGTGTTTCCGAAAGCCCCGAAACGGCACAGACACCGCCTGCGGTGATTTCATTTACTCCTTCGCTTTTTTCGCCCGAATAAATGAGGATTCTGTCAATTTTTTCATTGCCGAGAGGCATTTTGACGGCAAGCTTTCCGCCTGTGATTTTCAGAAAGCTGAGTCGGTTGCCCTGCGAATCGTGAAGGATTTTATAGACCTTTGCACCGAATCCATCGGGATATTCCTTGCAGACGGTGAATTTTTCAATCACTTCAAGCAGACGGTCAACGCCCTCGTTTCTGAGAGCAGAGCCGAAAACGCAGGGGAAAATCTCTCTGTTGAGAACGGCTTGTGCAATTTCGTGCTGAAGTGAGTCTTCATCGGTTTTTCCGTCAAGAAATGCTTCAAGAATTTTTTCACTGTGCATCGAAATTTCTTCGGCTTTTTCTTCGGTTATGATTTCACCGAAATCCGTGCATCCGTCGGAAAGAATACCTTTTAATCCGTCAAGAACGGAAGTTTTATTAAAGCCGTCACGGTCGGATTTGTTGACGAATATAAAAACGGGAATGCCGTATTCCCCGAGAAGCTGCCAGATTGTTTCCGTGTGGCTCTGCACTCCGCTGATGCCGTCGATGACGAGCACCGCATAATCGAGCACGCCGAGAGTGCGTTCCATTTCTGCGGAAAAATCGACATGACCCGGAGTATCAACAAGGGTGAAATGTTTTTCACCGAGAGTGAACGGATTCTGCTTTGAAAAAATCGTTATTCCTCTGCTTCTTTCAAGCTCATGGGAGTCAAACCATGAGTCTTTTTTGTCAACACGGCCGAGCCGACGGATTGCACCTGCCTTGAAAAGCACGGCTTCGGTCAGCGTGGTTTTTCCCGCATCAACATGAGCGAGGATGCCTATGGTGTTTTCTTTTGATATAATCATAAATCCATTATAGCAAATCCAAGAATATATATCAATATCCGCGGTGCTGTCTTTCGGACATTTTTTGCCAGTTTATGAAGCCGTAAAGGTCATTGAAGAGAAAAACGATGAAACAGATGATGACGGATATGTAAGAAGCGTCATGCATTGCGGCAAGAATCCACAGAATAATCAGGATAATATCGTTTGACGCATAGGCGAGAGCAAAGTATGAACTGCGTCTGAATGTGAGATAAACCGCAATAAAGCTTGTTGTTACGGAAAGAGTGCCCGGAATGATGTTTGCGGTGTTGAAATAAGCGAGAATGAAATAAAAAACTGCAGTTACCGCCACCGTGAGTACCGCCATGAAAATAATTTCATTTCTTTTGATGCGGTTGACGGCAACCTCGGATTTTTTGCCTTTATAGGGATTTCTCAGCCATGAAATGAGTGCAAAAAGAGCCATCGGACCCGTCATGCCGAGATAGGTTATCATTTCTCCGTAGTATGCGAAGGAATATGATATTATTCCGTAGAGAATGCTGAAAATCACCATCAGAAGCTGACCGAAGGGATTGCCTTTTGCATTGAAGATAAGCGAGGTTACTCCCACGAGTGAGGCGATGAGGGTGAGAAAATTTTCTCCGTCAAATATAACGAAAGAAATGATTATGAATACGGCTGAAATACTCCAGAGAGCAAGCTCAGCTTTGGTAAAATAATTCAAAAATCGTTTTATCATAAATAACTCCAAAAAAAGCATCCGTGGATACATCTTCAAAGACCTAACGATGTATCCTGCGGATGCTTTGCATCTGCTACCCGGTGGCAGCAAAATATTCAATTATTTGCCGAACATCATAAGCAGGAAGCCTGCTGCAACGGCTGAACCGATAACGCCCGCAACATTGGGACCCATGGCATGCATGAGAAGGAAGTTGGTGGGGTTATATTTTCTGCCCTCAACCTGTGAAACACGGGCTGCCATGGGAACTGCGGAAACGCCTGCAGAACCGATGAGGGGATTAATTTTGCCGCCTGTGATGAGGTAAAGAAGCTTTCCGAAAAGAAGTCCGCCGATTGTTGAGAAGCAGAAAGCGGCAAGACCGAGGAAAACAATCTTGATTGTGTCAAGCTTGAGGAACTCTGTGCCGTTGGTGGTTGCACCGACGGTTACACCGAGCATGATGGTTACGATGTTGGTGAGTGCATTCTGTGCGGTGTCGCTGAGTCTGTCGGTAACTCCGCAAACCTTGAGAAGGTTGCCGAACATGAGCATACCGATAAGGGGAGCGGCATCAGGAATGAGGAAAGCAACAACGATGAAAACAACAACGGGGAAGATAATCTTCTCTGTTTTGCTTACGGTGCGGAGCTGCTTCATTTCAACCTTTCTTTCCTTCTCTGTGGTGAGAAGCTTCATGAGAGGAGGCTGAATGAGGGGGATAAGAGCCATGTAGGAATAAGCTGCAAGAGCGATAGGTCCGAGAAGGTGTCCTGCAAGCTTTGATGCAACAAGGATAGCTGTGGGACCGTCTGCACCGCCGATGATTGCAATTGAAGCTGCCTCCTGAGGAGTGAAGCCGAGAAGAATTGCAACAACGAATGCGATGTAAATACCGAGCTGTGCCGCCGCACCCAAAAGAAGGCTTACGGGGTTTGCAAGGAGAGGTCCGAAGTCAGTCATTGCACCGATGCCGAGGAAGATGAGGCAGGGGAAGATTGAACTCTTGACACCTGCGTAAATCAGCCTGAGCACGCCTGAATCATACCAATGAGCACCTTCAACGATATTTGAGGTATCCATAAGACCCGTGGGGTCATCCATAAGACCTGCACCGGGCATGTTGGCAAGAAGAATGCCGAATGCGATGGGAACAAGAAGGAGAGGCTCAAATTTCTTGACGATTGCAAGATAAAGAAAAACGATGGAAACGAGAATCATAACGGCGTTCTGCCACTGAAGAAGGGCAAGACCCGAGCTTTCCCATATTCCTTTTAAAATATCAAGAATAAATTCCATAAGGCTTCACCTTAGCCGATAACTGCAAGAACTGCATCAGTTTCAACGGTTGAACCCTTTGAAACAAGAACCTGCTTGATTGTGCCTGCACAGGGAGCAACGATTTCGTTTTCCATTTTCATTGCTTCGAGAACGATGATAACATCGCCTGCGTTAACTGATGAGCCGGGAGCTGCGTTAACTGCGAGGATTGTGCCGGGCATGGGAGCGGTAACATTTGTGCCGCCTGCAACGGGAGCAACGGGAGCTGCGGGTGCGGGAGCTGCTTCGGGAGCAGGTGCAGCTGCAGGAGCGGGAGCTGCAACGGGTGCGGGTGCTGCAACAGGAGCAACGGGAGCTGCAACGGGTGCATCTGTAACATTCATGATAACTGCCTGGGTTTCTTCAACCTCTACTTCGTATGCTTTGCCGTTAAGATTTACAACATATTTCATAATAATTATTCCTCCACTTTTTTGATTGATTTGAAGCTGAGTCTGTTAAGCGGAATACCGCTTTCTTTGCTTACGATTGCCATTATTGTTGCTGCTGTGCGTTCATCTACATCAACAAGCTCTGTTATGCCCTTGATTTTTCTGAATGCAAGTCTTTCAAGAGGAATACCGCTCTGATCGCTTACAAGAGCCATAACAACTGCTGCTGTGGGTTCGTCAACATCAATGAGCTGAACGCTGTTTGCCGTGCCGTAAGAAACAGCAGGTGCTGCAGGTGCGGCAACGGGTGCCGCCGAGGGAACAACGGAAACCGAAACGGATTCGGGAGCGTTGCCTTCTGCGTCTGAAAGCTTGCTTTCGATTGATCTCATTATCTTTGAAATACCGAGAATGAGAACGGTGATAAGAGCAAGCTCAGCCATAACAACGATAATGCCTGCAACCGCAACGAGCAATGTTTCGGACATGGTTAATGTGATTTTATCTGCAAACATATTCGTCACCCTCAGTCAATTCTTGTGATTGTGTATGAGAATGTGTTCTTTCTGTCGGCTTCACGCTTCTCGAAGAAGGCTTCTGCCTGGGTGGGGAATGCGATATATGAAAGAACATCTTCTTCGCATGTTGCCTTGCTTCCGAGATATGCCTTTGCTTCTTCCATGCCGGGAGCAAGAGTATCTGCAAATCTGCCGGTGAAGGGCTTTTCTTCGCCGAGAACGAGCTTCTGAAGCTCTTCGCTTACCTTGCCGGGTGCCTTGCCGTATTCGCCCTTGATGTAGCTCTTGACTTCCTTTGAAATGTTCTTGTATCTTTCGCCTGCAAGAACATTTGCGGTAGCCTGAACGCCGACCATCTGGCTCATGGGAGTTACGAGGGGAGGATAGCCGAGGTCTTCACGGACTCTGGGAGTTTCAAGAAGAACTTCGTCGAGCTTATCGAGCTTGTTCTGTGCGGTGAGCTGTGCAACGAGGTTTGAAAGCATACCGCCGGGAATCTGATAAATAAGAGCATCTGTCTGAGTACCCATAACAACGGGATTGAGAAGACCGCTGTCGAGTGCCTTTGCACGGATGGGCTTGAAGAAATCGTTGATTTCCTTGCAGATGTTTTCGTCAACATCAACTTCATAACCGTACTGCTTGAGAGTGTAAACAAGAGTTTCGGTTGCGGGCTGTGAAGTACCGCCCGAGAAGCATGAGATAGCTGAGTCAATAACATCAGCGCCTGCTTCAACGCACTTGAGAAGGGTCATGAAGCCGAGACCTGTTGTTGAGTGAGTGTGAACAACGATGGGAACTTTTACATTTGCCTTGAGAGCCTTGACAAGGTCGTAGCCTTCTTTGGGGCTCATGATGCCTGCCATATCCTTGACGCAGATTGACTGAACGCCGAGAGCTTCAATCTCTTTTGCAAGCTTTACATAGCTGTCAAGGTTGTGGATGGGGCTGATTGTGTAGCAGATTGTGCCTGATGCGTGTGCACCGCACTTGAGAGTTTCATCAACTGCAACCTCAATGTTGCGCACATCGTTGAGAGCATCAAAGATTCTGATGATGTCGATGCCGTTTTCAACGCTCTTTCTGATGAAAGCACGGACTACATCATCGGGATAATGCTTGTAGCCGAGAAGATTCTGACCTCTGAGGAGCATCTGAAGCTTGGTGTTGGGGCAAGCCTTTCTGATGTTGCGGAGTCTTTCCCAGGGATCTTCGTTGAGGTAGCGCAGGCATGAATCGAAGGTTGCGCCGCCCCAGCATTCGAGTGAATAGTAGCCTGCCTTGTCAAGCTTTTCAAGAACGGGCTTGAAATCCGAGAAAGGCATTCTTGTTGCGATGAGAGACTGATTGGCGTCTCTGAGCACGGTTTCTGTGAAATTAACTTTCATAATTCGCCGGGTTCCTTTCTATATAAATAAGAATATTTTTGCCGAAAATCAGAATTCGATGCGTGCAGCAATGTAATCTTCGAGAGCATCGATTGAAATTCTTTCCTGCTGCATTGTGTCACGGTCACGGACTGTTACGCAGTTATCCTCGAGTGAGTCGAAATCGAAGGTGATGCAGAGGGGAGTACCGATTTCGTCTTCACGGCGGTAACGCTTACCGATTGAGCCCGTTTCGTCAAAGTCAACCATGAACTTCTTCTGAAGCTTTTCGTAAACCTTGAGTGCATCGGGTGAAAGCTTCTTTGAAAGGGGAAGAACGGCAGCCTTGAAGGGAGCGATTGCAGGGCTGAGGTGAAGAACAACTCTTGTGTCGTTCTTTTCTGCGTCGATAACTTCTTCGTCATATGCTTCGCAGAGAAGAGCAAGAACTGTTCTGTCGAGACCGTAGGTTGATTCTATGATAAAGGGAATGAACTTTTCGTTGGTTTCGGGATCAAGATAATCCATCTTCTGACCGCTGTATTCCTGATGTCTTGTGAGGTCGAAGTTGGTTCTGTTGTGGGTGCCGTTGATTTCGCCCCAGCCGAAGGGGAAGAGGAATTCAATATCGCAGGCAGCCTTTGCGTAGTGAGCAAGCTTTTCGTGGTCGTGGTAACGGAGGTTTTCAGCCTTGATGCCGAGATCCTGATAATACTTCATGCCGTATTCCTTGAAGTAATCGTAAAGCTCGCTGTCGGTGCCTTCCTTGCAGAAGGTCTGGAATTCCATCTGCTCAAACTCGATTGTTCTGAAGGTGAAGTTACCGGGAGTGATTTCGTTTCTGAAAGCCTTACCGATCTGACCGATGCTGAAGGGAAGCTTTGCTCTCATTGTTCTCTGAACATTGAGGTAGTTGACATATTCGCCCTGAGCATTTTCGGGACGGAGATAAATGATGTTTTTGCTGTCGTTTGTAACACCTCTGAAGGTCTGGAACATGAGGTTGAATTCTCTGATGTCGGTGAAGTTGTGCTTGCCGCAGTGGGGACAGGGAATTGAATGGGCCTTGATGTAATCAAACATTTCTTCCTTTGTCATGCCGTCTGCGTGTGCATCGGGATTGAAGTCATCGATGAGGTTGTCTGCTCTGTGACGCTTTTTGCATTCCTTACAGTCAAGAAGAGGGTCAGAGAAGCTTGCAACATGGCCGCTTGCTTCCCATACTCTGGGATGCATGAGGATATCTGCATCAACTTCGTAGCTGTTTTTTCTTTCCTGAATGAATCTTTTACGCCATGTGTCTTTGACATTGTTTTTCATTCTTGCGCCGAGAGGGCCGTAGTCCCATGTGTTTGCAAGACCTCCGTAGATTTCGCTGCCTGCAAAGATGAAGCCTCTGCCTTTGCAAAGGGCAACGATTTTTTCCATTGTTTTGTCTGTGTTTTTCATCATATCCAAAACTCCCGCCATTATAATTTTTTACTCTGTTATCATACCCTAAAATTGCCTTCAAAGTCAATGATTTCCGCAACTAAAAAAGACCGCACAAAGCGGCCTTTTTTGGTGAAAAGTCATATATTGTATAAAAATATATCGATATAAAATCACGATATGAATTATTTGCGTCTGAAAGCACGGATATGAGCATGAATTTCGGCTGCCTGAGAGTCGTTAAGACCCTTTATGTCAATTGCTCCGAAATCGGTGACGAGTGTGAATCCGGGGTGAGAATCCGAGCTTCTTCTGGTCGTTGAAACCACGCTCATTCCGATGCCGTGAGTGTTGACTCTGACAATATCGTCGTAATAAACGATGAAATGCTTTGTGAAGCAGGGGATTTTTGCGGGAATTCTGCCTTCAATGCAGTTTTTGTAAACCTCAACATAGCATTTTGATGCGGTGATTGCAGCGAGAATTATATAAATAAGTGCAAGCACACCTGCACACATAATCACGGCATCGGCAAAATTATTGTTGCCATCGGAAATCATAAGAAGAATCACATAACCCATCATTCCTGCAAGCGGAATCAGAACAATAGGAAACAGTATATATTTATAAAAATAATTTTTGCCCATGGTGAAAAATCTCTGGGATTTGCCTTTTTCACGGTCGGAATAGTCGGGAATGGGTTCGAGCGGAGTTGATTTCAGCCTTCCGCATTCGGTGCAGAGGTTATCCGAACGGCTCATTTTTGCTTTGCAGAATTTGCATTTCATTTTTATCACCTCTGATTTTCAATATATCAGACAAATCGGTAACAGTCAATAAAACAATTCACTTTTCCACATTTCCGTCATCCTTCTTCTGAATGATTGATGATTTATTGTTACTCATTTATTATAACTAAATCCTAATTTTGATACTTATGCAGGTATAAAATCTATACTTATGAGATTTAATTTTTTTACTTATGAGGTATAAATCTGATGCCTGCATAAGTTTAATTTTTTTACCTGTTCCGTAAAAAAAAGGACGGCACAGAGGCCGTCCCATACGGTGTTGATATGGTTTTCGGTCAGAAAATATTACCGAGCATCTTAGCAATTGTTTCGGATGCAGCGACAAGTTCTTCTTCGTTTTCACCGAATAACTCAAGAAATTTTTCTGTGCCGGAATTGAGAAATTCTATAAAAGCATCGACATCACCTGAGAAAAAGATGTTTATGATAAAAGAAAAAGGCGACATGATGACATCGTTGACCGTGATTCCGAGTTTATCGGCAATAACGATAATTGATAAAAACGGAAGGCATAAAGGGATAAACAGCATAGCTACAGAGCCCATAATATTCTCCTTTTGAATTATTTAATCATAAAAACGGTGAGATTCGTCAATGATTTCTGCACCGTTATCAGTAATTTTATAAGTTATTGTGATACCCTCTTTGCTGTTTCCTGAACTACCGTATGAAAAAGAAATCCAATAGGTTTCTCTTTCGTATTTATCAAACGGATGGACAACGGTAAAGGTTGTTTCGGCGTTGTTTGTGTCAGGATTATAAAGGACATATTCCGAATCTGCTACAGCAACATACCACGAACTGAATATGCTCGGCTTTTCCGCTTTTACGGTATAATCAAAATCATAATATTCGCCGGGAGCATAAACAGAAAGGTCATATGACTGCGGTGTATTCGTGTTATTACATACATAATATTTCTTTTCGTTGCCGTTTTTGTCCGTAAAAATAATGCTGCTGAATTCACCGCTTTGTGAGTCATGATAACCGAAGGCTTTCGGACGGATATAAAAAATCTGTTCATTTCCTCTGGTTTCGGTTTTGGCAAGCTGATAAATCTCGTCATCATAATTGCATTCCCAGACGATGCCGTTTTCAGGCTCATAGGGAAGGATGAACTCTGTTCTGTCGTTGCCTGTTATAAATCCGAAAATCGTTTCGGGAATTAAGATAAACAGCATAATCGGAGTGAGAAGAAAAATCGTGAATGAAGCACCCATAATATTCTCCTTTCTTTGATGGGTCGTTGACCCCTGAATGAAGTACATTGCTCTCGCCTCCTTTTCAAAGGAGGTGGCAGACCGTAAGGTCTGACGGAGGATTGGTGAATGCGAAAGCATTCGGGCGACCAATGGTCGCCCCTACGGTGTTGATATGGTTTTTGTGAAAATTGTCAGCGGGATGCGGACATCCTGCTCTACTGTTATATCTTTGACGGCGACTTGGGTACATACCGCCGTTAAAAATTTTGATTAGTTTTCATAAAAGCCTTTGGTTTCTTCAAGAATTTCAACATTTCCGTTGTTGATGATGTATTTGATTTTTATATATTCGGTGGCTTTTGCATCACTGTATTCAAAATAACCGTATCTCATATCGTAATAGTGTTCTTCGCCACTTTCAAAATTATCGGTAAGAACGATAGTGAAGGTTTTTGTGGGAGAGTATTCAGGTGCAAAGCATTCGGTGTATGAAGGATAAATTTCATTAAACCAGAAATATTCTCCGTCTACAGGTTGCTGTGCGGTGGCTGTGTAGTCAAACGCGTAGTATTCACCCGGTGCAAAGAAATCAACCGTATCGAAATAGATCGAGTCTGTATTAGTGGCAGTTTTGGCGTAATATTTTTGCTCATTACCGTTTTGGTCTTTGAAAATTACTTTATAAATATCACCGAACCTGGTTTCATATTCGGGCGGGTCTTCTTTGGTGATAATGCTTTTTGCAACGCCTACGAATCCGTCAATCAGTTCCTTGCCTTTGGTACTTTTGAAATAGAAAACCTGCGTTTCACCGTCGATTTCCGTTTCAACAAGCTCAACCGGTCCCATAGGGATATCGCATTCCCACACTATGCCCTTTTCCGGTTCATAGGGCAGAACAACTTTTGTTCTGTCGCCTCCCGTGATGTCACCGATAACCGATGAGCAGGCAATCAGAATAAGTGCCAGCGGGATGATGACTATTATTGTTACCGAGCCCATAGAAACACTCCTTCTTTTGCTTAATTGTTTTGGGCGGATAATATCCGCCCTCATTTATAATTTTCTGTAATTTCAATTGTAAAAGAGTTGTGGATTAATCAAAATATGCTTCGAATCCGTTGGCTTTCAGGATTTCTGCAACATATGTTTCAATTTCATTTTCCAGTCTATAGAGATAAATTTCGTGATACTGTCCTATGTGAGCTCCTTCAAGATATACATTACCATCGTAAACAGCAAATTCATCGGATTTTCCGTAAAAGATACCGTCCTTACTTTCCTTTTTTAAAAAGAAAGTGTAGCATTCCTCAGAATCGGAAATTATTACGGTTGATTGATTGTTGGCTTTGATATACCGTTCGTCACCTAAAAGCCTGTTGAAAGTTTCTCCATCGGGAATAGTAATATATCTGTCATTGGGTGAAGTTTGGTAATGAGATTCAAAATAACAGTAGTCGAAATTTTCAGGGTCGGAATAATAGGCTTTATATTCATCCCATTTCTCTTCGGGACAGTAAAGCAGACCTGATATGCCTGACCACGAATATTGCTGAGTGTATCCGTTATATAAGAAATCTTCACCTATCTTATAGAAATTTTCTCCATAATCGGGTTCTTGATTGTGAAAATTAAAGTCTTCGGTAAGAAAGAGATACTCTTCGATGAAATGATTTTTGTATGTAACGCCGTCAAAGGTTACTGTTGAAACTTCGGGTTTTTCGGGGATTTCAATTGAAGGCATAAACAACGAAATAATTGGTGATAACAATGCGATAATTGTTGTAAGAATACCAATTAAAATATATGACATAATGTTCTCCTTTCATTGTCAGCGGGATGAGGGCATCCCGCCTTGATTTTTGATAAGTTTTAAAAAATCAATCCTCCGTCACGACTTAAAGCCGTGACACCTCCTTTTCAAAGGAGGCTGATGTAACAGAAAGCTTTCTGTTATAATCAAACAAACTGTTTGGGCTCCTTTGGCAAAGGAGCTGTCCGTAGGACTGAGGATTGGTGAATGCGTGAGCATTCGGAAGGTAAAACAAATATTATACTTTCCGTGTATTTATCTTTCCAGACTGTCAATCAATTCAAAATGGTCAATGAAGAAATTCTGTGTTGAATCCGCTTCGTTGCCCAGACCGATAACCTTGCCGTGGTCGCCGTCTTTTGTTTCCGCGACATTCCAGATGCCTGTCGGAATTTCTTCAACGGCTTCAAATGAATCCGTGTATTCTGCATAAGGTTCGTTGAACGGATATCTTGCCGAAATAACGCTGACAAGACCGTCGTTTTCCTGCCATGTTTCGTCAATTGTGATTCCGCCTGCGGTTGTACCCTTGAATGAGCCCATCGCAAGTGCAAAGGGATAGAGAATGGGCATTGTTGATGTGTTGGGCACCTGTCCTCTGAGAAGTGTGCCTGCCCTTGTTGTGCTGTAAGCATAAGAGAAATAATAAACGCCTTCAACTGTCTTGATTGTGGAATTGAGTGCCGCTGCACCGTCGGGGCTGAGGTCATATGCCGCATGGTCGTTGCCTGCGGCTGTGATTTTCTCGATTGCACTTTCGGTGTTGCCGTCGGTAATTCCGAAATGGTCGAGCTTGAGGTCATAAATATTTTCCGCAGGTGATGCGATACCTGCAACTCCGAAGCAGAGTGTCATGAGAAGGTCGGTTGTGCTGCCGATGCCGACAAGACCGCCTACCGAATTGAGAACTTCGGTGAGCGATGAGCCGTTGTGGGGTGCACAGAGGGTTGTTACACTGTAAATCCAGTCACCCTTGCCGCCTGTGAAAAGCGGTGAGGTTTCTTCGCCCGTGAGAGCAACCTCGGCTTCGCTGCCGTATTCGAGAAGAGATGCAAGAAGTCTGACGGTTGCACCGCCGAATGAATGGCCGAGAAGATTGATTTTTATTCTCTGACCGCCGTTGATTTTTTCGCCCCACTGAGCAACGAGCGGAGTATCGTATGTTCTGCCGTAGCGTTCGTGATTGTGTGCTTTTGAATGAGCCTCGCCGTAGTCAACGGTTGTGCCCGTAAGCTGTGCGTAAAGCTCGCAGGTTCTGTCCCATGTGCTTGAAACGGGGCCTACACTCGGAGCATAAACTTCGTAGCCCTGCGAGTTGAGCTGTTCGGTGAGGTTGCATGCGGTTGCACCCCAATACTGAACGGTGTCATTGACTCCGTCACCCTCGCCCCAGCCTCCGAGACCGTGAACGAGAACATAAGGATATTTGATTTTACCGCCGTTGAGCTCCCACCATGCTTCACGGATTCCGCCGTAATGAATGGGAACGGCAATGACGGTTATGATAACGCATATCGCAAGAATTGCGGCAACGGTTTTTATCAGCAGACTGTTCTTGCTGTTCTTCGGCTTTTTGGTTTTTACGGGTGCGGCAGGTTCGGAATATGTTGCCTGCGGCTCTTCGGGTTTGGTGTTGAATGATTCGGTTACATCTTCTTTCAGAAGGTAATCGGTTGAAACTCCGAAAAGTACACTCATTGCTATTATCTTATCGGTATCGGGAAGTGCACTGCCTGATTCCCACTTTGAAACGGACTGACGGGATACTCCCATTGCCTCCGCAAAGGATTCCTGCGAAAGTCCTTTTTCTTTTCTGAGTTTAATAATCTTATCTGCAATACTCATGGTCAGCCTCCTTTGTGATTCATCCGAATTGTAGCCTGTTACGGTGGCAAAATCAACCAATTCGGGTGTACATTTATAAAAAAGTTAAAATTTTTATGTAAATACAAGTTTACAATACCAATGTAAAGCAGGGTTTACATCGATTATTTTATCATTATAAAAGAAAATAGTCAACAAAAAACGGCGGCTGATTAAGCCGCCGTTATAACTTATAAGAGGAATGCCTTTGCAAGTCCGAAATAGATAACGAGAGTAACAATGTCAACCAGAGTTGCAATCATAGGTCCTGCCATGAGTGCAGGGTCAAGCTTTACTATCTTCGCAAAAATCGGAAGTGAGCAACCGATGAGCTTTGCAACAACAATAGCAAAGAACATTGCAAGCGAAACAACAAGGAAAACTTCAAGAGTGCCTTCGCTGAAAAGATACATTCGCAGAATGTTTGCCGCACCGAGCACAAGTCCGCAGATAGATGCAACACGAAGCTCTTTGAAAACGATTTTAAGATAATCCCTGATTTCGATTTCACCGACAGCAAGACCGCGGATGATGAGCGTTGAAACCTGACTGCCTGCGTTACCGCCCGTACCCATGAGCATGGGCATGGATGCCGTCAGAGCAACAAAGCCTGCAAGAAGAGTTTCGTATCCTTCGATGATTTTGCCCGTGAAGGTGCCCGAAATCATGAGAATGAGAAGCCAGAGAATTCTGTTGCGTGCAAGCTTGAAAACGCCCGTTTTGAGGTATTCGTCATCCGACGGAGCAAGAAGAGCCATCTTTTCGAAGTCTTCAGTGGTTTCTTCTTCGATAACATCCACGATATCGTCAACCGTGATGATGCCGACAAGACGGTTTTCGTTGTCAACAACGGGAACGCTCAGAAGGTCGTATTTCTTAACAACTTCAACAACATATTCACGGTCATCAAGAGTGTTGACCGAAATGAGCTGTGCGTCGTCTTCCATGATATCGCCCACAACTGCGTTTTCGTCGCAGAGCAGAAGGGAGAGAAGGGGAACGCTTCCGAGCAGATGATGCTCGCTGTCAATGCAGTAGCAGGTATAGACGGTTTCTTTGTCTATGCCTGTTTTTCTTATTTTTTCAATTGCCTGCGAGGCGGTCAGAGAGGTGCGCAGATGCACCATTTCGATTGTCATAAGACTGCCTGCACAGTCTTCGGGGTATTTGAGAAAACGGTTGATCAGCTTTCGGGTTTCGGGGTCTGAATGAGCAAGAACTCTTGTTACGACATTTGCGGGAACTTCTTCAAGAAAGTCAACCGTATCGTCAAGAAACATTTCGTCAAGCAGTCTTTCGAGCTCGGCGTCGGTTATCATGCGAACGATATCCGCCTGAGTGTCGGGCTCAAGATATGAGAAAACCTCGGCTGAAATGCTTTTGGGCAAAACACGGAAAACGGTGAGTCTGTTTTTATCGGCAAGGTCTTCCATGATCTGCGCGGTATCAACAACATTTATCTCCGTAAGAATCTCACGGAGAAATGAAATTTCGCCTTTTGAAATATGATCTTCAATCTGCGAAAGCAGATTATCGTAAATTTCATTTATTTCCATAAAAAAACATCTCCTTCGGGAATAACCGCAAAGGAGATGAAAACAGTCAATAAAAGCGATTTAGGATTAAATCACTCTGAACAGCTCCGCCGATGCGGTATATTCTTTTGAACTTCTACTTCGGGGGTTGGGTATTTCGGAACTGCCCAAGAGTTTCACCACGCTTTTTCAAAAATTTTTTTACCAACTGTAATTTTACACCCTGAAAGGCTTCAAGTCAAGCAAAATTGCAAAAAAATCCGAAAAATAAAAATATTCAACAAAAACGGAGAAAAACGGCGTAAATATGCCCGAAACAGGCGAAAACGGGAGAAATCGGAGAACGGATTACGACTGTGGCAAAAAAGTTTTTAACCTTTTTGGGTTAAAAAAACGCGGTGTTCCGTCTTAGGGTGAGAGGAGTTTTCAAAAATCCTCTCGGAAAGGAGACGGTTTATTGCAAAAGAAATTAACCGAAAAAGAGCGGCTGTTCTGTTGCTATTATGCACAGGGTGGCGATGCAAGAGGCTGTGCGGCACGGGCAGGATTTTCCCTGACCCCTCAGCGGAGTGCGGCAAGGCTTCTTGCAAGAAATGAAATCAGAGCGGAGATATCGCGTCTTGAAAGCGAAAGAAAGAATGCATCCGCCGTTGAAAGAGGGCTTCACCGCCTTGCTTTCGGCTCGGTGGCAGATGCGCTCAGGCTTATGCTTTGTGAGGAAACAGTGAGTGCGGAGGAAATCGAGAAGCTTGATTTATTTAATGTTTCCGAAATAAAGCGACCGAAGGGCGGAGGTCTTGAAATCAAGTTTTTTGACAGGCTGAAGGCTCTTGAAAAGCTTGAAAAACTCGGCTCGGCAGAAGAAAATCCGCAGAGCAGCTTCATTCAGGCTCTCTCTGAAGGTGCAAGGCTGATTTCGGAGGCTGATGACGGTGAATAAGTCAGGGAAAAAGCAGGCATTCACTCCGTTTTCCGAAAAGCAGATGAAAGCTCTCTGCTGGTGGATGCCTCAGAGTCCTCTTCACACCCGTGATGCGATAATCTGCGACGGTGCGGTGCGTTCGGGTAAAACACTCTGCATGTCCGTTTCGTTTGTTGCGTGGGCATTCTCCGCTTTTTCGGACCGTTCGTTTGCTCTTTGCGGAAAAACAATTTCTTCTCTCCGCCGTAATGTTGTAACCGTCATTCTGCCTGTTCTGCGTGAACTCGGCTTTGTGTGTGTCGAAAAATACTCAAAAAACCTCGTTGAGATTTCCTATGGCGGAGCAACAAACCGTTTTTATCTTTTCGGTGGCAAGGATGAAGGCTCTGCGGCTCTCATCCAGGGAATGACTCTTGCGGGCGTGCTGCTTGATGAGGTTACGCTGATGCCCCGTTCGTTTGTTGAGCAGGCACTTGCAAGATGCTCCGTTGAGGGGTCGAAGCTCTGGTTCAACTGTAACCCCGAGCATCCCATGCATTGGTTCCATGAAGAATGGATAAAGAAACGGGATGAGAAAAACTGCTGTTATCTTCACTTCACGATGAAGGATAACCCGTCGCTTACACCTGCTATTATCCGCAGATACGAAAGGCTTTATTCGGGTGCGTTTTATGAGCGTTTCGTGCTCGGAAGGTGGGTTGCGGCACAGGGGTGCGTATATCCGATGTTTTCGCAGGAGAAGCATGTGGTTCACCCTCCCTCACGCTTTGAGAAATACTGTATTTCATGCGACTACGGAACAGTTAACCCTTCATCCTTCGGGCTTTGGGGAGAGAGCGGCGGAGTGTGGTACAGAATCAGGGAGTATTACTTTGATTCACGCACCGAGGGCAGGCAGAAAACCGACAGCGAGCATTATGAGTCACTCTGTGAGCTTGCAGACGGTCTGAAAATCGAGTCGGTTATAATTGACCCTTCGGCGGCAAGCTTTATTGAGTGCATAAAGCGTGACGGAAAATTCAGGGTCATACCTGCAAGAAATGATGTTATCGACGGAATAAGAAGGGTTTCGGACTGCCTGAAAAACGGAAAAATTCTTTTTTCGCCCGAATGCAGGGCGTCAATCAGAGAATTCGGTCTTTACCGCTGGGAAGAAAGCACGGCAAAGGATGCCGTGAGAAAAGAAAATGACCATGCAATGGACGATATCCGTTATTTTGTTTCAACCGTTCTGAATCAGGAAGAAGATATCGGATTTTTCGCCCTTGCAATGAAAAGGAAAGGGGGTTAAACATGGGTTTATTCAAAAATCGTAAAGCTTCGAGAGTTTCCGCACCCGTAACGCAGAATAAAAACCGTCATCCGTTCGGTATTCTTGACGGCTATGTGCCGCTCGGAGTGCCGCAGATGAGACTTTATTATGCACTCAGGGAAGCCGTGCCCGTTATTGATGCGGCGATATTCAAATTAGTCCGTCTTACGGGCGGCTTCAGGGTTGAATGCTCCGATTCCAGAGCTCAGGCGGCAATTGACGAATTTGTTGCAGGTGTGCCCGTCGGAGGCAACAGGCAGGGTCTTTCCGCCTTTGTTTCAACATATTTTGAGCAGCTTCTGACCTGCGGAACGGCTATCGGCGAAATCGTTACGGACACAGACGGAGTGCCCCGTGCACTTTTCAATTCTCCGCTTGAAAATATCGAACTGAAAAGGCATAAAAACGGCTTTGACATTGATATTTTCGTCAGAAACGGAACGGAGCTTTGCAGGGTTACACGCCCCGAAATGTGCCTTCTGAGCGTGCTCAATCCCGAACCCGGTGCACTGACGGGAAATTCAATGCTCAAGGGTCTGCCGTTTGTCAGTTCCGTACTTCTCAAAATTTTTGAAAGCATTGGTGCAAACTGGGAAAGGGTCGGCAATCTCCGCTTTGCCGTGACTTATAATCCGAAAAACGATGCGGTTGACAGAGCTTATGCGAAGGACAGAGCCATGCAGGTTGCAAAGGAATGGGGAGAGGCGATGCAGAGCGGCTCTGAAATCAGGGATTTTGTTGCGGTGGGCGATGTTCAGATAAAGGTTATCGGTGCGGATAATCAGATTCTTGACAGCGAGGTGCCCGTGCGTCAGATGCTTGAACAGATTGTTGCAAAAACGGGTCTTCCGCCATTCATGCTCGGTCTTTCGTGGTCGAGCACGGAAAGAATGTCATCACAGCAGGCGGATGTGCTCACAAGCGAGCTTGAAGCCTACAGACAGCTTCTTTCTCCCGTGATAAAGAAAATATGTACCGTTTTTCTTACGGGCAACGGATATCACGGCGGAGTTAAAGTTATCTGGGATGATATCACACTTCAGGATGAAGTTGAACAGAGCCGTGCTCAGCTTTACAGAGCACAGGCTGAAAAAATAAAGAGAGGTGAATAATTACGCAGGAAAACAAAACAAACACTCTGCCCGATGAAGAGCTTGAGCTTATTGGCAGATTTGCGAGAAAAAAGCTTTCGGGCGATGAGCTTTATACATTTACGCTTATTCTCTGCGATAACGAAATCGACAGGGATAACGAAAAATTCACCGTTGCCGCACTTCATACTCTTTCGGAGCTTTTTGTGGGCAAAACGGGGATTTTTGATCACAACATGAAGAGCAAGGATCAGTCTGCAAGAATTTATTCTGCAAGAGTGGTTACCGATTCTTCAAGAAAAACTTCCGACGGTGAGGATTATACATATATCGAAGCCAAGGCTTATATGGTCAGAACTGAAAAGAACAAAGACCTCATCACGGAAATTGATGCAGGCATCAAGAAAGAAACGAGTGTTGGCTGTGCGGTGAAGAATATCAGCTGTTCAATCTGCGGCAGAAACATCAAAACCGAAGGCTGTGAACACAAAAAAGGCAATGTTTACGGCGGAAAGCTCTGCTGTTATCTTCTTTCAGAGCCTTCTGATGCGTACGAATGGTCTTTCGTGGCTGTGCCCGCACAGAAGAATGCAGGCATCATCAAAGCGTTCAGCCCGTCGCACGAAAAAGAAAAGCTTGCGGAATGGGCAAGGGAATATACGGATGAGCTTGAATCGGATATCATCCGCTCGGCATCAGCCGTTATTCCTTCTCTCAGAAGTGATGCGGTAAGCGAAATCTGCGGAGCACTTTCAATAAAGATGCTCAGAGAATTACGCGATGCGTTACGCACGAGTGCACAGAAAAATCTGCCCATTGTCAGACAGCTTGAAGCTGTCGGCGGTGACAGGGGCAGCGGAAATTCAGAATACAAAATTTAAGGAGGAAAAATCATGTCAGTATCATTCAACGGATTCAATGAAAACACGGCAACCTTCAGGGCTGAAGGAGAAATCGCAGGCGGTACTCCCGTCAGAATGCATGAAACGGATACCGTTACGGCGGCTGTGAGCGGCGAAGTATTCTGCGGCATTGCGGTTGACTGTGACGGCAGTTATGCCGCGGTTCAGCTCAGCGGAGCCGTCAGAGCAAAATTCAGCGGAGATGTTCCCGGGGTCGGCTATTCAAAGCTCGTTTCCGACGGTGAAGGAGTAACCGTTTCCGACAGCGGAAGGGAATATCTTGTTGTTGCGGTTGACGAAGCATCGTCAACGGTAACATTCATTATGTAAGGAGGAAAAAACAATGGCAAATTTTGATAATATCAGACTTGAGAAGGGTCTTTATGCTTCGGGCGATTTCACAAAAACTCTCGAATCCGTCGACCCGAGTGAGAATTACAGAGGAACTTCTCTCGAAGGACTCGATGCATATCAGCGTCAGCTCAAAAGATTCGGTATCAAGGTCGGCGGCACATCAAGCGATGTTGTTGAAAAGTTTTTCAGAAATTCCGAAAGTGCGGTGCTGTTTCCCGAATATGTTTCAAGAGCAGTAAAGCAGGGTCTTGAGCAGGCGGATATCCTTTCGGATGTTGTTGCTTCTACAACGGTGATTGACGGTCTTGATTACCGTTCAATCAGCTCAATTCCCACCGAAGAGGAAAAGGAAATCAAGGTTGTCAAGGAGGGTGCATTCATTCCCGAAACAAGCATCCGCACCAAGGAAAACCTTGTCAGACTCAGAAAGAGAGGCAGAAGCCTTGTTGCTTCATACGAAGCGATCAGATTCCAGCGTCTTGACCTTTTCACCGTTACTCTCAGACAGATCGGTGCATATATCGCAAGAACTCTTCTCAGAGATGCAATTGATGTGCTTGCAAACGGCGACGGCAACGGCAATGCGGCTGAGGTGGTGAGCTGTGCACAGTCGGGCACTCTTGCTTATTCCGACCTCGTTGACTTCTGGAACGGATTTGACCCCTATGAACTCAACACAATCATTGCCGACCCTGCCGTTACGGCACAGATGCTCAACATGGAGCAGTTCAGGGATGCGGCGGCAGGTCTTAATTTCCACGGCAAGGGAGATATGATTACTCCCCTCGGTGCAAAGCTTCTCAAATCATCTGCCGTCGGTGAAAACAAGCTTATCGGTCTCGATAAAACCGCGGCTCTCGAAATGGTCAAGGCAGGCGAAATCATGACGGAATACGATAAGCTCATTGACCGCCAGCTTGAAAGAGCTGTTATCAGCTGCACGGCAGGTTTTGCAAAGATTTTTGACGGAGCATCAAAGGTGCTTTCCGTCTGACGGGAGGAATGGATTTGATTGACTGTCTGAGCGTTTTATCGGTGCTGAAGGAATATTATTCACCCGAAGGAACGGATGAGCAGCTTGCTCCCGTGTGCACATTGGCGGTTAACGAGCTTGTGCCGAGAGTGAAAAACGAAAGCGTTCATTCCGATGCACGGCTCGTCAGCCTTGCCGCGGCAATGGCAAATTACCGCCTTTGTGCAAAAAAAGTCAGGAATTCAGACGGAGTCACATCATTCAAGGCGGGCGATGTTACCGTTTCCGTTTCTGCTGCGGCACTTATGGAGCAGGCAGAAAAAGACCGCAAGGATGCATTGCTTGCCGCTCTGCCTCTGCTTAAAGATGATGAATTCATTTTCAGGCAGGTGGCTGTATGAACGCAAATGCGATTTTCGGAACATACGGCAGAGCCGCCTCGTTTTTCTCGAAAAGCGATGAAAAAATAACCGATATGAGGGCTTTCATAAGCCCTCTGAGGTATAAAAACAAAATGTATCTTTACGGCGTAAACACCGAAATCGGCTACAATCCGCAGGGTCATTATCTTTATATCGGACCGCCTGACCCCGATCTTACGGTTGCCGAAGACGGTGCATATCTTACCTGCGGAAACGAAAAATACCGTATCGACAGAGCAGAAAAGGTATACAAGGGCGATGAAGTGTT
>JAZOVN010000165.1:0-2550 GCA_045658725.1 Acutalibacteraceae bacterium
CGGTGTTACGCTTGATGTTGATGTAGCATATGTGCTTAATGATTTGGAAACTGATATAGAAGTCGAAGCAAAGGAAACATTCAGTTTTACAGATGACATAGTTTCAAGAACATTCTCAATAAAATAAAGCGTAAAAAATCACACCGACGGAATTCCGAATTTCGTCGGTGGGATAATTTTTTGTGTGTATTAAAAATCAGCAGAACCTGTTGTTCTGGGATAGGGGATGACATCGCGGATATTTGAAATGCCCGTGAGATACATAACAAGTCTTTCAAATCCGAGTCCGAAGCCGCTGTGCTTGACTCCGCCGTAGCGGCGAAGGTCAAGATACCAGTCATAATCTTCTGGATTGAGACCGAGCTCCTTTATTCTTGATTCAAGAAGCTCAAGTCGCTCTTCTCTCTGGCTTCCTCCGATGATTTCACCGATGCCCATAACAAGGCAGTCGCATGCGGCAACGGTCTTTCCGTCGTCGTTCAGACGCATATAGAAAGCCTTGATTTCCTTGGGATAATCGGTAACAAAAACAGGCTTTCTGAAAATCTTTTCGGTGAGATATCTTTCATGCTCGGTCTGCAGGTCGCAACCCCAGCTTACTTTATATTCAAACTCATCGTTGTGCTCTTCGAGAAGCTTTATCGCATCGGTATAGGTAACTCTTCCGAAATCGGAATTCGCAACCGCAGTCAGTCTTTCGATAAGCTCCTTATCCATGAATTTGTTGAGGAATTCAAGCTCCTGAGGACAGTTTTCAAGAACATAGCTGATAACATATTTTATCATTGCCTCGGCAACATCCATGTTATCGCTCAGCTCCGCAAAAGCCATTTCAGGCTCAATCATCCAGAATTCCGCCGCATGACGCTGGGTATAGGATTTTTCGGCTCTGAAGGTAGGACCGAAGGTGTAAACCTTGCCGAATGCAAGAGCCATTGTTTCAGCCTGAAGCTGACCCGAAACGGTAAGATATGCAGGCTTACGGAAGAAATCCTCATTGTAATCCACAGTGCCTTCATCTGTTTTGGGCAGGTTTTCCATGTCAAGAGTTGTAACCCTGAACATTTCGCCCGCACCCTCACAGTCGCTGCATGAAATCAGCGGAGTGTGTGCATAAACAAAGCCGTTGTCAATAAAGAACTTGTGAATTGCATATGCGGCAACGGAACGGACTCTGAAAACTGCGTTGAAGGTGTTTGTTCTGGGTCTGAGATGTGCAATCGTTCTTAAGAATTCGAGAGAATGTCTTTTTTTCTGAAGGGGATAGTCGGGAGATGATGTTGCTTCAACCGAAATTTCATCGGCATTGATTTCAAATGGCTGGTTTGACTGCGGTGTGAGAAGCAGTTTTCCCGTCACCTTTACTGCGGAGCCGACATTAAGCTTTGCAATTTCTTTGTAGTTTTCAAGCTTCTCTGCCTCAAAAACAATCTGAACTCCTTTGAAGCAGCTGCCGTCATTAAGTTCGATAAAACCTACAGCCTTTGAATCTCTGAGGGTTTTGACCCAGCCGCAGACGGTGATTGATTTATCGGCATAAGTTTCGGCTGAATTATAAAGATTTTTGATTTCGATTCTTTCCATGTGTGCCTTCCTGTCTAAACAATTATTCTGTCAATGTTTTTACGGAGAATACCTTCGCCTATTCCGCTGACATTGGTTATTTCTTCCGCTTTTCTGAATCTGCCGTTTTCTTCTCTGTATCCGATAATTGCCTGAGCCTTCTTTTCGCCTATTTCTTCAAGCTGCATGAGTTCTTCCGCATCGGCGGTGTTGATATTGACCTTTCCGTGGGGAACCGAAGTGGCTGAAGTGCTCTGAGTCAGCGATACGGCAACAGCCTCCAGACTGTTGTATTTTGGCGAATCGAATATACTGTAAAGAATTGTTACGGCAGAGATGAACAATGCTGCCGCAATCAGCAGAAATTCATGTTTTCTTTCACTCATTTTTTAAAAGTTGGCGCCGTTCCAGCCCCAATGCTCTGCTTCTTCATATTTGATATAAATATTTGCTCTGTCAATGCCAAGCTCTTCGTTGACTATTTCCGAAAGAGCGGCAGTAAGACGGTCGTATGCAGCATCGGATGTTGTGCCGAAAAGGCTGACTTCGAGATATGCATAATCCTGAGAGCAGTCGCCCTTGAAATACATATCCATTTTATCCTCGAATGTGAGCATGAGCCATGCTTCACTCTTGCCGGGGATGAGTGCGATAGCCTGACCGAGCTTTGATTTGAGATTTTCTTTGTTTGATTCTGTCAGTTCTTTGCTGACGGTTGTTCTGATATAAGGCATGATTCAATCCTCCTGATTTAGTTGACTCTTAAAAAGCTTCTTGCT
Organism: Acutalibacteraceae bacterium; assembly: GCA_045658725.1. Classification (GTDB taxonomy): domain Bacteria; phylum Bacillota; class Clostridia; order Oscillospirales; family Acutalibacteraceae; genus CAG-177. The sequence continues at coordinate 2,343 of JAZOVN010000165.1, forward strand.
TCAACAACAACACCGAGTGTTGTAAAATCGTTGTCGGTGTAGTTTACATATATCATTGTGCCCGTGTCGTATTCCGTGCAGAAAACGCCGTCATCAACCTCGTAATGATCAGTCATTCTTGCATCTCTGAGGTCATTGTGGGTTTCGTTTGCCTGAGAATAGAATTCGGCTGCTGCGTTGATTGTGTTGTCATAATAGAACGGATCGT
>JAZOVN010000166.1:0-4117 GCA_045658725.1 Acutalibacteraceae bacterium
ATATTGTCAGCATAGTTGACGAAGACGGTAAAGAACACATTTTCGAAGAACTTGACAGAATAGAAACAGACAGCGGCAGATATGTTGCCCTTCTTCCCCTGCCCGAAAATCCCGACAAAATAACAGAAGAAGATAACGAGCTTATCATCCTCAAGCTTGAGGAAGAAAACGGCGAAACCTTCCTCTGCCCCATCGAAGACGATGCGGAATTCGATGAAGTCGGTCAGGCTTTTGAAGAAAGACTTGCCGAAATGTTTGATTTCGAGGAAGAAGAATAATTTTTCCGCTTTTAAGTAACATATAATTGTAAAACACCCTGCCTTGTGCGATTTATATGCAGTCTATATGTAACCCAACACACATTAATAGGGAGCCTTGCTCCGGTGGCGGATTGCAGACCTCCCGGTCAGATCCGGTCTGATTGGACGAAGGGAGCGTGAAAGCATTGGGCGGCACCCACCTGCTATAAGAGCAGGTTACAATCGGCTGCATACGGCTTGGCGGGGTTAATTTTGTCTTTACGGAGGATATAAAAAGTTGCAGAAGCTTTTTAATGCAGATTTGCTTGATATCATACCTGTTGAACGGGGTTTCGTTTATGCCTGCAAGGAAATTCATCCTGACGGCGGCGAGGCCGCGGCTTTTTATATCTATAACCAGGAAATTGATATCTTTGAAAAAATCCCCGTGCTGACTTACATAAATGCAAAATTCGGTGAAGACGGTGCGGATATTGCAAAACGCCTCGGTGATTTTGTTACCTGCGATGTTGTTAACCTCACAAGCAGCACAAAGGCAGTCAGTTACGAAGACGGAACATTAAAAATCATCGGAAGCACAGGCGAAACAATATCTGAAAACAAGGTTGAATATTTTGATAATCCCGCATGTTCACCTGCCGTCAACGGTGCGGATTTATGGTTTGTTGTTCCTGATTCAAACGCAATAATCAATTATTCCGTCAAGCATAAAAGAACCGAATTCAGAATTGGCAGTCCCAAGGAAAAGGCATTCTGCCACCCCACCCATGTTTCGGTTTACGATAACAAACTGTTTATCTGCAATGCTTATTCGTATAAGATAAGAACGATAAGCCTTGATAATTATACCGTTGCCGACTACTGCATTTTCAACGAACCTGTTATGAAATATTTCAGGGTCAAGGATGTTGAATATGCAGTAATGCGTTCGGGCGTATACAGTTTATAATTCACAGCAGGAAATCATCCTGCTGTTTTTTGTTACAATATCATTAAAAATATGATGTTAATATATTGATTTTTGTTTAAATCTGTGATATTTTATTAATGTTAATTTTCAGTATCGGAGGAAAGTTTTTATGAAAACAGCTCTCGAATACAGCACAGGCTTTGATATTAAAAAGCTCGGAAAATATGCTGTAAAAAACATCACAAGAATCTGCAACGAAATCGGACCGAGAAAACCCGGTTCACCCGAAGAACTCAAGGCTCAGAAGCTCATGGCAAAAGACCTTGAAAAGACCTGCGATGAAGTTACCATTGAAGAATTCAAGGTTCACCGTCAGGCATTCATGGGATTCATCCCCTTCACCGTTGCCTGTGCGGTTGCAAGTGTATTTACATATGCATTCGCAAATCCCGTTATCTCACTTATCCTTGTCATTCTCGGATTCATCCCCCTTCTTCTTGAATTCGTTATGTATAAGAGATTCATCGACCCTCTTTTCATCGGACATCCGAGCCACAATGTTATCGCAAGAAGAGCTCCCAAAGGTGAACTCAAAAAGCGTTTTATTATTGTCGGTCATGCAGACAGCCAGTTTGAATGGACTCTCAACTATCTTCTCGGCGGCGTAGGTATGAAAATCGTGCTTATTCCTGCGGTTGTAGGTCTTGTTGCAGACCTTATCATTGCAATCATCGGCATTGTCTGTGCAGGAACAAGCGGTGCTCTTGAGGCCGCAGAACCCCGTTGGCTTATGATTCTCGGCTTTGTTATCGGATGCATCTTTATCCCCTTCCAGCTTGGATTCCTTTTCTTCCAGAGCTACACAAAGAGCGTTCCCGGTGCAAACGACAACCTCACAGGCTGTTATGTAGGCATGGCAGTTGCCAAAGCAATGGCAGACACCGACACAAGACTTGAAAACACCGAGCTTGTTGTTATCTGCTCAGGTTCCGAAGAAGCAGGTCTCAGAGGTGCAAAGGCATATGTTGACGCTCACGAAAAAGAGCTTAAGGAAGTTGAAACCTGCGTTATCGGTGCAGATACCTTCCGTGATCTTGACACAATGGCAGTTTACGACAGAGACCTCAGCGGCACTCTCAAACATCATTGGGGTGCAAAACACCTTGTTAAAAATGCAGGTAAAAACTGCGGCTACGACCTTAAGTTTGAATCAATCTATATCGGTGCATGCGATGCTGCAGCCTTCACTCAGAAGGGTATCCCCGCAACCGGTTTTGCCGCAATGGATCCCACTCCTCCCCGTTACTACCACACAAGACTTGACAATGCAGACATGCTTGTCCCCGAAGCAATCGAAGCAGGTATTGAAATCATGCTTGAAACTGCATGCATGTATGACAAAGAAGGTCTTCCCACAGAATAAGATACTTTTTTGAGCCGGTTCAGACCGGCTCATTTTTTTGTTTACAAAGCAAACAAAATAAGTTATAGTAATCTTGAAAGGAGAGATTGAAATGGCAAAATACGAAGCAGAACTCAGAGGAGATTTTTACGAAATTCTTGAAGATATCAGCGATACGGTAATGAGCAACAGTTCATCCGCATCCCTTGAAGCAAAAAGTGATTTCAGCACGGCAAATTCCGTTTGTGCGGTGCGTGTTTACGAACGCTACAGTTACTCGGGTCAGAACAGAGTAAGTATGAATATCACCCTTATCAAAAGTGACGGAAGAATTTTTGTCAGCGTTATCACTTCGGGAGGAAGTCAGGGAATTATTTTCAAAATCAACACACTCGGTGAAAACTCTTTTCTTGATACTGTTACCTCAGTTCTTGATAAATACAGAATTTAGCATTATTTTTGTTGATTTTTATTTTACTTTTTGATACTATAAATTTATATCAATCCAAAGGATGGTGTTTATGCATACAATAAAACCTAAGATACTCAAAGACGATATGTTCAAGCAGTTGAAAAAATACGGCATTCTTTACAAAAAAAGCATCGATGTCTGGGAATACACAAGAGGTATGTTCCTCGGTGAAGACGGATATGAAATGGAAGATTTCAAGAGCGAAATCAAAAACGGTGATATCTGGTATGCCGCATATGATTCGGCTCACTTCTTCAAGGCAAGTGTAACCGTTCCCGAAGAAATGGACGGTCTTGAGCTTCGTGCAAAGTTCGCTGTCGGCGGTGAAGCACTCGTAAAATGCAACGGTCATTATATTTCGGGCTGTGCATCAAGAGACAGCATTCCCGACAGAACAGAGGTTGCTCTCGGTGTTCACAAAGCAGGCGAAGTTCTTGAGTTTGAAATTGAAGCAACAGTTGACTCAATGTATTTCTGCGACGATGCAATGGAAGGCATCAAATATCAGGAATGCCGTTTCGGTGAAACCTGCATTTTTGTTGCTGACAAGGAATGCGAAGGCTACTACATTGACCTTGAGGTTGCATTCCAGGCACTTGATTACATAAAAGACGAACACATCAAAGCAAAGGTTTATGCCGCAGTAGATGACAGCATGCACATGGTTGACTATGATTTTGACGAAGAAAGAGTCAGAAAATCAATCCATGAGGCTAGAAAATATTATCTTTCAAAGATAGCTTCAATCAATTGGGCGGCACAGAGCAAGGTTATCCTTACAGGTCACAGCCACATAGATGTTGCATGGCTCTGGAGAATTCAGGAAAGCATCAGAAAGAGTGCAAGAACATTCATGAATGTTACCTCTCTTATGGATGTTTACCCCGAAATGACTTTCGGTCAGAGTCAGGCTGTTCTTTATCAGATGATGAAGGACCACTACCCTGAAATTTATGAAAAGATCAAAGAAAAGGTTGCTGCAGGTCAGTGGGATATCTGCGGTAATGTGTGGGTTGAGGCTGACACAAATCTCGCTTCGGGTGAAGCTCTTATCAGACAGGTGCTTTACGGCA
>JAZOVN010000167.1:0-3149 GCA_045658725.1 Acutalibacteraceae bacterium
GTGTTTATTTTTATTGCGATAACAACATGTTGTCAAAACATACAAAACGCAAAAAATATTCAACAAACTTTTAATTCGAAAATCGTAAAATTTCGTATGAATGCACAAACAATTTTATTTGTAAATTTTATTTTATAAAATCTATTGACAAAATATTTAAAAGTGATTATACTATTGTCTCGCATTGTTAAAGTGGAAATTAATACCCTATATTATCTCTTATAGTGCGTATATTAATAAGAGAAAAGGGCTTTCCGCAAAACGAAAATTCGGCATTCCCAAATGGAAATGGAAGATTTAAAGAAACGGAGTGATTTAGCCTAATGCTGAAAACAAAAACCGTTAAACGAGGAAGCTGCGAGCGTCAGAGCTTTGGAAAAATCACTGAGGTTATGGATATGCCCAACCTCATTGAAATCCAGAAGGCTTCCTACAAATGGTTCATCGAAACCGGCCTCAAGGAGGTTTTCCGTGATACGGCGGACATCACGGATTACACCGGAAACTGGGTGCTCAGCTTTGTTGACTACAGAATGGACGACAAGCCCAAGTACACGGTCCGTGAATGCAAGGAGCGCGATGCAACATATGCAGCTCCCATGAGAGTAACTGTTCGTTTGCAGAACAAGGAAACAGGCATCATCAAAGAGTCGGAAGTCTTTATGGGTGATTTCCCCATCATGACCGAAAGCGGCACCTTTGTTATCAACGGCGCAGAGCGAGTTATTGTTTCACAGCTCGTCCGTTCACCCGGTGTTTACTACGGCATGACTCACGATAAGACAGGTATCGAGCTTTTCACAAGCACCATCAACCCCAACAGAGGTGCATGGCTTGAATACGAAACCGATGCCAACGACATTTTCTATGTTCGTATCGATAAAAACAGAAAAATTTACATCACAGCTTTCATCCGTGCTCTCGGTCTGAGCAGCAATGAAGATATCCGTGCGTTCTTCGGCGAAGACAACAAGCTCGAAGCAACTCTCGAAAAGGATGAAACAAGAAACACCGAAGAAGCTCTTATGGAAGTATTCAAGAAGCTTCGTCCCGGTGAGCCCGTTACTCTCGAATCCGCACAGCAGCATATCGACAATCTTTTCTTCGATCCCCACAGATATGACATTTCCAGAGTAGGTCGCTATAAATATAACAAGAAGCTTTCAATGCTCAACAGACTTCCCGGCTGCAAAGTTGCTCAGCCCGTTATCTCTGAATATACAGGCGAATTCCTTGCAGAGCCCGGCGAAATCTTAACAAAGCAGAAGGCTCTCGAAATAGAAAACGCAGGTGTTATGAAGGTTGTTGTTGCCTGCGAAGACGGCAGCGAACTTTTTGTTATTTCAAACGGCATGGTTTATGCAGATGCAATCCTTCCCGTTGAAATCACAAAGGCAGAGCTTGAAGAAATCGGCATCAACGAAAAGGTCCGTTACTCCGTGCTTCACGAAGTAATCGAAAAGTGCGGTGCAGATAAGGAAGCTCTTCTTGCTGAAATGGCAGAACGCTGCGATGACCTTATTCCCAAGCACATCATCGTTGACGATATCTTTGCATCCGTCAACTATGTCAACTGCCTCACCAAGCATGTAGGTAATGTTGACGATATCGACCATCTGGGCAACAGAAGAATCCGCTCCGTCGGCGAACTTCTTCAGAATCAGTTCAGAATCGGTCTTGCAAGAATGGAAAGAGTAGTCCGTGAGAGAATGGCAATCCAGGCTCAGGAGGATGAAGACAAGATAACTCCCCAGACCCTTATCAACATCCGCCCCGTTATGGTGGCAATCAAGGAGTTCTTCGGTTCATCACCCCTTTCACAGTTCATGGATCAGACCAACCCCCTTGCAGAGCTTACTCATAAGCGCCGTCTTTCGGCTCTCGGCCCCGGCGGTCTTTCACGAGACAGAGCAGGCTTCGAAGTCCGAGATGTTCACTATTCTCACTACGGCAGAATGTGCCCCATCGAGACTCCTGAAGGTCCCAACATCGGTCTTATCTCCTACCTTGCTACTTTTGCAAAAATCAATGAATACGGCTTCATCGAAACTCCTTACAGAAAGATTGACAAGGAGACCGGCAGAGTCCTTGATGAAGTTGAATATATGACTGCGGACACAGAAGACGATTTTATCGTTGCTCAGGCTAACGAAGCTCTTGATGAAAACAACTGCTTCGTCAGACAGAAGATCACCGCACGACTCAGAGACGAATTCATCGAAATCGACCGTACAAGAGTTGACTACATGGATATCTCTCCCAAGATGGTTGTTTCTGTTGCTACCGCAATGATTCCCTTCCTTGAAAACGACGACGCGAACCGTGCTCTCATGGGTTCAAACATGCAGCGTCAGGCAGTTCCTCTGCTCAAGACCTGTGCTCCCATCGTCGGTACAGGTATGGAATACAAGGCTGCGGTTGACTCAGGCGTAACCGTTCTTGCAAAGCAGGACGGTGTTGTTACCAAGGTCAGCGCAGACAGCATCATCATCAAGAACGACGACGGTTCGAGCGATTACTATGAGCTTATCAAGTTCATGCGTTCAAACCAGGGTACATGTACCAATCAGCGTCCCATTGTATCAGCAGGTCAGAGAGTTCAGAAGGGCGAGGTTATTGCCGACGGTCCCGCAACAGACCACGGTGAAATCAGCCTCGGCAAGAACGCACTCGTAGGCTTTATGACATGGGAAGGCTATAACTACGAAGACGCCGTTCTTATCAACGAAAAACTTGTCCGTGACGATGTTTACACATCAGTTCACATTGAAGAATATGAAACCGAAGCAAGAGACACCAAGCTCGGTCCCGAAGAAATCACAAGAGATATTCCCAATGTCGGTGAGGATGCACTCGGCAACCTCGACGAACGCGGAATCATCAGAATCGGTGCGGAAGTTCACTCAGGCGATATCCTTGTAGGTAAGGTTACACCCAAGGGTGAAACAGAGCTTACAAGTGAAGAAAGACTTCTCCGTGCTATCTTCGGTGAAAAGGCACGTGAAGTAAGAGATACATCTCTCCGTGTACCTCACGGTGAATACGGTATCGTAGTTAACGTAGAAGAGTTCACCAGAGAAAACAGTAACGAGCTTTCTCCCGGCGTTAATAAGGTAGTACGCTGCTACATCGCTCAGAAGAGAAAGATT
>JAZOVN010000168.1:0-3697 GCA_045658725.1 Acutalibacteraceae bacterium
AGGTTATTATAATTTAAAAATCAATCATTAATCGTTAAATGTAAGACAGCCTATAAAGCCGACTGCTTCATCCTTGGTGCCCTTTGCATCACATTCTGCAAATGCGGCATCACCTGAATTTGTTGAACCTGCAACGAAAACGGACTTTCCGTTTGAGCAAACGGTTCTTGCATTATCCGTACCCGAACCGTTGAAGATGTAAACATGCTTTGTGGCTGCAAGGTCGGTGATAATATAAACAAATGAATCGTAATCGCCTGTACCGGGCATCATATCGAAATCTCTGTTTGTTGACTGTGTGAAGCCTGAAACGGCATATCCGCCGTTAATCTTTGTAATGCCTGTAATCTGCTCGGTTTCAAAACCTCTGAGCGGGCAGGTCCAGTTGATAACGCCCTTACCGTTTGCATCACCTGTGGGTGCAAACTTAACAAGCATGCCGTCAAATGTACCTGTGGTACCTGCATTGTGGATACCTGCGAAAGTACCCTTATCGTTACCGTTACGGCCTGATGCATAATGACCTGCAACAACACAGCCGCCGTCATCCGCAACTTCGATTGATGCGAGTGAGGTAATGCCTGTGCCGTAAATTGTTTTATACCATTCAAGGTTACCTGTGGGTGTAAGCTTGAGAACAACGGAATATCTTGAGGTTGTTACATCTGTTGATTCAAGAAGCGAATCGCCGTAATATGCATCGCCTGAGCCTTCGATTGTTGCATAAACGCAACCTGACGGATTAACTGCAAGATCCTGAGTTGCAAGTCCTCGGGGTGCGTTGATTGCGTTCTTCCACTGAGGTCTGCCGTCTGCACCGCACTTGATAATGAAGCCTTTTCTTGCACGGGGTGAATTCATTCCGTCAAAATCGCCGTCAAGCGATTCGGTCTTACCGCCGATAACATATCCGCCGTCGGCTGTTGCAGCGATTGAATAAACCATATCGTCGCCTGCACCGCCGTAAATTCTGATGTTACCGAGAAGATCGCCCTTATTATTGAATCTTGCAACAAGACCTTCGATTGTGTCGGGGCACTTGTAAGCTTCCGCACCTTCGATAAAAGGTGAATTTGCTGTATGCATTGTGTAACCTGCTACGGCAATCGAACCGTCGGTAAGCACATCAACTGCCTCAAAATATGTTGCATCCTTGCTGCCGATAATCTTGCTCCAGTCAAGTCTGCCGTTTTTATCGTATTTAACGATAAGAGCAGAGGTGATTCCCTTAAGCTCGTTTAAGGGATCATCGTTGGTCTTTACATATGTAATACCAACAGCAACAACACCGCCGTCGCTTGTGGGTGCCGAATCAACAAAAACTTCGTTTGAATATTTCTTGAAGGTTGTTGTCCAGTCTCTTGTTGAAGCGGGGATTCCCTGTGTTACCGGAGCCATGGGAGCAACGGTGCCGGGAATGGGAACGGGCTTATAAACAGATGTTGTTTTGGGAACGGGCTTCTGAGTCTGAAGAACAGTTGTTTTTGCAGGGCTTTCAGTCTTGCCTGCAACCGTGGTGTTGGGAGTAACAACGGGAGCCTTGGTGGTCTGAACCGCCTTGATTGTTGTTACGGGCTTTGCAATAACAACATCGTTTTTCTTGGTTTCTTCCTCTTTGTTGCCGTTGTTTGCTGCGTTTGTTGCGGCAGGTCTTGTTACGATAACATAACCTTCGCTCTGTGCAACCTGAGAAAGTCTGTTGTATTCCTCATCGGAAATATTGCTCGGGTCTTTAACGGAAGCCTTTGTCATAAGCTGATTGACTTCATCCTGAGAAGCCTCGGTTGTAACAACTTCTTCCTTCTTGATAACGGTATTGCCGCTCTCATCTTTTTCAACTGAAAGACCTTCATTTTTTGCGTGCTCTTCAACCTTTTCAAGCTGTTCGGGAGTAAGGGTGTTGAGGTCGCCGTTCCAGTCTTCGCTGATTTCGTCGCCGAGAGCTTCCTTAACAAGGTCAACAAGCTCAACCTTGCTTATGGTAATTGTCTGATAAACATAATCCGCATCCACATCGGGAGCCCATGTATCATCGGGAGTAAGAGTAGCCGGAGTGGTGAGGTCTGCGTTTCTGTCCTTGACGCTGCATGCCGCAAACATCGAAAGAACAATCACAAAACACATCATCACACACAGACTGCCTGTGAATTTGTTTTTCATAAGGATATCCCCCTATTATAATAATAAGTATATATATGTTACCATAACGCAGCTTTAAAATCAACTGTTTTTATCAGGAAGTAATAAAAATTCACAGTAATTTTAAAAACCCCCTTCATTTTCACGCAGATTTAATATATAATGTAATTTGATAATAAATTGTCAGGAGCTGACGAAATGACAGAAAAAGAAAGTGCGCTTCTTGCAGTTGAAGCGCTGAAAAATAAATATCCCGACAGTCTTTGCTCTCTGAACGCAGAAAATCCCCTGCAACTGATTATTGCTACCCGACTTTCGGCGCAATGCACTGATGCAAGGGTTAATCTTGTTACTCCCGCTCTTTTTGAAAAATACAAAACCGTTGAGGATTTTGCATCTGCAGATGTTGCGGATGTTGAAAACATCATTCATTCCTGCGGATTTTTCAGGGCAAAAGCAAAGGATATCGTTGAAATGAGCAAAAAAATGATATCCGATTTCGGCGGAAATGTGCCCGACAATATTGATGACCTGACAAGCCTTCCCGGAGTCGGCAGAAAGACTGCAAACCTCATTATGGGCGATGTTTACGGCAAGCCTGCCGTTGTTGCAGACACGCATCTTATCAGAATTTCAAATCTCCTCGGTCTTGTGGCAACAAAAGACCCTTACAAGGTTGAAATGAAGCTGCGTGAGCTTCTTCCTCCCGAAGAAAGCAACGATTTCTGCCACCGCTGCGTGCTTCACGGCAGAGATACCTGCGTTTCGGGCAGACCGAAATGCGATGAATGCGTTATGAATTCATTCTGCATGCACGCATCAGAAAAATGATGTCAGAAGAAAAACCGAGCCACTCACAACAGCACCCGCACATGCCGCGGCACTCATGCTGAGTGCGAGCCTCACCCTGTTTTTTCTGAGTCTTGCGGCAGGCGGCATTCCTGCACTCTGGGCAATTATCGTTGCTCTTTCTTTCAGATCCCCCTCGCTGACGGCGGAATATTCGGGCTTGATAAAAAACAGAACCTTTTCAAAATATTCACACTGCGTCTGGGTTATTTCAACAACCTGACGGTTAACTCCTTTAATCAATCTGCGTACCCCTTTTTTCTTTTATTTCCTTGTTATTTTTGGCACGGAACGGCTTGTTTATTCTGACGAAAAAGCAATAATAATATACGGGTTGTATAATCACCTTTTCGTGTGAAAAAGTGGATAACCGTGTGGAAAAGGTGTATAACTCCCGTGGAAAAGCCTTATTTTCATAGGTTTTCGGGTGTGGATAACTTTATTTTTCTTTTTTGACATATACGAAAGGTTGTACATTCTTTACAATTTGTTTGAATTTGTCGATAAAATTATGTCAACTTTTTAATCGGAAACAGCATAATATTACAGATTGGAGAATTCTATGATTGCCGGAAAAACATATAAAAAATGCGGTGAAAACATCGTTGTCAACACGCCTTGTTTTGATATCGGGCTGACTCTTGACTGCGGACAGGCCTTCCGCTGGTCAGAGAAAGAAAACGGCGAATGGCACGGTGTTGCATACTCA
>JAZOVN010000169.1:0-3701 GCA_045658725.1 Acutalibacteraceae bacterium
GACGACTTGAGTGCGGCAAATTTTAAATGTGATGAGAAAAACGGCAGGGTTATTTATACCGTTGCATCATCACGGTATGACGGTCTGTATGATCTTTGTTATATTGAAAAACGCAGAAGCGAACTTATTGAGCCTAAAATAATTGATGTTGGTGTCAAGAGTGATTTCAGCGTTGTTTCAGGTAAAATATACTATTTAAAAAAGAATATTGGTGCAGGTGCAAATGACGGCTGCGTTTGTGATATAAAAAGCAATACAATCAAAACTTTTTCTGCAAATGTAGAAAGCATATATGCTTTCGGCAGTTCGGGCAGAATTTATTTTACAAGAATGCACGGTGATAATAAGGTTCTCTATTCTTTTGAAGAAGATAATCCGAAAGAAATCTGCCGTGACATTGTTAATATTTTCTGTTATAACAATACCGAAAATCCCCATATCCTTTATGAAAGAAAATCTCAGATAAATACGGGAATGACCGAGCTTTATGTTGCCTATGACGGTTCTGAACCCGAAATGATATGCGATAACACATATCTCGTTATGTTTGATGATTACACGGCAGGCGGAAATCTTTATTATTTTACTTCGTCAACAGAGAGTATTTCATGGACTGCCGTTATTTCAGATGAATATGCAGAGAGCGACAAATCTGTTATAAAACCGATACGCGACAGCTTCCTTGCGATTCTCGGAATATCATCTGAATATAATGATGCATTCAAGCTGTGGCAGGAAAAACTGATAAGAGATGAAATCAGAGCTGCACTCAATGAGTCAAGCGAAAACGGTGATTTTTCCGCTCCTGTTTTTACTGCATTTGCATATAATGAAAACGGAAGCTTCAAGGTTGCGGAAAAGCTCGACCCTTCCAAAGTCTATACCGTGTCCGATTTCGGAAATCCTAAAATCATATTCGAAAGTGCTGAACTTGTTGCCAATAAATCGGATATGGCAACGCTTGTGAGCATTGCTCAGCGAAGCACTATTGATGAAGTTATAGATTATGCCCGTGCAATTGTTGCTGAAAGTGTTGAATCAAAAGGCATGGCTTTTGCCGCATATTCCGAAAGCGGCGCTGTCAGTTATCCGCTTGACGGTTACGATAATCAGAAAACCTTGTTTTCTTTTGATGAAAGCGGCTCAAGAATATATGCGTTTGTGCGTGATACCAAAGGTGAGCTTCTCAGCCTTTATACCAACACAATCAACGATAAGTTTATGCCTTCCGCAGGAATAAATGTTGATAACGGAATTTCGAATTATAAAATCGTAGATGATGCGGTTGTTTATCTGAAAGCCGATATAGGCAAAAATACAGGAGATTTATTTTTCTATAACGGAAACGGTAAGGTCAAGCTTTCGAATGCCGCAAATGCGTTTACGACCGAAAAAACTGGCAATATAATTATAATCAAAAATCACAATCTTCAGGCGACTCAGCCCGTTGCCGATTACTATATTTCAGTTGATACTGAAGAAAAACTTATCGGTGAAGATATTATCGTTTCAACATTTACTACCGAAAGTGACGGAAAGGCAGCATATATTGCTGCGGATGAAAACGGAAATTCACTTATGATTTATTATGACGGTGAAAGTTCCGCCGTTGCACAGAATATCGATGAAATATTACTTTTTGAATGATGTGAAAGGATGTAGAATTTATGGGTTCTGAAAACATTTTAAAGAAGTCGGTTATCGGCGGATTCAAAAAAGAGGGTGTGCTTAATTATGTTGAGCAGCTTCAGACAGAAATAGTTTCTCTCAAAAAAGAGCTGAATGAAAATTCAGCTTGCAAAAGAGAGCTTGATACCGTTAACAGAGCAAAGGATTCCGCTGAAAACGAGCTTCATATTCTCCGTGAAGAAAACGAGGCACTCAAAGCGGAAAATGCTGCTCTTATTGAGAGAAATGCATCAGCTTCACTTAAGCTTGAAGAGGCAGAAGTAACAATTTCCGATTATCAGAATAAACTCAGTCTTTGTGAAGAGAAAATTGCATTGATCGAAGCTAAGTTCTCGGAAATTGAAAAAAGTTATTCCGAATACGGTGATGCAATCAATAATGCAAAGAAATCTGCATCGGATATATATTCAAAAGCGGGATATGAAGTTGAAAAAGCAAAGAAGGATATTATTGAGGTTAATGAACGCATAAAGACCGCATGTGTAAACTTTGAAAGCTCAGCAGCTTCACTTAAGGCAAGTGCAACAAATCTTATTGAAGTGCTTACTGCTATTTCCGATAATATCGGCATCGGAGAAGAATAATATGGCAGAATACAGCATAAATATTAATGAAATCAGAAACCGTGCATCTGAATTAAATGCTGGAGACAGAGTTCTTCTCAGCGGAACGGTTTATACTTCAAGAGATGCAGCTCACAAACGGATTTTTGAGCTTCTTGATTCGGATGAAACGCTTCCCTTTGAGCTTGACGGTGCTTGTATTTATTTTGCAGGTCCGTCACCCACCCCCGAGTTTATGGTTATCGGAAGGTGCGGTCCCACAACATCGGGCAGAATGAATGTTTATTCTTCGCGGTTGCTTGATCTCGGTCTTGCAGCTATGATCGGTAAGGGCGAAAGAAATAAAGCAGTATGTGATGCGATTGTAAGAAATAATGCGGTTTATTTCTGCGCAGTCGGAGGTGCAGGTGCAATCTGTGCAAAGCATATAATATCCTGTGAAGAAATTGCATTCAGAGACCTCGGCTGTGAAAGTGTCAAAAAGCTTGAACTCGATGACTTTCCCGTAATAGTTGCAATTGATTCTCATGGCGGTAACTTATTTAAATAACGGAATAAAAAAACGCTTTCTCATATGAGAAGGCGTTTTATTTTTGGTGATTATATGATTTTGATTTATTTTACCGTGTTTGTAACCCTTGCGGTTTCTTTTGTTAACGGATGGACTGATGCACCCAACGCAATTGCATCGTGCGTTTCAACCGGATGCATGAAACTTAAAACTGCAGTTGTTGTTGCTGCCGTTGCGGATTTTGCGGGTGCGATGATAATGGGTATTTTCAGCGGTAAAGTAACAGAAACGGTAATTAATATCGCTGATTTCGGTGATAACTCTGTGGTGTCAATTGCGGCGTTGTGTGCAGCGATGTGTTCAGTTGTAATATGGGCTGTTTCTGCGTGGAAATTCGGAATACCGACAAGTGAAAGCCACGCTCTTATTGCAGCTTTAACGGGAGCGGCGGTCAGCGTTTGCGGCGGATTTTCGGGAATTGATTTTTCGGAATGGAGCAAGGTTCTGAAAGGACTTTTTGTTTCTCTTTTTTTGGGATTTTTTGTGGGATACATAATATCAAAGCTGACGCTGTTGGCAGTTAAGAAAACAGAAAATAAATCCGATAAAATATTCAGATATTCACAAATTGCGTCGTGCGTACTTATGGCGTTTATGCACGGTGCTCAGGATTCGCAGAAGTTTGCAGGAATTCTCGGACTCATTCTGTCTGCTTCAAATATCGGAATTTCAGAGAATAAAGCGGTCATGCTTGCTGTGGCATCGGTTGCAATCGCCGCAGGCACGGCAACGGGAGGAGAGCGGATAATAAAAAAAGTGGGTAACGATATGGTGAAACTCCGCATTGATCAGGGCTTTTCTGCAGATTTATCAGGTGCAATATGTCTTTTTGTTTCAACTGTTTCGGGTCTTCCCGTAAGCACAACCCACACAAAAAC
>JAZOVN010000170.1:0-3483 GCA_045658725.1 Acutalibacteraceae bacterium
AGTATAATCTGGAAAATATAATATTTTTATTGTATTTAGGATTTTAGCAAAAGCGTGGATTTGAAAACCCCGAAGGCACTTATCAAAAAACGGTGAATGCCAAAGGTGTTGGTTAACGTCCACCACAATGGAGAAATCCGAACTTAATGCCAATCGGCAATGGGTTCGGATTTTTTATTTTTATCCGGGATATCAGTTTTTGAAGTTGTAACAAAAAAAGCAGGCGGGACTTTCGCCTCGCCTGCAACTGTCTTACTCATTCTTCAGCAGTCTGTTCTTGTTCCCTTAAACTATCGCATAGAAAAAGTCATATAAGTTGATTTTGTGTCAACCTATATGGCTTTTAATAGTTATTTTCGCTTTTCCGAAACAAATCTTTCAATGTATCCGATTTGAGTTGGCATTATGTTTTCGGGAAGATCATCTAAACCAAAGAATTTCAATTCTGTGCTTTCTTTATCGGGTTTTAAATCACCGAAAAATTCATTGATTTCATATACAACATCTGTGTAATAAACTTCATCCTTATTAGGATAAACCATATGAACATTAGCCTTGATATCAAAAAGCTTAGGATTGGAAATATCAAGGTTTGTTTCTTCTTTGATTTCCCTTTTAAGGGCGTCTTCCAGAGATTCGCTAAGCTCAATGGCACCGCCGGGAGTACACCACTCACCTGTATCTGTTCTTTTTTCAAGAAGCAAGCCTTTTTCTTCATTGTAAAGAATACCCATTGCTGCAACCGCCATAATTGGTGCGTGACCTACAAGTTTTCTCATTTCGCCAATGTAACTCATAAAATTCTCCTTTTGAAATTCATATGGAAACACAATTATATTCTTTATTTATGAACAATTCAAGCAAAACAATATTCATTTCAAAAACTCCGCACGGTGTTGCTCAAAGAAGTCAAAATATGCTCTTACATTTTCGAGTTCTGTCCAATCGCAGGTTCTGACGGGAACCGAATCGAGATTATAAATTCGTGCATTTTTCATTGATAAGAATATAGGCGAATGGCTTGCGATGATGAACTGACAGCCGAAAAATCTTGCCGAATCATAAATGAAATTTGCAAGATCTGTCTGCAGTTTTATTGACAGACTGTTTTCAGGCTCGTCGAGCAGATAAAGAGCGTTTTCGCCTATGCGGTCAACGAAAAACTTCATTGCGGTTTCGCCGTTTGAACACATATCAAGATTTTTACCAACATTCTTTTTTACATATTTTGAAAGCGAATTTTTCTTCGATGCAGCATCACGGATTTCTTTCCATCGGTCATAATCGTCAAGACCTTTGAACCGCCTTTCTTCGGGGTCAAATATCTTTGATTTCAGTTCAAAATATGTTTCGGATGCCTCTTCTCTGCGGGTGTCAATACCTTCATTGATGTTCCGCAAATCAAGAACATAATCAAAGACATCGTCACTCGAAATATAACGGATTTCCTGCGGTCTTTTTGCAAGCTCTGAACGGCAGTAATTAACATATTCGCCGAAAAACGGACTGTTATTGAACTCGGACTGACGGGCGGC
Organism: Acutalibacteraceae bacterium; assembly: GCA_045658725.1. GTDB lineage: Bacteria > Bacillota > Clostridia > Oscillospirales > Acutalibacteraceae > CAG-177. The sequence goes on from JAZOVN010000170.1 coordinate 1,536, forward strand.
ATGAAGCTTCTGCGCAATAACGTTCAGCAAAGTTGTTTTGCCCGAACCGTTACCGCCGTAGAAAATAGTTACGGGCGAAAAACTTATGTGTTCCAACTCCTTGTCGGGAAAAATCTTGAACGGATACATCGTGTTGAAACAAGTTCTGTTTTCAAATCTGATAAACTGAATTTCTGTATAGTCAGACGGCAGTGAAAATCTTTCAAGATAAAGCATATTATTTCTCCTTTTGGGGGTTATGCTTTGATTATACGCTCTTTACTGTGTCATAAAACGGACTTGTTTTCCACATAATTCAAATTCGTTATAATATACCGTAGGGGCGAACTTTGGTCGTCCGTTGGAACTATCCACGAGGTATCGGGCGTTCAAAGAACGCTCCTACGTTGAAAATAAAAAACACTTCCGAAAACAATCGGAAGTGTCTGAAAAACACAGATAAATTTATTCTGTCAACCGTTTTTAACGGTTGTGCAAAAGTGTTTTATTAGCCGAATATTTTGGTTATCAAAGCAACTATTTTGCCGATTGTGTTGTTGATAATCACATTATAAGTCCAGGGCGAGATGAAATCAATCGGACCGATTCCGCCGTTTTCACCCGTAAGTTCCGTATAGGTTTTTGAATAGATTTCGGGATTGGTCGGGTCATCTTCATCAACAACAATCATTTTAACATGTCTTGTTTTGCCGCCCATTCCGTATGCTTTCCAACCGAAGGAAGCGTTATAGCCGAGAATGATGCCTTCATCGGTTTTGCCGTAGAAACTGTTTGTATGGTCATGACCGAAGAATGCGGCAACGATGTCGCCCTTTTCAACCCAGCTTTCATACTGTCGGTTGGTTTCGTCACCCGTGGGATTCGGGTATTCATAGAAATTTCCGCCCATATGTTTATCGGGGTCAACGATTTTGTATCCGTCGGGAGTGAAGGTTGCGTTTTCTGTTCCGAACGGAACCTTCTTCAGAATTGAATTAATCTGTCTTACGGGGATATGCTCAAACACATAAGACGGAACGGGCTTTCCGCCGTTGAGTGCTTTGAGTTCATCACTCTTTGCCTCATACCACTTGATCTGCTCTTCGCTTACGCCGTCATAATCGCCGTTTTCATCCTTTGAATGAGTATCCATAAGATAAACATTGAAGATGATTTTTCCGTTATCGGAATAAACGGGAATGTTGTATGTACCTGCATCGCATCCGTCGGCGGCAACGCAATAATCAAAAGTTTCTCTGCAGTAATTCATCAGTTCATCTGCTGATATGCCGTACTGCGTATCATGATTTCCGAATGTGAGAGCAAAGGGAACTTCTGCATCTTCAACAACCTGAAAGATTCCGTGCATTGATTCAAAAAGAGTTTCCTTTGTAGGATTCAGAAATCTTTCATAGAAGATGTCGCCGTTAAAGATGATAAGATCGGGCTTCTCGCTGTCGATAGCGGCTTTGAGACCGTTTATCAATCGCTTGTCGGTTGTGGCATCGTCATGGGTATCGTTGACAAGCATAATTCTGAATTTGCCGCTTTCGTTGAATTCGAGAGCCGATGATTCATCGGCATTCGCAACAAAAGTCAGACTGAAAATCATTACGAATGATATTATCAGAGAAATAATTCTTTTTGCCATTATTATTTTCCTTTCTTGATTCTGATATGCTAATATTACCATAAGAAAATCAAGATTTCAATAGCAACAAATCAACAAACAAAGCTGTTTATGCAACATACCCGATAAACCTCTCTGTAAGGTTATAAATTCCGGAATAATAGTTGCTGATTGCGGCAAAGCCGTTTGAAATATATTCGGTTCTTTCTTTGAAGCTCAGCTCCGAAAGTATGTCAAATGCATTTGAAAACCATGATGATGTTTCATCAAGCATGCTGAAAGTATATTCCGCTACGCTTTCCCAATAAACAATATAATTTTCGCTGAAAGATGCAGGAA
>JAZOVN010000171.1:0-3743 GCA_045658725.1 Acutalibacteraceae bacterium
AAAAAACATTTAAAGCGGTTATTTAATACCACGCAGTGAAATTTACACTGCGTGGTTTATTTTTTTTGGAGGTAAGAAAAATGATAGTATCAATCAAAAAAGGAACAGACGAAGCTCAGATAGAAAATCTTGTTGAATGGCTCAGAAGCCTGAATCTTGAAATTCACCGCAGTAACGGTCAGTATGATACAATTCTCGGTCTTGTGGGTGACACAAGCCATGTTGATATTGATCTTATCAGCGGACTTAATATTGTTAATAATGTTGCACGAATCAGCGAACCTTATAAAAGTGCAAACAGAAAATTCCATCCCGATGACACGGTTATAGATATCTGCGGACATAAAATCGGCGGCGGCAACTTCCAGTTTATTGCAGGTCCGTGCTCGGTTGAGTCGGCAGAGCAGATTTGCTCAATTGCAAACGACATAAAGGCGGCAGGTGCAAATCTTCTCAGAGGCGGTGCATTCAAGCCGAGAACATCGCCTTATGCATTCCAGGGAATGAGAGGTGAGGGTCTTGAACTCCTTGAAAAGGCAAAAGCAGAAACGGGTGCACCCATCGTTACCGAAATTATGGATTTATCACATCTTCCGCTTTTTGAAAATGTTGATGTTATTCAGGTCGGTGCAAGAAATATGCAGAATTTCGAGCTTCTCAAAGAGCTTGGTAAAACGGATAAACCCATTCTTCTCAAAAGAGGTCTTGCCGCAACCATGGAAGAGCTTCTCATGAGTGCGGAATATATCATGGCAGGCGGAAACAGCAAGGTTATGCTTTGCGAAAGAGGAATAAGAACCTTTGAGCATTACACAAGAAACACCATGGATATTTCCGCAATCGCACTTCTTAAAGAAAAAACTCATCTTCCCATCATTGCAGATCCCAGCCATGCGGCAGGTATGGCAAGAATGGTTCGCCCCCTTGCTCTTGCGGCGGTTGCGGCAGGAGCAGACGGACTTATGATTGAGGTGCATAATGATCCTGCTCACGCAAAATGTGACGGACCTCAGGCACTCAGACCCGAAGAATTTGCAAAGGTTGTTAAGGAAGCAAACGCAATCAGAGAAATCATGACGAAGTTTTAAGGTGATAAAAATGAAGATAGGTGTAGCAGGATTGGGACTTATCGGCGGTTCGCTCGCAAGAGCACTTGCCGACAGCGGAAATCATGAGGTTATCGGTCTTGACCGTAACAGAAGCTCGCTTCTTGCGGCAAAAATGGTCGGTGCAATTACAGATGAAATGAATGAAAAAAATATCGGCGAATGCGATATGATATTCATTGCCCTTTATCCGCAGGCAACGGTTGAATTCGTTGAAATGTATGCGGAGAAAATCAAAAAAGGTGCGATAGTTACTGACTGCGGAGGCGTTAAAAGACCGATTTGCGGTCCGTGCGAAAAGCTTGCGGAGGAAAACGGATTTATATTTATCGGTGCACATCCCATGGCAGGCACTCAGTTTTCGGGATTCAATTCATCGAGAGGAAATCTTTTCAAAAACGCAACGATGATTGTGACTCCGAAAGAAAATACCGATATAAGAATACTTGAAAAGCTCAGAAATGTGCTTAATGATGCAGGATTTGGTGCAATTAACTTTACAACTCCCGAAGAACATGATAAAGTAATAGCGTTCACTTCTCAATTACCGCATATTATATCGAATGCTTATGTCAAAAGTCACACGGCGGTAAAGCAAAAGGGATTTTCGGCAGGAAGCTACAGGGATCTGACCCGTGTTTCAAAGCTTAACGAAAAAATGTGGACAGAGCTTTTCTTTGCAAACAAGGATAATCTTATAAACGAAATTGATTTTCTTGTGGAGAGGCTGAGCGAATACAGCTCTGCACTCAAAGCAGATGACAGAGAAGGTCTTGTTGCACTTCTGAAGGAAGGCACAGACAGCAAAAAACAGGCAAAGTAGGAATTAAAATGAAAACAATCAATGTTGATGTTTCAAAAAAATATGATGTTGTTATCGGAGAAGGAATTCTTTCTTCTCTCGGTGAAAGATGTGTTTCGCTTTTCGGCAGGAGCAGAGCCGTTATTGTAACAGACAGCAATGTTGCTCCGCTCTGGCTTGACGAAGCAAAAAAGAGCCTCAACGGTGCAGGGATTGAAACGGTTGAATTTATTTTTCCTGCAGGCGAAGAGTCAAAAAATGTTGAAACTCTTTCGGAGCTTATTGAATTCATGGCAGAAAACAGACTCACCCGAAGCGATTTTGCCGTTGCTCTCGGCGGCGGTGTTACGGGTGATACCGTTGGTCTTGCGGCTTCTCTTTATCTGAGAGGAATTGAATTCGTTCAGGTGCCGACAACCCTTCTTGCCGCTGTTGATTCTTCTGTCGGAGGCAAAACCGCGGTAAATCTTAAAGCAGGCAAAAATCTTTTGGGTGCATTCAGTCAGCCGTCTCTCGTGCTTTGCGATACACGCACTCTCGGTACTCTGCCCGAAAATATTTTTGCAGACGGTATGGCGGAGGTCATCAAATACGGTGTTATATTCGACAAAGATTTGTTTGATAAGGTAAAAAGCGGAAATGTTAAATCCGATATTGAAGAAATCATTGCCCGTTGTGTTGAGCTTAAAAGAGATGTTGTTGCGAAGGATGAATTCGACAGAGGTGACCGCCAGCTTCTCAATTTCGGTCACACCATGGCACATTCGATAGAAAAATGCAGTAATTTTGAAATATCTCACGGCTCAGCCGTTGCAATCGGAATGGTCATTGCCGCAAGAGCATCTTTTGCACTCGGCTGGAGTGAAGAAGACTGCACTCAGGCAATCATTGATGCAAACAAAAGCAACAGCCTGCCCGTTGAATGCGGTTTTGCACCTGCTGACCTTGCGGATGTTGCTCTCTCCGATAAAAAACGCTCGGGAGGAACAATCAGTTTTGTCGTGCCGAAGGTTATGGGTGAATGTGTTCTGAAAAAAATTCCCGTTGAGGATTTGTATAAAGTTGCGGAGTATAAATAATGGATATAAAAATAACGCCCTCGGCTGTTTCGGGCAGCATTGAGGGCATAGCATCAAAATCCTTTGCACACAGAGCATTGATTTGCGCCTGCCTTGCAGAAGGAAAAAGCAAAATCAGAATAAATACCACCTCTGCCGATATTGAAGCGACGGTTGACTGCCTTCGCAGTCTCGGTGCAGGAACAGAAAAGAACGGTGTTATCTTTACGGTAACGCCGATTGGTGCTTTGCATGAAAAGGCGGTTATCGACTGCAACGAAAGCGGTTCAACGCTCCGTTTTCTGTTGCCCGTTATATGTGCGTTGGGTATTGAGACGGAAATTCACGGCTCGGGAAGACTTCCCGAAAGACCGCTTTCTCCTCTGAAAGAAGAATTAATCCGTATGGGTGCGAAGATTTCAGACTCATTTCCGCTCAAAGTTTCAGGCGGGATTTCCGAGGGAGAATATTTTCTCAGAGGGGATGTCAGCTCGCAGTTTGTAACGGGTCTGCTCATGGCACTTTCTTATCTCGGGGGCGGAGTGATAAAGCTCCTTCCTCCCGTGCAGTCAAGACCGTATATTGATATAACTCTTGAGGTGCTTCGTACTTTCGGAGCGGATATTAAAGAAGAAAATAATACTTTTTATATAAATAAAAGCCATCTTAACGGATGCGATTTTACCGTTGAAGCCGATTGGTCAAATGCCGCCTTCCCTCTATGCATGGGTGCAGAGGTGACCGGGCTCAATCCCGATTCAACTCAGGGCGATAAGG
>JAZOVN010000172.1:0-1513 GCA_045658725.1 Acutalibacteraceae bacterium
AAAGATTCATGAAAAAATCAAATCGCACGCAGCAATGAACTGCATTTTTTATATTTTCTCCGCTCTTCTTTGCGGCGGAATACTTGTATCCATGAAAATCCACAACATAGTAACAATTATGATTTGTTTCATCTGTGTTGCATGCGGTATGTCAATGATCAATAATGTTATTACAAGTATGTTTGCACTTGATTACCGAAAAATGCTCAATGCAGGATTTGCCGCAGGTCTTCTGAATACATTTTGTTATGTCGGAAGCACGGTTACATCTTATACCCTCGGTGCCGTTTCTCAGAACCACGGCTGGAACGCTGTATTCATCATAATGCTTACAGTATGTATCATTGCAGCATCATTATGTTTTGCGGGAATTCTCAGCGAAAAAAAGATGAAGGAGAACTGAAATGATTCGATTTGACTGCGATTATCTTGAAGGAGCACATCCGAAAATTATTGAGAAACTTATTGAAACCAATATGGAGCAAACTGCAGGTTACGGATGCGACTCTCACTGTGACAGAGCAAAAGAGCTTATAAAAAAAGCATGCAAAGCACACGATAGTGATGTTCATTTCCTTGTTGGAGGTACTCAGACAAACACCGCAGTAATCAGCAGTGCACTCCGTATTCACCAGGGTGTTATCAGTGCAACTTCAGGTCATATCAATGTGCATGAAAGCGGAGCAATTGAAGCTACGGGACATAAGGTTCTTGCTATCCCCTCTTCTGACGGCAAATTGACCGCTGAACAGATCGAAAACTGTTACAGCGATCATCATAACGATGCGTGCCACGAGCATATGGTTCAGCCTGCAATGGTTTATATCTCCCTTCCCACAGAAGGCGGAACGGTATATTCAAAGAAAGAGCTTGAAGAAATATATGCTGTATGTAAAAAGACAGGAATGTTTCTTTATATTGACGGTGCCAGACTCGGCTATGCACTCGCAAGTGATGGCTGTGATCTGACACTTCCCGATGTTGCGTCAAAATGTGATATATTCTATATCGGCGGAACAAAGGTCGGCGCACTTTTCGGGGAAGCACTTGTTATAAACAATCCTGCACTGAAAAAAGATTTCAGATATGTAATCAAACAGAAAGGCGGACTTCTTGCGAAGGGAAGACTTCTCGGAATTCAGTTTGAAACTCTTTTCGAAGACGGTCTGTATTCTGAAATTTCAGCTTATGCAATTGAATGTGCCAAAAGAATCCATGATATATTCGCCTCAAACGGTTATGAATTTCTTTTTGATTCAAAAACCAATCAGCAGTTCCCGATAATTCCCGATGAAGAACTTGAAATTATCGGCAAAGAATTCACTTATGATTATTGGTGCAAATTGCCTGACGGTAAAAGCGGTGTACGTTTCTGCTCAAGCTGGGCAACAACGAAAGAAAATCTTGACAGACTTGAAAAAACAATCAGTAAATTAACAATTTAATTCGGGAGGTTCGTATGTCTATTTTTGTTTTAGTAATGCTTATACTGATATTTTATGGTATTCAAATT
>JAZOVN010000173.1:0-11570 GCA_045658725.1 Acutalibacteraceae bacterium
AAAAATCTGAAATTTTTATTAACTGTTTTAAGTGGAAAACTCAGACTTATCAACTTCCCGTTTTCTGGGAATGTTAAGAAGTGGAAAACTGCGGTGTGGAAAAGTATAAATATGTGGAAAACTTATTGAATGAATAATTAATAATGAAAAATTACGGACGGGCTCTGCCCGTACCCGATTATTAATTAAAGAAATAAAAGTGAAAAGTTCGGATAGGTATCATTTTTAATTTTTCATTTAATACCTATCAAAGCTCTTTTCTTCCTTCAATCGCTCTTATGAGAGTGAATTCATCCGCATATTCAAGGTCTGCACCAACGGGAACACCGTAAGCAAGACGGCTCACATTAACTCCTACGGGCTTAATAAGCCTTGAAATATACATCGAAGTTGCTTCGCCTTCAACGGTGGGGTTGGTTGCCATTATAACTTCTTTTACAGTATCGTCGCCGAGTCTGTAAATCAGTTCTTTTATGCATATGTCTTCGGGATTTATGTCATTCATCGGTGAAATAACTCCGTGAAGAACATGATATAATCCGTTGTATTCGTGTGTTCGCTCAATTGCAATAACATCACGGGGGTCTTCAACAACACAGATTGTTGATTTATCCCTTGACTGTGATGAGCATATGCCGCAAACCTCACCGTCGGTCAGATTGCAGCAGATTTTGCATCGGCTGATTGATTTTCGGGCATTGAGAATCGTATCCGTGAATTTCTGTGCTTCGGCATCACTCATGTTGAGAACATGAAATGCAAGACGCTGTGCACTTTTTTTTCCAACGGAAGGAAGCCTTGCAAATTGCTCAATCAATTGCTCAAGCGAGGGAGTAAATCCGCTCATTAAAACAGACCGGGGATTGAAAGACCGCCCTTAGCCTTTTCCATTCCCTGCTCCATGGCTTCGTTTGCCTTGCGGATGCTTTCATTGAATGCGGAAATGATGAGATCCTGAAGCATTTCAACATCATCGGGGTCAACAACTTCGGGCTTGAGGTTAACTGCTGTTACTTCGTGTGCACCGTTGACAACAACTTCAACTGCACCGCCGCCGACTGTTGAAGAAAATTCGGTTGCTTCAACTTCCTGCTGGATTCTTGTCATATTTTCCTGCATTTCCTGAATTTTTTTCATCATGTTGCCGCCCTGAGGAGCGCCGGGAATTCTTGCTTTCATTTTTTATATCCTCCGTTTAATTGTTTGAATTAAAGTTATTTATTTTTGCCTTCAGGTTTTCCAAAGGACTTTTTTCTGCTTTTGGTTTTTCATTATTTGAAACCGCAATCTCCATTTTTCTGCCTATAACCTCATAAACAGCTCTTGAAAGCTCTTTGGAATGGGTATCGGAGCAGATAAAATCGAAAAGAGTCGGATTTTCTGAATGGATAATCAGCCTTCCGTTTTTGATTGAAGCCTTTGAATTTGCGAGAATTCCGAAAAGAGGAATGTCGTATTTCAACAGCTTTTCGAGCACATCCGCCCAATTTGAAAATTCTCCGTCAGGAATGTCGCTTTCCGCAGAGGGAGCAACGGGTGCAGGAGGTGCGGGAGGCGGTGCTTCGGGCATCGGCGGTCTTTCTTCCTGAACGGGCTGAGCCTGAGGTGCAGGAGCAGGTTCAGATTCTTTGACCGGCTCAGGCTTCGGCACGGGAGCCTCAACGGGAGCAGGCTGAACGGGAGCGGTGTATGCGGGTGCCGCAGAAACGGGTGCACCGCTTGAAATTGATGCAAGTTTTTCTTCAATTGCGCTGAGTCTGTCTTCGAGGTCTGCGGAAATTCCTTCACCCGCTGAAGCAGAGGGAGCACACATTTTTATAACTGCCGCTTCAAGCTGAATTTTTTTGTTGGCGGCATTTTTTATAATTTTTGAAGTCTGTTCAAGAACTTCGATGCATGAGAGAATCTTTGAAAGCTTAAGCTGTGAAGCTCTTTCTTTGATTTTCTGAAGCTCGTCTTTTGAGCAGACAATCAATCCTTCGCAATCGCCCACGGTTTTTGCAACCATGAGATTTCTGAAATGAAGGGTAAGCTCAGTGCAGAGACTGTCGATATCGCAGCTTTCGCTGTGGAGCTTTGAAACAAGTCTGAGCGAGCTTGTGAAATCACCTTTTGCAACAAATTCGGAGAATGAGAAAAGATGAACCGTGCCTGCAATGCCTGCCGCATCGCTGACGGTATTTTCATCAATATCCGTACCCATTGCGAAGCATCTGTCAAGAAGTGAAAGTGCATCTCTCATTCCGCCGTCTGCAATTCGTGCAATGAGGCTTGCGGCGTTCTGAGTGAGATTAACATTTTCATTTTCCGCAACATACATAAGTCTTGCCGTTATGTCTTCGGGAGCGATTCTCTTGAAATCAAATCTCTGACATCTTGAAAGAATGGTTGACGGCAGCTTATGAATTTCTGTTGTTGCAAGGATAAAAATAACATGTGAGGGCGGCTCTTCAAGGGTTTTGAGAAGAGCGTTGAATGCTCCGATTGAGAGCATATGAACCTCGTCGATTATATAAACTCTGTATTTTGCGTTTGCAGGAGTGAAATTTGCTTCTTCACGAAGGTCTCTGATATTATCAACGCCGTTGTTGCTTGCGGCGTCGATTTCAATAACATCAAGGATTGAACCGTTATCAATTCCTTTGCAGATTTCGCATTCGTTGCAGGGGTTGCCGTTATCGGGATTGAGGCAGTTAACCGCCTTTGAAAGAATTTTTGCACAGGTGGTTTTACCCGTTCCTCTTGAACCCGTGAAAAGATAAGCATGAGAAATTCTGCCGTTTTCAAGCTGACTGCGAAGAGTTTTTGTAACATGGGGCTGACCGTAAACATCGCTGAAAATATTGGGACGCCACTTTCTGTAAAGAGCCTGATACACTGTTCTCACACCTTTCAAATAAAAAGAAAAGTTTTATCTTGGTCATATGGCGGTAGGCGGACTGTGGCGCACAAGACTGCCCGCTTAATGCTGCTCGGTTCACCCGCCTGACATGGTTCACGGTGCCCTGTCGCACAGGACCCACACGCCACATGACCAAAACAAAACTTTACTCGTTATATTATATATTATATTTATAATAATATCAAGTGTAAATTTAAAATTTTTACGCTATTTTCAAAAAAACAGAAGCAAATTCAAGCGTATTTTTAACATTTCGGGAAAATCCGAATAAATTGATAGTAAAAGTCAGCATGATTTTTATTTTCGGAGGTATTTCATGACTCAATCATATTTTCTCGGTTCAAGTGCAGGCAACGGATTTTTCTCATGCTTTTCACAGCTTACTCCAAAAATTGAAGGACAGTATACCTATATAATCAAAGGCGGACCGGGTACGGGAAAATCTTCTCTTATGAAAAAAATTGCAGATGAAATGGAGAAGCGTGACATTGAATGCGAAAGGATTTTCTGTTCATCAGACCCCGATTCGCTTGATGCGGTTATTTTTCCTTCTCTGTGAGTCAGCATAGCCGACGGCACATCCCCTCACACGCTTGACCCCGAATATCCGGGTGCAACTGGAGAAATCATTAATCTCGGAGATTGTTGGGATAAGCAGAAAATTTATGAAAACCGTGAAAAAATAATTGAGCTTACGGATAAAAACAAATCCTGCCATCAGAGATGCAGACGGTTTATAGAATCCGCATTTTCAATCTATGGCGACGGTGAAAAAATCTGCCGTGAAAGTGTTGATAAAGAGAGGCTGATGCGTTATGCATCAAGGGTTGCGAGCCGTTATTTCAAAAAGCCGAGCGGCAGAATCGGGCTTGAAAAAACCCGTCTGCTTGATGCGATAACTCCGAAAGGATATTATTTTTTATCGGATACCGTCAACGGAATGTGCGACACGATAATCGTTTTTGAGGATGATTTCGGAGTTGCGGCATCAATGCTTATAAGAGAGCTGCGGTCTTATGCTCTTGCAAGCGGATTTTCGGTTATTTCAAGCCCGTTTATCGGCAATGAAAAACAGCTCAGACACATCATAATAAAAGAACTTTCCCTCGGATTTTTTACCTGCGACAAGCTCTGCGAGCCTGAAATTATTGCCGCAAAAACGGTAAATTTACGCCGTTTTTATTCCTCAGGAGAATTAACTCTGCACCGTGCAAGACTTCATTTTTCAAAAAAAGCATCAAAAGAGCTGATGAATGAGGCGGTTTGTGCCCTTCGCATGGCAAAGGATAATCACGATGAGCTTGAAGCCTGCTATATCGGAGCAATGGATTTCAGAAAACACGAAAAAATCGCTGAAGAATTGATTGAACGCATATGGAAAAGCGAATGGTGGACTGAATAATTCGTAATTCGTAATGCGTAATAATCAATCGCAGGGTTGGATATCATCCGCCCGAAAATCAAAAAACAGTAGGGGCGATTCATGAATCGCCCGTTTCAGTGAAGAGTTAAAAGTGAAGAGTGAAGAGTTTCGGATAGGCTCCGCCTATGACCGATTATATAATCAATCCTCAGTTTCGCTGTCGAGCGTAGCGAGACTGAGGGAGTTATCAGAGAAAGCCCATGGAGAAAGCAATATTAATGAAAAGGGACTATTCAGCGGTCGACCAAAGGTCGACCCTACCGTGATTTATTTTGCGTCTATTATTTGAAATTGAAAAAGGAAAAACAGTAGGGGCGATTCACGAATCGCCCGAATGCTGATGCATTCATCAATCCTCAGTCTCGCTATGCTCGACAGCTCCTTTTCAAAGGAGCCGAGTGACAAACAATGTTATAAAAATCGGAGCGAAGCGACCCTTAATTTTTAATTATTCACTATTCATTTTTCATTAAAAAACACGGTGAACCGATTCGGCTCACCGTGTAAATTTTTATCCTGCTATCATATTAATCCAATAGCTGAAAATTGTTACGAACATCGCAAAATATTCTTTCAGACCGAGGTCTTTGAGAAGATTATCGATTCCTTCAAAGATGATGAAATCATCGAGCGGAGATTTTGTTTCCGCACTCACAAAACCGCCTGCATTTTCAACAGCATCGCCGTTTTCAATTCTGAATCGCTGTGTTCTGTAGCCGACGGGAGATATTGTTGCACTCGTGTAGCAAACAGTAACGCCGACCGATTTTCCGCTTACCTCGGGAATTTCGCCGATAATCTCAGCTTCGATGCTTTCACCCGGCTCAAGCTTCTCAAACGGATTGAATCTGAATCTGATGCTGTTATCCTCGCAGTAAACTGCGGAAATTCTGATGTCGTTTTCCCAGTTGCAGTTGGTGATAACAAGCTTGTCGGTTTTGCCGAGAATGCCTGCACCGCAGCCCTTGAACTGTGCGTAAACCGATGATGAGGGATTGGTTGTATCCTTGAACTGAGGGTAGTTTTCATCGCTGTAAACATCGGTGATTCTGTCGGTGAAAAGGGTTGTCATCATGAGGGTGCGTGTGTAGTTATCCCAATAGGTCATGCCGTGGAAAAGACCGTTGACAAACCATGTGTTATCGGGCAGATATGCGGTTGAAGCATCAACATCGTATGCGGGAGAAACCTTATTTTTTCCGCCGCAGGGATTTTTCTGAATATATCCGTCTGCAAAACGCTCACCGTAGGGAGCACAGAGTGCACCCGTTGAAGCGGCTGTTGTGATAATACCGTCTGAATTTTCGTTAAGACCTGTTACAATTCTGTTGCCCGTTCCCGAAATGATGCTGATATTCATTCCGTTTTCGATGCATTCGCTGAGCTTTTCGCCGACCTTCGGAAGAATTTCATAGTGGAAGCGGTCAGTTTTTTCTAAAAGAGCAGCACTTTTAACGGGGTCAAGCAATTTTTTTGTTTCTTCGTATTTATCTGCAGGAATGAAATCCCAGATACTGCCCCAGTAGCAGAAAACTTCATAAACCTGCGGAATGAGTTCTTCAAAAATAAGGTCAATAAAGCCGAGCTGCTGAGCCTTTACAAGCCAGTTGTAGTCTTCTTCGCAGCGCATTCCGTGCTCAACAAAACGGATCAGACATTCTTCGTCAAACCTGATATTGTTTGTCAATGCATCATATGCAATACCTGCACCGCCGATTGCGGGAACGGTCAGAACAGCGTTGTCAACATCATTTTTCCAGCCGTAGAGAGTGAGATATGTTGCGGTAACCTGACCGCCGTGGCTGACTGCAAGAAGATTGACTTTATCCTTGCCCGAATGCTTTTTGACATCCTGAATCAGTTCATCAAGAAGTTTTGCGCAGGCTTCAGAACCCATTCTGAAATCACAGGTGAAATTATAGATATTTTCATGGCCGATATATTCGGCAAATTCCTCAGCCATTTCTTTTTCCTGACGGTGGTCTCCGTTGGGATGGGTAATCATAAGATTTGCATTGTTGACTTCTTCAGCGGTTGAAACTGCACGCTCAAGAGGATATTTGCTTGTGCCGTCGGGATTGCACTTCATTTTTTCCATGAAATCATTAATGCCGCCTGCAAGGGTGGTTGCAATAATCTTTGCATTGCCGACCGTGAGAGCACCGAGACCGACTCCGATTTCAACAATATCGCTCAGAACACGGTCAAGAACCGCATCCATGTTGACTCCCCACACAACTTCGTTTCCTTCGGGATAAACGAGCGAAGATGAACTGTAGCCCGGAACGATAATCAGAGGATAGTCGGAAATTTCATCCTTGTCAAGCTCAACCGATGCCGCAAATGCAACAGAACAAGTTGAAAATACAAGAATAAAAGAGAGAAGAAGGGATATTGCTCTTTTCATTTATATCAGCCTTTCTTTAAAATAATTTCAGTTTTCTGACAACCTCGGCAACGGGCAGACCCACGATATTGAAATAATCGCCTTCGATTTTTTCAACAAGAACACAGCCTTTTCCCTGAATTCCGTAGGCACCTGCCTTATCCATCGGCTCGTTTGTGTCAACATAGGCTTCAATTTCTTCATCCGTCAGCTCATAGAATTTAACCTTGCTGACCTGAGCAAAATTTTCAAGCTTTTCTCCGCACACAATGCAAACGCCCGTTATAACTTCATGTACTTTTCCCGAAAGCATACGGAGCATTCTGCATGCATCGGCTCTGTCGGCAGGTTTTCCGAGTATTTTTTCGCCTGCAACAACGATTGTGTCTGCACCGATAACGGTGTTTTCGGGATATTCCTCTGCAACCGCAAGGGCTTTTTTCTTTGCGGTCATTTTTGCGGCATCAACAGGTGCCATTCCTTCGGGGATGCTTTCATCAACATCCTTGACTATAACTTCAAACTCCTGCCCTGCCGTTGTCATAAGCTCACGGCGACGGGGAGAAGATGAAGCAAGAATTATTTTTTTCATTTTCCGCCTCCGATAATGCCTCTTTTCTGCATTTCGGCAACCTTCATAACAAGAGCAATTGTTTTTCCGTCACGGATTTCACCCGAAACAACCATATCAACCGCTTTTTCAACAGAAATTTTCTCAACCTCAAGATATTCGTCTTCATCGGGATTCATACGGGTTTCGGTTAATTCTTCAGCGGCATAAAGATGGATTATTTCTCCGCAATAACCGGGAGTGGGATAAAATTTGCCCATATCATGATATTTTGCGGCAACTCTGCCCGTTTCTTCTTCAAGCTCACGCTTGCCTGCTTCAAACGGGTCTTCACCAAGCTCAAGCTTGCCTGCAGGCAGCTCAAGCACAACTTCCATATAAGGATATCTGAACTGACGGACAAAAATCAGCTCGTTTTCCTCTGTTATGGCGGCAACACAGACTCCGCCGTTATGCTCAACAACCTCACGGGTGCAGGGCTTTCCGTCATATAATTCCGCTTTATCGCGGCGGACATTGATTATTTTTCCTTTATATACATAATTTTTTTCAACTGTTTTTTCAAAAAGCTTCATATTGTTCCTCCGTGGGTGTTATTTCTGATAATAAAAGAATATATTATTTAAAGATTATATATCAAGTGAAGAATGAAGAGTGAAAAATAAAAAATTAAGGGTCGCTTCGCTCGACAGCGAGACTGAGAATTGATTATATAATCGGTCATAGGCAGAGCCTATCCGAAATTTTTCATTCTTAATTATTTATTTTTCATTAAAAAGGGTGGTTACATATGGATTATATCACAAAAAATTCCGTAATGACAATAGAAACACAAAGAAAAATGATTTTTTCATTAAAAAAAGCATATCCGTGCCTCGGGGTACATCTTATCGGAAAAACTTTATGTCAGAGAGGAATTTATTCACTTCACATCGGAAAAAGTGAAAATCCTCTGCTTATAGCGGCAGGATTTCACGGTCAGGAGTGGATGACGAGCCTGCTTGCACTCCGTTTTGCCGAGCTTATTCTTCGTGCAAAGGCTTGCAGGTCAACGGTTTGCGGAATTGATGTTGCCTGCATAAGCAGAGAAATCATAGTTGTTCCCTGCGTTAATCCCGACGGGGTACAGATTGCGATAAACGGCGTTGACGGTGCGTGGAAATACGCAGAAAATGTGAGAAAAATCGCCGCGTCATCAAGCGAAAAATGGAATGCCAACGCAAGAGGTGTTGACATCAACCATAATTTTGATGCAGGCTGGACCGAGCTTCGCAACATGGAAATTGAAGAAGGAATTGTTGGTCCGTCACCGAGAAGATACGGAGGTTATATGCCCGAAAGCGAGCCTGAAACTCTTGCTCTCGTTAATCTCACAAAGGCGAGAAAACCGAGGTCGGTTATTGCTCTTCACAGTCAGGGAGAAGAGATTTTCTGGGAATACGGCGAAAAAAATCCGCCCGAAAGCGAGCGGCTTGCAAGAATTTTTTCGGCATCATCGGGCTACACACTTATAAAAAACAGCGGACTTGCTTCTCACGGAGGATATAAAGACTGGTTTATCGAAAAATTCAACCGCCCAGGCTTCACAGTTGAAATCGGCAAGGGAGAAAATCCGCTTCCCCTGCAGGATTTTGACGGAATTCTCAAAGATACCGTTCCCATGCTGACGCTTGCGGCAATTTTGTAATAAGGAATTAACGGTGTTGACAATTACTCTGTAATATTCTATATTATATTTATAAGCCATTCAGGAGGCGGTATTATGTGGAAATTTATCAGAGCATTTGTTGCGGTTTTTCTCACGATTGAAACCGTTTTCACCGCAACATTCATTAACGGAACACAGCTCAGAAGCATTGATATGCCGAGAGTTGAAGCAGGCGAATACGGTCAGTATGTTGATCCGTTCATCGGCACGGGCGGTACTCCCTGGACCTGCGGTATGGTAAGCCCTGCGGCAACCGTTCCCTTCGGTGCGGTCAGACTCGGACCCGACACAAGCTTTGTGGGCGGTGCATACATATTCAAAACCAACACCTCGGGCTATTACTACGAACACGGCCATATCAAGGGCTTCAGTCATTCAAGACTTTCGGGTACGGGTGCAGAGGATTACTCGAATTTCAGAGTAATTCCCGTTATCGGCGATGCAAAACCCTCTGTATTGCCTTATTCACATAATAAGGAAATTGCAACTCCGGGCTATTATGCGGTTTATCTGCCCACGGTCAGCTGTCTTGCAGAAATGACGGCGGATATTCACACGGGCATTCACCGCTACACCTTCCTTGATTCTTCCGATGCAAGGCTTTATATTGATGTCACAAGCGGTGCGGCAAACAAGAAATCATTGAACGGCACCGTTGAATTTGATGAAGAAAGCGGAATTATTTCGGGCAGCTGCATTATCGACGGTCAGTTTTCGGGCAGATTTGACGGACTTCCCGCATATTTTGCCGCAGTAACGGATAAACCCGTTGTTTCTTATGAAATAAAATCGGATGAAACCGATTGCGGAATCGACCTCAATTTCGGAAACATTGCAAACAGAAGCGTTGAAATGAAAATCGGTATCAGCTTTGTCAGCAAAGAAAATGCTCTTCTCAATCTTGAAGCCGAAACTGACGGAAAGAGCTTTGACGATGTGAAAGAAAAAGCCGCCAAAGCATGGGAAGACAGACTTTCTTCAATAAAAATCAGCGGCGATAACGAAACCAAGGTTAATTTTTACACCGCTCTTTATCACAGCATGATCATGCCTACGGATTTCACCGATGTCAACGGTGAATATCTCGGCTTTGATAAGCAGGCACACAAGGCAGAGGGCTACACCTACAGAACGGATATGTCACTCTGGGATACCTGCAGAACGGTTCATCCGCTTTATACTCTCATCGCAGAGGAAATTCAGACTGACTGCCTCAACAGCCTTGTCAATATGGCACAGCAGGGCGGCGGAAATCTTCCCCGCTGGCCCATGGGTGCAGGTTATTCAGGCTCAATGTTCGGCGATTCGGCAAATATCGTTGTTGCAGAAAGCTATCTCAAGGGTATAACCGATTTTGATGTTGAAGCGGCTTATGAAGCAATGAAATTATCATCTGAAAACGGAATGAGCAGAGCAGGCAGAGAAAATATTGATTTATATAATCAGTACGGATATATTCCCAACGATATCGAGGGAGTCAGAAAATCCGTTGCCTGCACTCTTGAATATGCATGGCAGGATGCGGCAATCGCTTCTCTTGCAAAGGCACTCGGCAAAGAAGAGGATTATCAGCGATACACCGAAAAATCCATGTACTACAAGAATGTTTTCAATCCCGAAACAAAATATTTCCAGGCAAGAAATGCCGACGGTTCATTCGTATGGAATTTCAGCCCCTATATAACCGAATTCTATGATGCGGTTATGATAAAGAAATTTGCAAACTGCTATTCCGAGGGAAGTGCAAGACATTGGAGATGGGCGGCACAGCACGATATCGAAGGAATGATTGAGCTTTTCGGTTCGGAAGAATATTTTGTCAGCGAGCTTGAAGCTTTTATGGAGGATGCTTCTCTCACAAGGGCGGCAATCGACCCGGGTCACGGCTTCTGGATAGGCAATCAGCACGATATCCACACTCCCTATCTTTTCAATAATGCAGGCAGACCCGACCTCACTCAGAAATGGGTTCGCTGGACTCTCAAAAACCGTTTCAGCAACGATATCAACGGTCTTGACGGCAACGATGACGGCGGCACAACAAGCACATGGTATATTTTCTCGGCAATGGGCTTTTATCCCCTTGCAGGCACCGATAAATACTGGATCGGTTCACCCTGCGTTGATAATGCGGAAATTGCACTTTCAAACGGAAACATACTTAAAATCACCGCAAATAATCAGAGCGATGAAAATATTTATGTAAGCAGCGTTACCCTCAACGGCGAAAAGCTTGAAGGATTCTATATCACTCATTCACAGCTTATGAGCGGCGGCGAGCTTGTTTTTGAAATGAGCAATACGGCAAACTGAATAGTCAGTAAAAACAGCGGGCATCCGTTTCGGATGCCCGCTTGCTATTAAAATATCATATAATATATATCTTCAAAAGACGGCAAATAAAGATAAATGAATTCAAAATCACCGCTGTATTTTTCAAAAGCTCCGTCATCAGAATCAGCAGTAATCTTCTTTGAAACCAAACCGTAATTAATAATTTCTCCCATTTCCAATCCGTCAAAGGTATAATAGTTTATTGAAAACTTTCCTGCGAAATACCCGTTTTCGGTTTTCTCTATC
>JAZOVN010000174.1:0-6384 GCA_045658725.1 Acutalibacteraceae bacterium
GCAACAATCGGCATGAGAATGCTGTTACTCACAAAATCAAACATATCAAGGAAGGTCATGCCTCCGAGAGTGATGTTTCCGAGAACACCGAAGCCGAGCGACGAGGGAAGACCGAGAAGAATGCTGAAAACAAGCACAAGAATGCAGGTTTTGTTTCTGCTCCAGCCGATTTTATCCCTGATGATTGAAACAACAGTTTCCATAAGTGAAATTGAAGATGTGAGTGCAGCAAAAAGAACAAGAAGGAAGAACGCCGCACCGATGATACTTCCGCCCTTCATGCTTTCAAATACCTTAGGAAGAGTGATGAACATGAGTCCGGGACCCTTGCCGAGAGCCGCTTCATCTCCGCCTGAGAAGGCAAAAACAGCGGGAACAATCATAAGACCCGCAAAGAATGCAATGCCTGTATCAAAAATCTCAATCTGTCTTACGGATTTTTCAAGGTTAACATTTTTTTTCATGTATGAGCCATAAGTAATCATAATACCCATGGCAAGCGACATTGAATAGAAAAGCTGACCCATTGCCGCAAGAACGGTTGTTGCCGAGAATTTGCTGAAATCAGGCTTCACATAATAGACAAGACCGTCAATCGCACCGGGCATGAATAATACATATCCCGCAATAAATACCGTGAGCACAACGAGAACGGGCATCATAACCTTGCTGACCTTTTCTATGCCCTTCTCAACGCCGAGAAGAACAACAAGTGCAGTCAGACCGATAAACAGCAGAAACCAGCCTATGGGCTCAAACGGTTTTGCAATAAAGCCTTCAAAATAGCCGTCTGCCGCTGCTTCATTCATTCCGCCTGTTGCGAAAACGGTTAAATACTTTGTAACCCATCCACCGATAACTGAATAATACGGAAGGATTATAACGGGAATCAACGATGCGATTACACCGATGAACGAATACTTCTTTTCAAGTGCACGGAATGCTCCGATTGCGCTCTGACCTGTTTTTCTGCCAAGTGCAATTTCGGCACACATGAGTGCAAACCCGAAGGTTACGGCAAGGATAATATAAACAAGAAGGAAAATTCCTCCGCCGTATTTTGCCGCAAGATACGGAAAACGCCATATATTACCGAGACCGACCGCCGAACCTGCCGCCGCAAGCACGAATCCGATTTTTCCGGTAAAACTGCTTCTTTTTTCAGCCATACTGAAAGCCGTCCTCTCTCTTTTAAAAATAATACTTTATTATTACATAAATAATAAAATATTACAAGCATTAATATACAAATTTTTCTCATTTTTCTTATTTCTCTTGATATAATTGACGCAACATGATAAAATCTCAAAAAAGGGGGCAATGAAATGAAACTTGAAGATATGATTTTTACCGCAGACGAAAAACCGCTTGAAAATCTTGTTCACAACGGAGGATACACCGCGATTTTCCGCAGAATAGGCGTTGTGGGCGACAGCCTTTCATCGGGCGAATTTGAAAGTCTTGACAAAAACGGCAACAAGGGTTATCACGATTATTTTGAATATTCATGGGGGCAGAATCTTGCCCGTATGTGCGGCAGTGAATGCATCAACTTTTCAAGAGGCGGAATGACCGCTAAAGAATATTGCGAAAGCTATGCAGACCACATGCGATTCTGGGAGCCTTCTCTTGCCTGTCAATGCTATATCATCGCACTCGGTGTTAACGATATTCATAACATGGGTCAGGAAATCGGCTCGGTTGCCGACATAAAAGAGGATTACACTCAGAATGCAGACACCTTCACGGGCTGGTACGCAAGGATAATTCAGCGTCTCAAAAAAATTCAGCCGAGAGCAAAATTCTTTCTCATGACCATGCCGAGAGGTGAAAGCCGCCGTGACGGAACAAAAACCCTGGCACACCGAAAAATTCTTTATGACATTGCAGATTATTTTGACAACACTTATGTGCTTGATATTTACGAAAACGGCCCTGCGTGCGACGAAGAATTCAGAAGCAAATTCTTCATGGGCGGTCACATGAATCCCATGGGCTATGTTTTCACCGCACACATGGTTGCATCATATATTGACTATATCATCCGTCACAACATGAAGGATTTTGAAGAAGCAGGTTTTATCGGCACCGATCTTTCATATTCCGTATAAAAAACAATTCATATAAAACAGAAAATGGCTTGAGTCAGCAAAACTCAAGCCATTTTTTTATTTATTAGGTCTTACGGTTGTTTTACCTCCGAAGGTAACAACATAATCTCCGTATCCCGTATCGGTTCTCACGGGATAATCCGTTGAAATAATGTTTGCACCGCTTGCAAAAGCATTTTTGCGAGCGTCTTCGCTTATGCGGTTGAATTGATCTGCACGGGTGCGGACCATTATTTTTCTGTTATTGATAATATCTTCTTTAATTTTCAGAAGTTTTTCAGGTTTGTTGCAGAGAATAACGGATGCACAGTCTCTGTCAACATCCCCTTCACGGAGCACGGGAAACATCGCCTGCGTTTTAACCGCAGGGTCAATAGCTATATATTTCTCGGTAGCTGAACAATCATGAAGAAGAACAACAACCTTGCCGAGCATATCCTTTACTTCACACCAGCCGTCTGCCGCACGCATCTCGCCGAATGAAGCATAGTCTCTCTGCATATCCGCAGGAGTGAAAAGCTTGTCACCGAGGGTTTCTCTGAGCATATCATCCAAAGCCTCTGCATATTCAATGTTGAAAAACTCCATATCCTCAAGAGGGATAAAGATGCTTTTGGGCTCAACAAGCAGAGTTATGGGAAGATGACCCGGATTATTATCCGACCACATCGAAATCTCCTTCATCGCAAGAGAATAATCATAGCATGAGGTTGCCATTTCGAAATACGGATTGTGCATGCAGGTAAAAGAAATCTCACCGTCACGGTCAAAGGTTTCAATATCAATTTCAAAACTGCGGATACCGCAGTTAAGCTGATCTGTCAGGGTTTCGCTTTCAAAATCAAGATTCTCTGCCGAATATAAGCCGAAGGTAAGAGCCGAAAGACTCTCATAAAGCTTTTTGGTTTCTTCAATAATAACCTTCTGATAGCTGTTGTGAGTGCCGAGAAAGCTGAGTTCGTTGAATTTTATGCCTGATTCAAGTGCCTCTGCAAGGTCTCCGTCGTAAATCCCGTTTTCATCAACCGGAGCAATTTCTCCGCTCATATATGCCTGCTCAAGAGATGCAATGCGACTCACCTGCTCTGCCTTATCCGCTTCAAGCGTTTCAAGACTTGCCGAAAAAACCGAAGAAAAAGCAATAACCGTTGCAAACAAAGCGGGCACAAATCGGATAGCACGGTTTAAAATTTCTGAAATCATTTTTATTTCCTCTTGGATTTATTTTTCTCTTAAAGCTTTTGTGCATATGCAAGTGCTTCATCAATGTTGGGCAGGAAGTTTTCAGCACCAACCGCATCATAGAAGCCTGCCTTTTTCATAACCGAAAGGGGCTGTTCGTTGGTATGGGAAAGAATAAGATTAAGACCGTTATTCTTGCAGTCATTATATATTTCATTAAGAGCACGCATTGCCGTTGCATCAAGCGAAGGAACATTTCTCATTCTGAGAATGATTGTTTTTACGCCTTCTTTGACGGGCACATTTCTGAAAGTTTCACTTGAAGCAAAGAACATGGGACCTTCAAATTCAACAACCTCGGTATGATCGGGAATTGTTTTCATTCTCTCGCTGTCGGCTGAAATATCCTCTCCGTGTGAAGTCCATGTTCTGACCTTCGCAACATCAGCCATTCTCTTCATAAAGAGCACAACCGCAATAAGCATACCGACCTCAATTGCAACAACAAGGTCAAATACAACAGTCAGAACGAAGGTTACAACAAGAACAAGGATATCACTCTTGGGTGCAGTTTTGCAGATTTTGACAAACTGACGCCACTCACACATATTATAAGCAACCATAAAGAGGATTGCGGCAATAACAGGCATGGGAATCCATGCGGCATATGGCATAAGCACAACAAGAATGAGAAGAAGAACAAGTGCATGAACTATACCTGCAATCGGAGTGCGTCCGCCGTTTTTGACATTTGCGGCTGTTCTTGCAATTGCACCCGTTGCGGGAATACCGCCGAAAAGACCCGAGCAGATATTGCCCACACCCTGTGCGATAAGCTCTGTGTTGGAATTATGCTTATCATTAATCATTCCGTCAGAAACAACGCATGAAAGAAGGGATTCGATGCCTGCGAGAATAGCAATGGTGAATGCACTCGGAACAAGCTGCTTTATTGTGTTGAAATCAAAAGCAGGGAGCGAAAATGCAGGAAGATCGCGTGAAATTGTGTAAAGATCACCAACGGTATTGACATCCATTTTAAGTGCCTTTACCATAACAACGCCAACCACAACAGCGATAAGCGAGCCGGGGATTTTCTTGCTGATTTTGGGCCAGATAATAAGCACAGCCATTGCAACCGCACCAACAACAAGAGCCTGCCAGTTGAAGGTTGCGATTGATTTTGCAACCGCTTCAAGTTTTTCAACAGTTTCAACCGCATGAGTACCTTCGGGGAAGGTAAGTCCGAGGAAATCCTTTATCTGACCGATAACTATCGTCAGAGCGATACCCGAGGTGAAGCCCGTTGTTATGGTATGCGGAATATATTTTATAAGCGAACCGAATTTGAAAATGCCCATTATAATGAGTATCAGACCTGCCATGATGGTTGCAATAACAAGTCCGCTTGTGCCGAACTGGGCGACGATGCCTGCAACGATTGTTGCAAAAGCGGCGGTGGGACCTGAAATGTTGACATTGCTGCCGCCGAGGAAAGCGATTACAAAACCTGCAACAATGGCGGTGTAAAGTCCCTTTTCGGGAGAAACACCCGATGCAATTGCAAGGGCGATTGAAAGCGGAAGAGCAATGATCGCAACGATAACGCCAGCAATCAGGTCGTTTGCGAGCTTCTTTCCGCTGTAGCTTTTAAGCGATGTGAAAAGCTTTGGCTGAAATATGTTCATAACAATACCTCAAAAAACAAAAAATAATCCGACAAAACAAACGCTTTGCCGGATTTAAATTATACACCTTTTCCGTTGATTTACAAGGGATTTCGCCAAGTTTTTCGGTTGTTTCCGCAATTTCGGAAAATGTTACAATCAGAGCGGATTTTTGCCCCGATTTGGTGGGCAATTTTTCTTTGTAAGTGTATTATTCAACAAATCATATCAGTACGGGCTGACTGAAATCCAACCCAGATCCTGCAATATCATAAGAATAATTGCAATCGGTGCATACGGAAGCCCTATGATAAAATAAGTTCCGAAAAACATAATAGGTCCCATAAATGCTCCGAATTCATATTTTGCCTGTTCCATTTTATCTTTAATATTTTCTTCGCGGAAATGGACAGTTACACTGTCGGGCAGTCCGAATACGGAACCGTCAAGAGTGTTCCATTTCCGTTCAATTCCGCCGTAATAAATATCGGTAAGAGCGGTGCACTGACTGAAATTTGTGTCAATATGTTCCACACTTTCGGGTATGGTAAGAGTTTTAAGGCTTTTACAATCGTGAAACTTTGCACCTATTCTTTCAGTCGAATCGGGGATTGTGTAGTTTTCAATTCCGTTGGCAGGCGGAAAATATATCAGTGCATCCTTGTTTTTTGAATAAAGCACGCCGTATTCATCCGTTGAAAGCACAGTGTTCTCTTCATCAACGGTAAACTTTGCAAGATTTACGCATCCTTCAAACGCTTCATACTGAATCCACGAAAGATTTTTACCTATTGTGACACCTGTTATTGCGGTGTTATCCTTGAAAGAATGCTTCTGAATCCACACCACTTTATAACCGCCGAGAAAATCGGGGATAACGACATCCCCTTCAACAGAACTGTCTGCTGCAACGATAACCGCATTGTTTTTTTCATTGACGGTGTAGGTGTATAAGCCTTCTGTATACTTCTCTGCCGCAAACGCATAAAACGGGATTGCGGTTAAAATAATTGCCATACATATTACAATTGCTGTCAGTTTTTTCATATTGAGGTCTCCTTTTATCCTCGCTTTTTATAATATTTACTTATCACTTTGCAAATTCTGCCAAAGCAAGAAGCATCTCCAACGGAGCTTCAACTATCGGTTTAAGAAAAGGAAAAAATCCGTAAGGTGTGCTGCCCTCCATTTTATAAAACATTGAATCATGTAAAGAAATTAACAATCTGATCCAGTACCAATTGTTGAAACATTGCTTCACCAAATTCCGGATCATTTATCGCCACCATAATTGGCAATAACAATACTTCCATTATAATAAACAATGATTTTAAAAGACCTATCATTTTTATTACCTCCTGTTAAGCACTTTTTTCTTTATAATCTTTATTCATCACTTTGCAAATTCTGCCAAAGCAAGAAGC
>JAZOVN010000175.1:0-2278 GCA_045658725.1 Acutalibacteraceae bacterium
TGGGCGGTACTCTTTTTGCTGACGGGAAATGCAATCCTGCCGACGGATTTGAAAATCTTCGTCATTGTGCAATAAATCCTGATGTTACAAGCGGAGAAAAACTCGCTGAATGCTGGGATGAATTCTTAAAAGAAGTTTCGGGCATTAAATCGGAATCAGGGTTGAATCTTGATTTTCCTTTATCATCTGTAATCAGATATGCATCCATGAATACCGGTTTGAATTTTAATATCTCCATGGCGGAGCAGGAAGAGATTTTTGACAGATTCAATTCTTCAAGAACTGTTATTGAAGGCGTAACCGAACTTCTTGAAATGCTTGACTCATCGGGAATCCGAACTTCTGTAATCAGCAATAATATGATGAGCGGAGAAAGTCTCTCTTTAGCAATAAAAAGATGGATTCCTTCAGCAAAATTTGAATTCTGCTTAACAAGTGCAGATATTCTTTTTGCAAAACCGTCGAAGAAAATTTTTGATACTGCACTAAAATATGCAGGGCTTGAACCTGAGGGATGCTGGTATTGCGGTGACGGAATGAAACCTGATGTTTACGGAGCTTCATCCTGCGGAATTTTGCCCGTATTACTTGATATCAAATCTTCAGCATCTATTGAATTCCGAAGCGACGGTATATGCAAACAATATTTAACAGTTAATAATTGGAACGAATTAAAAAATTATATTGCATCTCTTAATTAACAGGAGAATACGGTTAATGAATCTGTTGAATGATAATACCAAAAAATTATTTATAAAATTTCTTATTCCTGCGGTAAGCTCTGCGGTTGCTGTTGCAATCTACAGCTTTGTTGATACTATCGTAATCGGTCAGGATGTCGGCCCTAACGGAACGGCGGCTTGTGCCGTGCTTTTGCCTGTTTTCACTATGGCAAGCTTTGTTGCGTTGCTTTGCGGTGTCGGCGGATCTGTTCTGATGAGCAAATCAAGAGGTGAGGGGAATAATGAAAAAGGTGATGCATATTTTACTGCATCTCTTCTTTATGTCGGAATAATTACCGCTGTTTTATGGTTTTCGGGTATAATTCTGCAAAAACCTCTTTACATATTATGCGGTGCTGATGAGGTTTTACTGCCGTATGTTTATGAATACGGTAAATGGATTTTTGCTGCTTTCCCGTCTTTTGTGCTTGTGATTTTTCTTGGTTCTTTTATCAGGAATGACGGTTCACCAGGCTTTGTAATGGTTGTAACATTAATAGGCGGAGTTATCAATATTATCGGTGATATTGTTCTGGTTTTTCCTTTTAGAATGGGAATGCAGGGTGCCGCATTGGCAACGGTTAGCGGTTCGGTTATTCAGACTGTTATTCTTGTTGTCTATATTTTGCTTGGAAAAACTTCTTTACATATTGTTAAACCTTATAAATTATTTTCAGCAATCAAAAAGATAACGGTATCTGGTGTCGGTGCAGGACTTTCACAGATTTCAATGGCTGTTGTATCGTTTGTGATTAATAATCAGATTATGAAGCATTCAGGTGCATCGGCTCTTGCGGTTTACGGTTTTCTCGGAACAGTTTCTGCACTTTTTCTGAGTGTGTTTTCGGGTATCGGACAGGCTGCTCAGCCGATTGTTTCGGAAAATTACGGAGCCTGTCAGCACAAACGGTATATTGAGGTTGGAAAAACAGGACTTATAACTGCGGTTATTTTCGGAATTGTCAGCTTCGGAATATGTGCATTGTTCCCTTCGCAGATGGTGGCTGTATTCATGAAACCGACTGCTGAGGTTGAACAGATTGCACCTTACATCATCCGTGTCAGTGCTTTATCTTATCTTCCGATGGCAATAAATATGTTTGTTATGGCATATCTTCAATCCGTAACCAAAGCAAACCGTGCAACTCTGATTTCATTTCTTCGCGGAATGATTCTGCCCGTAATTCTCATTTATGCTATGCCGTTGGTAATGAACGGTAACGGGATATGGTGGGCAATTACCTCAGCAGAAGCTGTTACGGCTCTTCTTGCGGTAATGTTAATTGCTTCTGAATTGTGTTTTAAAAATGACAGGACTTAAATAATTAACTAATTTTATTATTCCAATATTTTATTATGTGAGGGATAAAAAATGATTTTTGTTGCACCACAAACCCACAAGGAATTGGTTTTAAATAAAAAGTGCCTTGGTACTTCGGACGGTAAAGAAAGCTATCCTATAATCAAAGATGTTCCGATTTTACTCCCTGAAAAAACAAATCCTGATTGGGCTCGTGAACTTCTTGAGATAATTTTTTGGGAATATCCCGATGAAA
>JAZOVN010000176.1:0-3953 GCA_045658725.1 Acutalibacteraceae bacterium
AAAACTTGTTAATCAGGTTAAGCATGTTTATGAAAATGTTAAATATTACCGTGATTTAATGGATGAAAAGGGCGTTACTCCCGATGATATCAAATCGGTTGATGATTTGCACAAGCTTCCTTTCCTCACAAAGGCAGACCTCAGAGATGCGTATCCCTACGGTCTCCTCGGTTCAAATCTTAAGGATTGCGTAAGAATTCAGTCAACCAGCGGTACAACAGGCCGTCGTGTTGTTGCATTCTATACTCAGCATGATATCGACCTCTGGGAAGATTGCTGTGCCCGTGCAATTGTTGCGGCAGGCGGAACAGACGGTGATGTTTGCCAGGTTGCTTACGGCTACGGTCTTTTCACCGGCGGTGCAGGTCTTAACGGCGGTTCGCACAAGGTCGGCTGTCTGACCCTTCCCATGTCATCGGGTAACACAGAGCGTCAGATTCAGTTCATGCAGGATCTTCATTCAACCATTATCTGCTGCACACCTTCATATGCGGCATATATCGGCGAAACACTCAAGGAAATGGGTCTCACTCCCGATGATATCGACCTTAAAGCAGGTATTTTCGGTGCAGAGCCCTGGACCGAAGAAATGCGCCGTGATATTGAAAAATCACTCGGCATCAAAGCGTATGATATTTACGGTCTTACCGAAACAAGCGGACCGGGTGTTGCTTTTGAATGCTCAGAACAGAGCGGTATGCACATCAACGAAGACCACTTCCTTGCAGAAATCATTGACCCCGAAACAGGCGAAGTTCTTCCCGAAGGCTCAAAGGGTGAGCTTGTTTTCACAAGTCTTGACAAGGAAGCATTCCCTCTTCTCAGATACCGCACAAGAGATATCTGTGTTCTTTCAAGAAAGAAATGTTCTTGCGGACGCACATTTATCAAAATGACAAAGCCCATGGGCAGAAGCGACGATATGATGATTATCCGCGGTGTTAATGTGTTCCCCTCACAGATTGAAACCGTTCTTATCAAGGAAGGCTACAGCTCAAACTACCTTATCGAGGTTGACAGAGAACGCAACACAGACACACTTGATGTTTATGTTGAGCTTACTTCCGAACAGTTCTCTGATACAGTCAAAGAAATTTCAGCAAAGGAAAAAGCTCTTGCAAATGCAATCAAGATTATGCTTGGTATCAATCCCAAGGTTCATCTTGTTGCTCCCAAGACCATCACAAGAAGTGAAGGCAAGGCTGTAAGAGTTGTTGATAAGAGAAAGCTTCACGATTAATACGAAAGGAGAATTACACATGGCAGTAAAACAGATTTCCGTATTTATTCAGAATAAGAAGGGCAGACTCGCAAAGGTCTCCCGACTTCTCGCAGATAATAATATTTATATCAGAGCACTTTCAATTGCCGACACACAGGATTTTGGTATTCTCCGTCTTATTTGCGAAGATGTTGATAATGTTAACAATGTTCTCAAAGATGCAGGCTACCTCACAACCAAAACCGATGTTCTTGTTGCGGCTGTCAAAGACGACGCAGGTGCACTTGCAATAATCGCAGAGGCACTCCGCGATGCCGATGTATCGATTGAGTATATTTATGAGCTTGCAACTGTTGACAACATCGTTTATCTTGTTGTCCGTGTTGACGATAACAGCGTTGCTGCTGCCGCACTTGCCGGTGCAGGCATCAAAACCGTTGGTGAAGATGTAATCTTCAAGCTTTAAAATCAAACTTAAAACGCCCTGCGATTTTCATCGCAGGGCGTTCTTTTATGCTTATATAACTCTGAATGTTTTAACTTCAAAGGGCTTGAGCATGAATTCAAAGCTGTTGCCTTCACAAGGGATTTCAGCCTTGTCTTCTTCAATCATGTTGCATTCAAATACTTTTTCGATATCAAATCCAAGCTCGATTGTGCGAAGTCCTCTTCTCTGTTCTTCTTCAACAACACGGATAATGTATCCTCTGCCGTCCTGAGCCTTCTTTACGCAATCAATGGCGGCATTATCTTCAAGAGCTGAGATGAAGCACTTTTCACCGTCGATAACGCCCTCGGTTGCTTCTGCATTGTAAACTGCAACGGGAGGAACATTGAATGCGATTGCCTGCTGAACGGTGTCATATCTCCAGTCTTCCGCATGGGGATGGAAAGCATACTTGAATGTGTTGATACCGTGGTCACCTGTTCTGTCAGGGCAGGTGGGTGCACGCATGAGTGTTATTCTCATGTGGCTGTTGTGGATATCATATCCATATTTGCAGTCATTGATTATACTGCAGCCGTATCCGCCTTCTGAAAGGTCAGCCCATTTGTGAGCGGCAACCTCAAATCTTGTGAGATCATAAAGAGTGTTCCAGTGAGTGGGTCTCTTTGTTGCACCGTGAGCAATGTCATATGTTGCGTCGGTGTCAATAACCGAAACATCAAAGCCTGCCTTGAGAACCTTGTCGCTTTCGTGCCAGTCAACGGTTGTGTCAAAAACAACGCTTTCGCCGTTCTGGTAAAGGATAACATCCTGGGTGATAACAGATTTGTTGAATTTATATGTAACTCTGATAACGCCTCTGACTGCATTGCATTCAACAACTTCTATGCTGTCAGCATTGAGCTCCCACATCTTTTTCTGATAGTTAAGTTCAAGATTCCATGCGGTTTCGTGAACACATTTGTCAAGTGAAATTGTAAGAATATTACCTCTGCCGTCAAGAGCTTCTCTGTCGTTGAGCTTATCGTAAATGCTTGTGATGATGCCGTTTTCGTCAAGTTCAACTCTGAGAATTGCGTTTTCAAGAAGGTTTGTTTCAGCTTCAACGGGTGAATAGATGCATTCGCCTTCTTTGAGAACGAAGGTTTTGCAGCTCATGGGTTCAAGCTCGTCGGGAAGGAAGATGAATTTGCCGTCAACATATGCACAGGGGAGTGAAAGACCGTCTGCGGTTGCAACATACATTCCTTCGGGAACACCTTCAACCTCAACGGGTTCATAGCTTCTTGCGTTGGTGAGGTTCCATACGGTTATGCTGTTTTTATCAGCGGTAACAGCACCCGAAAGAGCCTTGAGTGCACCGTTATAGATATCTTCGCCGATTTTGTTCATAACGGCATAATCTCTTCGGCAATCCTCAAAAACTTCATGGATTGATGAGCCGGGAAGGATGTCGTGGAACTGGTTTGTCATAAGGATTCTCCAGCCCTTTTCAAGCTCTTCCTTGGGATATTCCTTGCCGAGAAGCTTTTCTGCAAATACGCTGAGCATTTCGCCTCTTGTGAAAAGATATTCGCCCTTGCGGTTGTTCTTTTTAACAAAAGCCTGGCTTGTGAATGTTCCTCTGTGGTTTTCATAGAACATTTCACCGTTCCAGACGGGAAGCTCGCTTTCGTGACCCTTGAAGGTCTCAAAGAAATCGTCAACATGACCGATTTCAGTTTTTGGAAGACCGGGGAAATTCTGAAGGCGTCTGCCTCTTTCAAGCATGTTTCTTGTCGGTCCGCCGCCGCCGTCACCGTAGCCATACATACTCATTGCGGTGTTAAGCTCATTCTTGTTGTTGCATTCCGTGTCAACAGTCATGATTTCGTCAACATTGTAATTGCAGTTGTATGCGGGACGCATAAGATGAGCGTAAACTCTTTCACCGTTGTTGCCCTGCCACATGAACATGCTGTAGGGGAACTTGGTTGTGTCGTTATATGAAAGCTTGGATGTGATGAAATTCTGCATTCCGCAGCCGTTGATAATCTGGGGAAGTGCCCATGTGAAGCCGAAACAGTCGGGCAGCCAATAGGTTTTTGAAACCTTGCCGAATTCGTTTCTGAAGAATTCCGTGCCGTAAAGCACCTGTCTGATAAGAGCTTCACCCGAAGCAAGGTTTGTATCTGCTTCAACCCATACGTTGCCGCAGATATCCCACTGATTGTTTGCAACCTTTTCCTTCATCTTTTCATAGATTTCGGGATAATGGTCTTTCATCATCTGATAAAGAACAGC
>JAZOVN010000177.1:0-4862 GCA_045658725.1 Acutalibacteraceae bacterium
TACCAAAGCTTTAGATGAGCCGGAAATTCCACCGAAAGCCGGATATGTTACTCGTTGGGATTATTATAAAATCGAAAAAAAGAATTTGGTTATTAAAGCGAAATATGATTTGCCTTCTGTTTTTATGATTTCCAAATGTACACTGAAGGTTGAGGACACAACAAGATTATTGCCATCTTGCAATTTTGAGGTCACAGGAAAAGGCTGGTCTTCAAGCAACCCATCAGTAGCTGTTGTGGATAATCGTGGGAATGTAACTGCTGTCGGAAAAGGAAAGTGCACAATTAAAGTAACTTGTTGCGGTAAAGATTCAGTTGGAAACGAAATTAAGGCATCAGCGTCAACGAAAATTGTTGTTAACGAAAAACACGAGGCAAAAAATATTAAGCAAAAATTCAGAGAAGCATTTGAAGAATTCTTCGAACTGAAGATTTATGATTTTTTTGAAAACCTTAAAAAATTTATTTTTGTTTTGCTGCAGTATTCAGATTGATATATTACCCTGTTAAGGATGCGCATTGATATCCTATCGAATTTATATCAGCTGGTTAATAGTAATGGAAATATACAGCCGAAGAACAAATTCATACATATATGAAATGTTATCTGGCATTTATTTAGTAACAAAAAGTGACTGATTATCAATGAAAAAATCCGAACCCTCTCCTTAAGATTGGAGAAGCGTTCGGATTTTTCGTTTCTTACAGTCTTTCAGAATGAAAAAGTGGGGATGTTTTTCATCCCCGCTGAAATTTTCATGATCAGGTAATTGTTTTTTACGGGCCTTCATGAATCTGTATTCCGTGTAGAGTTTCGGACCAAACGACATGAAATAAATCAGGTTAACCGCAGGATGACAAAACTCAAATCCCATTTTCGCCCTCCATCATTCCGTACTTCTGCTTTACTCTGTCGAGTTTTTCAAGAAGCGGTCTGCCGAAAACAAACATCATGAGTGCGGTACAAATTCCCTGACTTACATTCACGGGAAATCCCGATGCAAGTGATGCGGTGATTGTTGAAATATTGATTTCAGGCATCATAATGAAGATATGTGAAGTGTCAAGCAGAGGTCCTATCCAGAATACAACTGCAAGGAATCCGAATATTGCCATAATCCACGGCTTTTTTTGAATTTTGTTTTTGATAAACACAAAGCCTGCAAGCATTCCTCCTGCTCCGTAAGCAATCATCTGCCACGGCATATATGCACCCTGACCGTAGAAAAAGTTGCTTGCAAATGCTGTTATTGCACCGACAACAAAACCTGCTTCGGGTCCGAAAGCGATACCCGTAAGCATAATTATTGCAAACGCCGCTTTAAAATGCGGAATGGGAATTGCTACTCTGCCGATAACCGCAAGGGCAATCATAACCGCAAGAACAACAAGTTCTCTTGCCTGCGGTTTTCTTCTTTCAAATGCCATAAAAAAGGGAACGGCAAATTCAATGATGATAAGAACACCCGTTATGTAGTAGCCTTTGCCGGGGAGCTTATCTCCGAGAAACAAAGTCAAGGGAATTAAAGCAAAGAACACAATCAGCATTGCAATATTTGATTTTTTCATTGTGTTCCTCCCTTGTTTTTCTTGTATAATTCAACAACATTTTCAGCCGTAACGGCATTTTTGAAGATGTGCTTACTCATACGGTTTGCCGCCGTTGTGTAAAAGCTGTTGCCGCCGAAGAATTTCTGCGGCGTGTCGGTTGTGAGCACCTGACCGTCGAAGAACATACTTACTCTGTCGGCGTATTTTGCACAGAATTCAACATCGTGTGACACCATAAGGATTGTTATACCCTGATTTTTCAGCTTGCCAAGAATGGTTGCAAATGTTTCTTTGAAGAAGCTGTCCATACCTTTTGTGGGTTCATCGAGAAGAAGGATTTTCGGCTCGGTAAGAAGAACTTTTGCAAGAGCAACTCTCTGCTGTTCACCACCCGATAAATCATAGGGATGATTGTTCATAAGGTCGGTGATTTGACAAATTTCTGCAACTTCATTTATTTTGTTTTTATCCTTTGTCATTTCCGAAAGTTCGTCAGAAACTTTGTTTTTCACAAACAGACTTTTGGGGTCTTGAGGTAACATTGATACACAGTTTTTGAAAAGCTCGCCCGATCTGAATTTATTTACGGGTTTGCCGAAAACCTTGATTTTACCACGGTACGGTTTACAAATTCCGCAAATCGCTTTGAGTGTTGTGGATTTACCTGCTCCGTTACCACCCACTATTGCAGAAATACTGCCGACGGGAATTTCAAGACTGACACCTCTGAGAATATCGGGGGCGTCTTTTTCATATCTGAACCATAATTCTTTAAATGATAATGCAGGGTTATCGATTTCATCATCAATATTTTTACAAGGAAATTCTTTTGTTTGAGGTTCGGGTTCAAATTCGTTGCTGAGCCAACTCCTGCCTTCTCTGACAGTTAAAGGGCAGTCACCGTTTCCGTTTGCGTTATAGAAAACACGAACGGGTGTCGGCATAGCGGTGAACATGGGGTTATTCTGTTCGAAAAGGAGTTTGCCGATATTTCTCGGTGTGTCATCAGCGATGATTTTACCCGAATCCACAACAATTGCTCTGTCGGCATAAGGAAAAATATCTTCAAGACGGTGTTCGGTTATAATAACGGTTGTGCCGAGTTCGGTGTTGATTTTTCTGACTGTATTGAGAAAATCCGATGCGGCAATGGGGTCAAGCTGACTTGTCGGCTCATCGAGAATAAGAACTTCGGGTTGCATTGCCATAATTGATGCAAGGTTGAGAAGCTGTTTCTGACCTCCCGAAAGCACGGTAACATCTCTGTGAAACCAATCCTGAATGCCAAAGTAACATGCCATTTCAGCAACACGTGAACGCATTGTTTTCTGGTCGCAACCCAGACTTTCAAGACCGAACGCAAGCTCGTGCCAGACCTTATCCGTCACAATCTGATCATCGGGATTCTGCATAACATAGCCGATTTTTGCGGATTGAGTTTTGTTGTCAACATCTTTCAAAGCATTTCCGTTGAAATATATTTCACCCGTTCTTTTTCCGTGGGGAGTGAGAACGGTTTTAAGATGTCGGAGAAGAGTTGTTTTGCCGCTTCCCGATTTTCCGCAGAGAACGATATATTCACCTTTTTCTATTTTGAGTGAAACATTATCAAGTGACTTTTTATCTTTTGAGGTCGGATACGAAAATGTTAAATTTTCGATTCTGAAATTTTCCATTGTGCAACCTCCTTGATGTGAAGTAAAGTCGGAATCATAAGATATCCGAGATATGTGATAAATCCAATTATGTTAACACCCCTTATCGGTGTGATGTTTCTTTCGGGCAGAAATTCAGCATTCATTCCGCCGCTTGCGGCAAAAAAGATAACAACACCGAGCAAGACAAACATAACAAATGTTAATATCCAATCGGTTTTTGTCATTCGGTAGAGCATAAAGCTTGTCCGTTTTGATGTGCCGTAGCCTCTTGAACGCATCGAATCGCTTGTTGTGATGCTGCCTTCAAGTGCCCACGATGTGAGAACGCCGATAACCGTCATTCCCGAATTTAGCTTATCTTTTATTGATGATTTTTCTGCCGTTCCTTTGCCGATTGAACTTCTGACACCGATAATCTGCTTTGCTTTCTGCAAAAGATTCGGTATCATTCGGAACACCATGACGAGAAGCAACGACAATGACGGTGCAAGATTTCCGAAAAGGCAGGTGAATTTGTCGCCCGTGAGTACTTTTCCGTAACATCCGAACCACAGAAGCATCAGCACAAATGTTGCCGCAACGGCTATTCCGTAAACGAGGGCTTCAAGGGTATACGGTCTGTCAAGATATGTAAAAAGAACTGTTACACCTCTTGTGTTCACTATCGGATTGAAAAGTGTTACGAATATGAAAAGCGGTATCATCAGCAGAATATTTTTCATTCCTTTTCTGCCGTTCAGAAACAAGTAATACACTCCGCTTGCAAATATGCCTGCAAGCAGATAAACGGGGTGCTGCAGAAGAACACCGAAAGCTATCGCTCCGATGAAAAACAGCAGATTCACCGCAGGATGAAGTTTTGAGAATGCATCTTGATTCATACCGTTCACCGTTATTCTTTTTTTGATTCTTTCAGTTTTGCTGCTTCAAGTGCTCTCGGCCACGGGCCGAGAAAGGCTTTTATGCGTGACATTGTTGCCACATCAAAATCAGTTTTTTTAGG
This sequence comes from Acutalibacteraceae bacterium, assembly GCA_045658725.1. Taxonomy (GTDB): domain Bacteria; phylum Bacillota; class Clostridia; order Oscillospirales; family Acutalibacteraceae; genus CAG-177. The sequence goes on from JAZOVN010000177.1 coordinate 4,212, forward strand.
CAGTCTGCCAAGCTCTTCGCTTTTTTGTTGCAGAGTTTCAATTGCCCATTCTTTCTTTTTATTACTTATCATTATTTTCACCAAATAAAAAAACTCTTTCAACACATTGGCTGAAAGAGTTTGAATATATAGCAGATCTGACCTGAAAAAATCAGGTGTAATCCGGCTGTTACTCTTCCATCCCAAAAGTATTAAACCAAGTTACGGCAGGTGTTCCGACTGATGTGCTGGGCACAAACACGGTAATGGCGGTTGCTCGGGATTCTGACCCGATTTCCCTTTTAATCTACTCAGCAAAAGCTTTTCAAACCGTAATCCGATTATAATATTTTTAAAAATCAATGTCAAGGTCTTTACCCATATTGCAGGTGTAGTGCCATTCTATTTCATCTCCGTCAACAAGCTCATAACTTTCACAACCAACCGACGGTGAATCTCCGTTCACAAAATATATCCAGCCTGATGACTTCCCGAAATCCATTTCATAAACATTGTTGATTCCTTCGATATATCCCATGTTTGCTGAAAACAGAATTTCGTTTTCTTTGCACACCTCAACAAGAACATCATACACACTGTCACCGTTTTGAATTTCAATTTCGGTTTCTTCGAGAATAATTCCGTTTTTCGGTATATGACTTTTACCCTTGT
>JAZOVN010000178.1:0-2389 GCA_045658725.1 Acutalibacteraceae bacterium
AAGGCTGTTGAAGCCAACAACGAAAAGCTTAAGAAAATCTGCCGTTCGCTTTCTGACGAAAACAAGGCACTCAAAGCAAGCGGATCAGCTCCCGCAGCTCCCGCTGTTGCAGCAGCACCCGCACCCGTTGCTCCTGCTGCACCTGCAGTTGATCCCGCTCTTATTGCAAGTGTTGATAAAATCATGAAGCTCAGCGAAGAAATCGCAAAGGAAAATGCAATACTTCGTTCAAGAATTTCAAAATAATCAAACCTAATTTATCTGAAAGGCAGAAATAATCAATATGGAACAGTTCAGACTTAAAAGCATTGACGAGCTTGACCTTGAGTTTGTTGCCAAAACAAGAGCACAGTCACCTGCCGCACCCAAGCCCGTCAGCAAAGCTCCCAAGCAGGAAAGCAACGACATAAATTCCTTCTCGGAATCATCAAATTCACAGAATTATTTTTCAAAGCCCGCTCAGAATCTTAACGCTGAGCCTACATATTCACCCAAGCCTGAAGCTCAGGTAAAGAAGCCCAGACCGCTTGTTCCCATCGGGCAGAACAACGCAGGCTATTCCCCCGTCGGTGCTCCTGTTCAGAAAACCGAGCAGCCCTTTATTCCTAATATAAATTACGGTGAGGCTCAGGTTGAGGAAACACCCAAAAAGAAGAGCAAGGGTGCTCTTGCAGGAAAGATAGTTGCAATAGTCCTTCTTGCCGTAACGGTTGTTGTTTTTGTTCTCGGTTGCTTTGTATCCGTTTTCCTTGACAATGGCGGTTCAAATATCGGCGGAGTTTGCTTCAATACCATGAGCGGCGACCTCAATGTTAACGGTGTTTCTCCCGTTTCTCAGGGCGACCTCATTATTTCAAAGAAGATTGAACCCACCGCATATATCGCAGGTGACATGATTGCGGTTCCTTCTGCTTCAACCAACGGCTGTGATATTCACATTATCAATGCCATCAACAACGCAGGACCCGAAAACGCAGAGCTTATCACATCAGATATCACAACTTCCGCTCAGCTCCCCGCAACCGTAATGGCTGCTGATTGCTACGGTGTTGTTAACTTCTATATCCCTGCAGTAGGCGGACTTCTCAGCTTTGCAATTGAAAACGCAATTCTCGTCTGCATTCTCTTTGTTCTTCTTGCTGCATTCTGGTGTCTGCTTCTTGTTCTTCTTGAAAAATCGGGAAGTTCAGCTCCGAAAGAAGCAAAAGCACCCAAGGCTCCCAAAGCAAAGAAAGAAAAGAAAACCGAAACAGAATAATAAAAAAGAAAACGCCTCGCTTGTCATCAAAAACAAGCGAGGCTGATTTTTTATTATTATTCAAAAAGCGGAGTTGAAAAATATCTTTCCGCCGTATCGGGAAGAACGGTAACAACCGTTTTGCCCTTTCCGAGTTTTTTTGCAAGTCTGAGAGCGGCGGCAACATTGGTTCCGCTGCTGATACCGCACATTATTCCTTCCTTAGCCGCAAGGTCTTTTGAAGTCTGCAAAGCTTCTTCATCCTTTATGATGCAAACATCATCATAAATCTGCTGATTGAGAATTGCAGGAATAAGTCCGTCACCAATGCCCATCTGAATATGAGTTCCGATTGAGCCGCCAGAAAGGATAGCTGCATTTTCGGGTTCAACCGCCCAGATTGTCATATCGGGATTTGATTCCTTGAGGGTTTCACCGATTCCAGTTATTGTTCCGCCCGTTCCGATGCCCGAACAGAATCCGTGAATCGGTGCATCCACCTGCTCAAGAATTTCTCTGCCCGTTCCCGAACGCTGAATGGCAGGATTTGCAGGATTTTCAAACTGCTGAGGAACAAAAACATTCGGATTTTCATTTTTCATTTTAAGAGCAAGATTAAGACACTCTTCAATGCAAAGACCGATATTGCCTGCATCGTGGATGAGTATTACATCCGCACCGTAATGCTGAACAAGCTTGAGTCTTTCTTCGCTGACGGAATCAGGCATAATAATTTTAACCTTATATCCCCTTACCGCACCAACAAGAGCAAGACCGATGCCCTGGTTACCGCTTGTGGGTTCAACAATGATTGTGTCAGGTCCGATAAGTCCCTGTTTTTCCGCTTCGATAATCATATTCAGAGCAGTTCTTGTTTTGATTGAACCGCCGATATTAAGTCCTTCGAATTTAACAAGTATCTCCGCATCATCGGGACCTGTCATATGCTGAAGTCTGATAATCGGAGTATTGCCCATCGCATCTAAAATAGTATTACAAACCATCATATATACCTTTCTCTGCCAAATTAAAAATATGATAACACAATTAAAATAAAGTTTCAACCTCTACTTTAATTTTATAATATTATTTTGAGAATGTGACAAAAACAACACGGATTATCGGATTATATTGTTAAAAAACACTTCAATT
>JAZOVN010000179.1:0-5334 GCA_045658725.1 Acutalibacteraceae bacterium
TTGGAAAGCACCCATTTATCCTCAAGCTCAAGGTTTTCGGGAACTCTTGGTGCGGGCTCGTTTTCACCGAGGTTCATCAAAACGAAACGTGCGGCGTTCCAAATCTTATTTGCAAAGTTACGGCTTGCCTCAACCTTTTCGGGTGAGTAGCGCATATCGTTACCGGGGGTGTTGCCGGTTGCAAGTGTGAAGCGGAGAGCATCGGCGCCGTATTTCTCAATTTCAACAAGCGGATCAATACCGTTGCCGAGTGACTTTGACATCTTTCTTCCCTGCGCATCTCTGACAAGACCGTGAATCAAAACAGTATCAAAAGGAACTTCACCCATATATTCAAGAGCCGAGAATATCATACGGCTTACCCAGAAACCAATGATATCATAGCCTGTAACAAGAGTGCTTGTGGGATAATAATGCTTAAGATCTGCAGTTTCTTCGGGCCATCCGAGAGTTGAGAACGGCCAGAGAGCAGATGAGAACCATGTATCAAGAGTATCCTCATCCTGAGCAATATTCTTGCTTGAACAATGCGGACAAGTGTCAATATCAGTCTTTGAAACCATGGTTGCACCGCAATCAGCACAATACCATGCAGGAATACGGTGACCCCACCAGAGCTGACGCGAAATACACCAGTCACGGGTGTTTCTCATCCAGTTCATGTAGTTTTTAGTGAAGCGTTCGGGAACAAATACTGTTTCACCCTTTTCAACAGCTTCAATAGCAGGCTTTGCAAGGGGTTCCATACGAACGAACCACTGCTTTGATACCATAGGTTCAATGCTTGTGTGGCAACGGTAGCAAGTGCCAACCTCATGCTTGAGAGGCTCAATATATTTGATATATCCGCCTGCTTCAAGGTCGGCAAGAATAGCCTTGCGGGCTTCCATTGTGGTCATGCCTGCATATTTTCCGCAATCAAGAACTTCGGGCTCATCGGATGCAGCCTTGCCGCTTGCAACAAGTTCATCATAGATTGCTTTATCAGCGGCACCGGTCATATGTCCGTCATAAGTGAAAGTTCTTACCATGGGAAGATTATGTCTTAAGCCAACCTCAAAGTCATTGGGATCGTGGGCAGGAGTAATCTTAACAACACCTGTTCCCTTTGTCATATCTGCATGCTCATCGCACACAATGGGAATTTCTTTATTAAGAAGAGGAAGGATTACATGGCATCCGTGAAGATGTGCATATCTTTCATCCTCTGCATTGATTGCAACAGCAGTATCACCGAGCATTGTTTCGGGTCTGGTTGTTGCAAGCTCAAGCTGTTCGCCTGTTTCTTTAACAGTATAAAGAAGATGCCAGAAATTGCTGTCCTGCTCGCTGTAATCAACTTCAGCATCTGAGATTGAAGTATTGCAGAAGGGGCACCAGTTAACCATTCTGTTGCCTCTGTAAATAAGATCTTTTTCATAGAGTCTTACAAAGACTTCGCGAACAGCTTTACTGCAGCCTTCATCAAGAGTAAAGCGTTCTCTTTCCCAGTCACAGGAAGAGCCCATCTTCTTAAGCTGTTCGATAATTCTGCCGCCGTATTTCTCTTTCCAATCCCATGCACGGACAAGGAATCCGTCTCTCCCGAGGTCTTCTTGTGTAACACCTTCAGCCTTCATTGCTTCAACAATCTTTGCTTCGGTTGCAATTGAAGCATGATCGGTACCGGGAAGCCAGAGTGCGTCATAGCCCTGCATTCTTCTCCAACGGATAAGAATATCCTGAAGAGTGTTATCAAGTGCATGACCCATATGGAGCTGACCTGTGATGTTGGGCGGCGGAATAACTATTGTATAAGGCTTTTTGTCAGGTTCATTTTTGGCGTGGAAATAATTTCCCTTCAGCCAGAAGTCATAAATACGATCCTCAACATTTTTCGGATCATACTGCTTGGCAAGCTCTTTTGCCATTTTTAAATCAATCCTTTCTTTTTGTAAGGCAAATAAAAAAACCCGCCTCACAGATAAAAATCAATGAGACGAGCATAAATATACCCGCGGTACCACTCAAATTGCATCACACGATGCCGCTCTTTGGGCTCTGACAAGCCCTATGCATTAACGCAGCAATCACGGAAAGGTTCTACTGATGCACAAAGCACTTTCTTCCTTTCGGTTCAGGGGCTACAACAAACACTTGCCGCTCATCGGCTTTCACCAACCGCCGACTCTCTGAGAGCACATCTGTGCTGCCCTCCCCGTCAAGACCTTTATATTAAATTTGTTTTATTTTATCATATAAAAATAATGTTGTCAATGATTTTTAGACCGACAATCAAAAAATTACGCTTTTCTTTTTTCCGTTTTTGTTAACGGGATGTTCTTTGATTCTTACTATATAATCAATATTTATAATTTCAATACCGTCACGGGTTTCAATACTCAGCCAGTTATCGGAAACGCTGACAACCTTGCATTCCATAGGACCTGAGCCGCCCGAAATATAAATCACGCAGTCTTTTCCGATGTATCTGTTGAATACTTCAATCATATCGTATTGACCTCTTTTCTTTCTTTTTCTGATAATTCTGCGGATATTGTTTTGCCGTTCATTTTTTATAGAAGCAAAAATAATAATCAAAAGAAAAAATATAGGAATGAAGCTACTCAAAGAATCACACCGTTCTTTCTCTGCATTCTCAGATAAGCTCCCGAAGGAATTTCAACAGGACACTCAAAGCTGAAATTCATCATCGGATGCGGAGCATTGTCGATAAGCTCACCGTCAGCATTTTTAAGATTTTTAACGGTAACGGTTACGGGTTTCTGACCTTTAATCATAACCTCAAGTTCATCGCCCTCAAAAAAGCGGTTTCTCTGTGATGCATAAAGAATTCCGTCTTCCCATTTTTCAGAAATTGCGGCAACATCCCATTCACGCACATATCCGCCGTTATAAAATATCTGTGCATCATCCATGGGTGTTGAAAAGTAGAATCCCGTGCAATACTGACGGTTGCTTGCTTTTCTGACTTCGTCAACAATCCATTGTTCAGGTTTATAATCAAAATCAAAGCCCGAAGCTTCATATCCGTCAAGAGCACATCTGTATGCATTAACAGAAACAGCGGTATAATAAGCAGATTTTGCTCTGCCTTCGATTTTAAAACTGTTGATACCTGCCTGAGCAAGCTCTGGAATATGCTCAATAAGACACATATCTCTTGAATTCATTATGTAAGTTCCGGTGTTATCCTGCTCAACAGGAAAATATTCACCGGGTCTTTTCTCTTCAAGAAGAGAGTATCTCCAACGGCAAGGCTGTGCACAGTCACCTCTGTTTGAATCTCGTCCCGTCATATAGTTTGAAAGAAGACATCTTCCCGAAAACGAAACACACATTGCACCGTGAACAAAGCACTCAATTTCAAGATCCTTCGGGGTATTCAATCTTATTTCTGCAATTTCATCAAGAGAAAGTTCTCTTGCAGTTACAATTCGTTTTGCGCCCATTTCATAGAATGCATTAGCAGCCGCATAATTGGTTATGCCTGCCTGTGTGGAAATATGAATTTCAACATCAGGTGCATGTTTTTTTACAAGATTGAGAACTCCGATATCTGTTACAATAAACGCATCCACGCCGCAGTCAGCGGCATATTCAAGAAATGCGGGAAGTCGGGGAAGTTCGTCATTTCTTGGAACAGTATTGCAGGTAAGATATACTTTAACACCCTTTGAATGTGCATATTCACAAGCGTTTCTGAGTTCTTCACCGCCAAAACTTGCAGCAGCGGTCCTCATTCCGAAACAATCGGAACCGAGATAAACAGCATCGGCACCGAATTCAACTGCCGCCGCAAGCCTTTCTTTATCGCCTGCGGGGGCAAGTAATTCAGGTTTAATTATCCCTGTCATAAAAATCTCCTATCGGCTGTTGACACGAAGAACTTCATTGCCGTTTCTGTCGTGCTCAGCCTGAGTTTTAGCCATATAAATTTCGCCGTACTTATCGTGACGGAAATAGTAATAATCTGTATCCGAAGGGAAGAGAGCTGCTCTGATAGCGGCATCTCCGGGATTACATATCGGTCCGGGAGGAAGTCCCTGACTGTAGTAAGTGTTATAGCTCTGTTCATATGAGATGCTCTGAGCCGATGACACATTGGGTGTAACATATTTGGTAATATAGTTTGCGGTTGAGTCACATCCGAGAAGAGGCCACGAAACAGAATTGTTGAGTCTGTTGTGAATTACCGAAGAAATAGCACTCATCTGACTCGGTCCCGCTGCTTCACGCTGAATAATTGATGCAATAATAATTACTTCATCGCGTGTAAGTCCGAGAGCGATTCTCTGCTGCTCATACTCTTCTGTCCACTTATCTTCAGATGCATCAAGAAACTTTCTTATAATCGAGTTGGCATCACTTTCTTCATAGAACTCATAGGTATCGGGATATAAGTATCCTTCAAGTTTAAAAGTTCTGTCTGCATCATCGGGAATCTCGGAAATAAATCCGTAATCAAACGACGCTTCGTTAAGCGAAGCAATAAGCTGATCTTTACTGCAAACACCGAATTCAGCAATTTTATCAAACATCTGATAAACAGACCATCCCTCGGGGAACACAAGAGTAATTGTATCTGCCGTTTTCTGAATTTCCCTGAATTCTGTCAGATATCCCTCAAGACCGAGATTTTTCTCAACATAATATACTCCGCTGAGATAAACAGGGTCTTTCGGCTTTTCTGTCTTATTGAAGTTTTTCACAAAATCAATAAGATCATAATAAAGGTTGCAGAAAAACTTCTGTTTGACAAGACCTTCCTCAGCAAGAATATCAATAATGCTTTCGGTTGTTGCGCCGTTGGGAATTGTTATCTTTACAACCTCATCGCTTCTTCCGATTGCAAGGACATCGTTAATACATGTAATTGCGAGCGCAGAAAGAGCGGAAGTAAAAGCAACAACAACGGCAAGAAAAACAGCAGTCACCGAATTTGAAGATGTTTTTTTCTTCTTTTTATTCTGAGACGCAGTTTTATTTACCTGTGCAGAAGTTTTTCTGACAGGCTGTGCCTGAACGGGCTGCTGAGGTTTTGCAGGCTTTACATTTGAAAAATAAATTTCACCTTTATATTGAGGCTGCTGATCAACAGCATCAAACGAAGGCATATCTTCCTCAATATGAACCTCAAACTTCTTTTTGGGCGGCTCGGAAGGGAGTATTTTTTCAAGCTCCTCGGGATTAAGAAATCCGTCGTCCTCAAAGCTGACTTTAAAAGGATTTTCCTTGCTCCACTTGTTTTTTTCATTATCCATATTCAGAAACCTCCTTTCAGAGTTTCACAAATCTGTTTTCGGTTAAAATATAATTTATTTTTTTGTCATG
>JAZOVN010000180.1:0-6316 GCA_045658725.1 Acutalibacteraceae bacterium
CGTCGTAGATTATTCCTCTCTGAGCAGAAATCTCGCTGTCATGAAGCTGATTTTCCTCCGCCTGCTGTTTATACTGTTCGCTGTCAACAAGCTGAATTCTCGCAAGGTTAACGGATGTTACAATAAACACAACCGTAAGAGCTGCAAAAACAAAAAGCGCTCTGTTGAAAAGCATTTTTTTGGGTGATTTATTCTTCAAAACCGTTCTCCTTCCGAGTGTAAAATACGATAATAATCAGGTTTATATTTCAAAAAAAGAAACTGTCTCAAAAAGCAGCATGCAAAAGCCGAATTCCCGATGAACACGCATCGAAAACAACTTTTAACCCGCCGGAATTGAGACAGCCTTGACTATAACTTTTTAATATGTATATGCGAACCTGTGCCGTGCATATGCAGACAAAAATCAAGATTAAAGCCGTCAACCGTCTGCATTGGCTTTATCTTCAACCGCTTTTCCGCCTGCCATAACCACTTTGTCGCCATCCCTGTTTTCAAAGTAATGTATCTGGTAGCGTTCAAGCTTATGCATTCCCAGAACGGAGACTGCATATGCATCAACCTTATCGATTGACGCGGATGAGTTAAGCTGCATAACAAGTCTCGTGTTTTCGCTGCGAGCCTCACTCATTTTCGCTTCGATTTCAGCCTTCTCGTTTTCAATCAGAACAAGATTGATTTTTGAGAGAAGAACGGCTCCGAAAAGGAGCATCAGCGTTATCGAAACCGCAAAGAGCTTCAGCGCACGGAGGGCGGAAGAAATTGATGCATTTCTCGCCTGCGATGAATTTTTGGGTTTTGCAACCTGCGGTGCAGGTTTTCTTTCAATCTGCGGTGCAGCAGATGATCTGATAACAGGCATATCGTAAAGCGAAAGGTCATAAGCCTCGCTGCGATTGTAATCAGCCATTTTTTCTTCCTCCTTCCTGAAAAATTGAGCAACAATGTCATAGTCATCCAATATAAAAGCCGTTAAGCTTTATTGGCATATTCAAAGCTTTTCCGCTGTGCGAAGCCTTGCACTTCTGCTTCTGCTGTTGTCGGAAAGCTCTTTTTCTCCCGGTGCAACCGCCTTGAGCACCTTTGCTCTCGGTTTGTTGCCGCATACACACACGGGGAAATTCTTGGGGCAGGTGCATCCCTTTGCGAGTGAAGCAAACTGATGCTTTACCGTTTTATCTTCAAGCGAATGGAATGTTATAACACTCACTCTGCCTCCGGGCTTCAGACAGTCAAACATATCCGAAACTGCATTGCCGAGCCCGTCAAGCTCTCCGTTAACATAAATGCGGATTGCCTGAAAGGTTTTTCTTGCAGGGTGCCCATCCCTTTTTGCGGCAGCGGGCATTGCGGATTTGATGATATTCGAAAGTTCAAACGTCGTTTCAACAGGTTTCTCGTTCCTTGCCTTAACGATAGCCCTTGAAATCGACGGGGCGAATTTTTCTTCGCCGTATTCAAAAATAATTCTCTGAAGCTCGCTTTGCGAAAGCGTGTTAACAGCCTGAGCGGCGCTAAGCCCTTCAAGACTCATCCGCATGTCAAGAGGTGCATCATGATGGAATGAGAATCCTCTTGAGGGCTCGTCAAGCTGGTGTGAGCTGACTCCAAGGTCGGCAAGAATACCGTCAACCTCACTCACGCCCAGAGAACCGAGAATGTTTTTTATGTTAAAGAAATTATCGTGAACAACCGTTACACAGCCGAAGGGCAACAATCTTTCTTTTAGAGTTTCGATTGCCTGCGGATCTCTGTCGATTGAAATAAGCCGTCCGCCGTCAAGGCGTTTTGCTATTTCACTCGAATGACCTCCGCCGCCCGAAGTGCAGTCAACATAAATTCCGTCGGGCTTTATGTTGAGCGAATCGATTGTTTCGTTGAAAAGCACGGGAATGTGATGAAAGTCTGAAGGATTTATATTCATTCGCTTCTCCTCGGAGCACTGTAGTTGACATTTTCAAAAATATCGTCATCATCGTCATCATCAGAATTGATGAGATTCCAGTTATCAACGCTCCAGATTTCTACCCTGTCCATCATACCGACAAAGCAGGCTTCGTCGCTGAGCTGGGCATGAACTTTGAAATCATCCTTTATTGAAATTCTGCCGGACTTGTCTACCGTTACTTTTTCAACTCTGTCTGCAAGACGACGCTGTGCTTTTGCACGCTTCACGGGGTCGTCAAACGAATAAATGAAAGCGTAGCTGAAATCCTCCCAGCTCTGCTCTGTGAAAAGTAAAAGGCAGGGCTCTTTGTGAACGGACTTCATGAGGATTGCGGTCTCACCGATTTCCTTACGGAAGCAGGTAGGAAGTGCTATTCTGTTAACCTGGTCAAATTTTCTGGATTCTTTGCCCGCCAAAAGTAATGACATGTTCCTGCCTCCTTCTTCGTAATTTTTGCCGTGAGTCTGCATTTTCCCCCAAACTCACCCTAACATCCCCTATATTATATAGCGAACTTTTTGCAAAAGCAATAGTTTTTTTCAAAAAAATCAAGAAAAATCAAAAAAAGTTTTACTCATTCTGAATTTTCCAAAAAGCAACACAACATATAGTTAAAAAAATATCATCCGCCACAAAAGCAAAGCTTTTTTGCGTAGTAGCGAATGACAATCCGGTCATCATGAAGTAAGCATAATCATATCTTCGGGGCTGATTTCTGGCTGAAGTGCACGGTTGATTGCAAGAGAAGTGAGCTTTGCCGCCCTTTCAATCATCAGGTCAACCTCACGCGGAGTAACCATCATCCTTTCCTGCCGACGGAGTACATCTTTTTCAATCGCAACATCTCCCGCAAAATCATAAATCAGCGTCGCGGCATCCACAACAGTCGGCACACCTATTGCAATAACAGGCACACCAACCGTTCTTTCGCTGATTTCCTGCCTTGAATTCCCGACACCCGATCCCGGCACAATTCCCGTGTTACACATCTGAACGGTTGTTCCGAGTCTTCCGACATTTCGTGCCGCAAGTGCATCTATTGTTATCACAGCATCAATCCCGAGAGTCTGCACCGCACCTTTGATTATTTCTCCTGCTTCCGCTCCCGTTTCACCAAGCACTCCCGTAGGAAATGCACTTACCGTTCTTAAATTTTCAAATCCCGTTGCCTTAAGAAGCTCACCCGTTATATGACGGGTCGCAAAAATCATTGATGCACACTTCGGTCCGAGTGCATCGGGAGTTATTTTCATATTTCCCAGACCAGCAACAAGTACGCTCCCTTTTTCGGGAAGCAGAAGTCTTATTTCGTTTGCAACGGTTTCAAGGCTGCTGTCGATAAAATGAGCATGATTTGCAAAAGGTTCAACCTCAACAGTAACATAACTGCCTATCGGTTTCCCGACGGTTTCGGCTCCTTTACTGTTAAAAACTTTAATCCGCGTTACCTTCGCATTATCCATTTCAAAGGAAGTTATTTCAATTCCCTCAAGCTCATTTTCGCTTAGATTTTCGCATTTTTCGAGTGCCAGATCGGTTCTGAAATTCATAATTTTATTTTCCTCTTGATTTTTTTCTCAGAATTTAGTATTATTAATTGCAAAATAATTGCAAAAGTTTAAAACATTTTTCAAAAAAATCTTGCAATTATCAAAAAAATGTGTTATCATAATCACCTGTATGAAGAAGGAGGTGTCGTTATGCCTAATATTAAGTCAGCAAAGAAGAGAGTTCTTGTTAACAAGACCAGAGCTGCAAGAAACAAATCACGCAACACAGCTCTCAAAACAGCTATCAAAAAGGCTCATGCAGCCGTTGAAGCAAATGCTCCCGAAGCAAACGCACTTGTTAGAGAGGCTATCAAGAAGGTTGATCAGGCTGCTGCAAAGGGCCTTATCCACAAGAATAATGCTGCTCACAAGAAGTCAGCTCTCGCTCAGCTTATTAAATAAGTCAGTGCGAAACAATTGAAAGCCAAAAATGACCGTGGTTGTAAATTTTTTATAACCACGGTTATTAAATTATTGACATTCCACATCATTTAAGATATAATTAATTCAAATAAAATTTTACTTTCGGGAGGTAACTCAAAAATGAAGAAAGCTCTTAAAGTTATCGGAATTATCGTTGCTATCGCAGGTGCTGCTGCAGCAATTTATTTTGCAGTTAAAAAGTATCTTGACAAGAAGAACGCAGTTGCAGACTGTGAAGAAAACTACGTTTCATGCTCCTGCTGTGAAGAAGCATAATCAAACAAAGAACCAAGCCCTTGTCCTTGTGACAAGGGTTTTCTTTTATTTTCTAAGATTTTATTAATTTATTTCTCTGTGAGTTGACAAATCGGGAATTTCAATTATTATATTATTAAGCAGCTGTTATTTTTCCTTCGGCTTTGCAAGGAAGGATGCAATTATTCCGCAGATAACCGCTGCCGTAACTCCACCCGATGCCGCTGTCAATGCACCGGTCAGAATTCCCCTCGCTCCCTGCTCAGCAATCGCTTGTTCAACGCCCTTTGCCATCAGGAATCCAAATCCCGTGAGCGGAACGGTTGCTCCCGCCCCTGCCCATTCAACCAGAGGTTCATATACTCCGAATGCGGTCAGCGCAACTCCGAGAACAACAAACGCCACAAGAATTCTGCCGGGAGTCAGCTTTGTTAAATCAATCAGAACCTGACCGACAAGGCAAATGAGACCGCCGACAGCAAAGGCTTTTATCAAATCAATGAATATCTCCACCGTATCACCTCTTTTTATATTATCCGTGAACTTTCGGCAGATATTCCTGATTTTCAAAAATTGCTATTGACAAAACGGCAACAAATCAATAATATTTATAGTGTAAGTTTTCTTGAACGAAACAAACATAATTAAAGGAGATTAAGAAATGGTATTCGAAAAAATCAAAAAAATCATCAGCGAGCAGCTCGAAGTTGATCAGAGCATTATTTCAGAGGGTTCATCAATCACAGGCGAACTTGGCGCAGACAGCCTTGACCTTGTTGACCTTGCAATGTCAATCGAAGACGAATTTGACATTGAGCTTTCAGATGACGCTCTTGAAAAAATCAAGTCAGTCGGCGACCTTGTTGCATACATCGAAGACAGAATCTGAGTTATCAAAATCCGTAACATCATGTTGCGGATTTTTGTTTTTATGTTATAATTAAATCGGACGGTGATAATATGATTATAAAAAATGCTACGGTATATGACGAAAACTTTCAGCCTGTCAGAACCGACATTGAAATTGAAAACGGCATCATCAGCTCTCTTTCAAAGACAGATGCAGACGGTCTTGATTTTTCGGGATGCGTTGTTATACCCGGATTCATCGATATTCATATCCACGGATGCAATCTTGCAGACGCAACAGACGGTAAAGCTGATTCAGCCGCACGCATGAGCAAGTGGCTTGCACAAAACGGAGTCACATCCTTCTGCCCCACAACCATGACTCTGCCTGCCGACATGCTCCGAAAAAGCTTCGGCTATGTTGCAGAAACAATGGGAAAAGAAGAGGGTGCATACATTCACGGCATCAACATGGAAGGACCTTTCATTGCACCCGAAAAGAAAGGTGCTCAGGACGGTGCACACATCATTGAACCCGATTTCGGACTTTTCAGCGAACTTAATGATATCTGCCCCGTAAAGCTTGTTGACATCGCACCCGAAAGAGACGGTGCAGAAGAATTCACAAAGAAAGCCTCAAAGCTCTGCACGGTTTCTGCCGCACACACAACAGCAGATTATGCAAAAGGTAAGGAAGCCTTCAGCTGGGGAATCACTCACGCAACCCATCTTTACAACGCAATGAGCGGTCTCGGTTCAAGAGAGCCGGGCATGGTCGGAGCGGTGCTTGACAGCGAGAATGTTTTTGCAGAGCTTATCTGCGACGGAATCCATATTTCCCCTGCTACTCTGAGAATTACTTTCAAGGCTCTCGGAGAAGACAGAACGGTTGTTGTGAGCGATGCAACAATGTCGGCAGGTCTCGAACCCGGCGAATACATGCTCGGCGGTCAGAAGATTTATAAAACAGACGCAGCAAGACTCGCAGACGGCACTCTCGCAGGCAGCAGTACAAATCTTTTTGAGGAATTTCAGAATCTCAGAAGCTTCGGAATACCTCTCAGACAAGCGATTAAATCGGTTACAATCAACCCTGCAAAAGCCATCGGAGTTGATGAAAAAACGGGCAGCATTGCTGAAGGAAAGTCTGCCGATCTGCTGATTCTTTCGGAAGATTTTTCTGAAATAAAAGCTGTTATAATCAAAGGAAAAAAGGTTGTTTAAATCAGTTATGAAGGGTTTCTTGCAAACCCTTCTTTTTTTATATTATTATATACATTATATAGGTATG
>JAZOVN010000181.1:0-1766 GCA_045658725.1 Acutalibacteraceae bacterium
AAAAAATCAAATGGAGAAAAAGATTTATTCCTCAGAATTTGCAGAGATTCGCGAGAGTGTTCTTCCGTCTCACAGAAAAAGTCAAAATCAGACCTGTTAACAGTAAGAATCTTTTTGTTGAAAACAGTTAAATATCCGTGTTTTTCATAAAAATCAAAAAGTGATTTCTCTCCGGGCATAAGACAAATGAAATCCTTACCTTTCATAGAAGCAATACGGTTTGCTTCGGCAAGCAAATCTGCCATATAACCCTTTCCCCTGAACTGTTTGGCAGTACAAGCCGCATAAAGATAATAGGAAGGATAGGATTCACCGTTAATCCGCATATTACCTTCAAGCAGAAAAAGCATTGATGCAAGCGTACCGTTTTCTTCGATTATCAGGGTATTTTCGGGAACATATTTATTATCAAGGAAAAATATGATTTCATTTTCTCCGTCTCCGAAAGCTTCATTCCAAAGAGTAATAATCCCGTTTATATCGTTTTTGTCAGAAAGACGGATTATCATCTTATATTCAGCGCCTTCATAACATAGTTATAAATTTTATCGGAAATAACTTCGATCGGAAGAGGTTCGCCGTCACAGCTGCATTCAACTCTTTCCCAACCAAGTTTTTTACATGCATAATCTGCTGCCTCACGGCAGTTATTGAGATATTCGACATCCTTTTCATGAATATCTTTCTTTGATTCATCGCCGTTATATCTGCCCGTCATAAGCTTCTGCGAAACTTCAATCGGCATATCAAGATAAATAACAGCATCGGGCCTGGGAATACCCATTTTGTTATATTCAAAATCCTCAAGCCATTCAAGATAAGAATCCCAATCGGCTTTATCGGTTTTTGTAAGCTGATGATAAGCATTTGATGTTGTGTATCTGTCCGCAAGAAAAACTTCGCCGTTTTTATATGCATCTTTCCAGTAGCAATTATAGCTGACATATCTGTCAACCGCAAAAAAGGATGATGCGGCATAAGCATTGACATCTCCGGGCTTTTTGCCGAATCTGCCTGCAAGATACATTTTTACAAGTTCACAAGCGGGATCGTCATAATTCGGAAGCTTGATAAAATTAACTTTCACTCCTGAATCGGAAAGCCTTTTTTTCAGTAATTCTTCCTGAGTTGATTTACCGCTGCCGTCAAGGCCTTCAATAACAATGAGTTTTCCGTCCATACTTCCTCCATATTACACTATAATTGTTAATATTATATCAACAACATATGTATTTTTCAAGTATTTGTAAAAAATTATACCGCAAATCAGCAGGATATTTTTAATACCCTGCTGAAAAAATCAGATGTAAACAGGTTGGATTTGTTTTCCGCTCAAAGCCGATAATATCGCATCATAAGTCATGCTGAAATCAGCAACAACCGAGCGAGGTTTATTTTCACAGTCATCCTGGCGCATCGGAACAAAAAATACATTTCTGTTGTTCATCAGTTTTCCGATATTGGTTGCCGCCATGGATAGTGCATCGTTGGTTGAAACTGCAATAAGAAGCGGTCGGTCATTTCTCAAATGCGATTTCGCAGCAAGGGTAACAGGTGTATCCGAAATTCCTGCCGCAAGCTTTGCAATTGTGTTTCCGGTACACGGTTCAATAAGCAGAATATCAAACATCTTTTTCGGTCCGACAGGTTCCGCATCAGTCAGGGTTGAAATGATTTTTTTACCGCAGATTTCTTCAATTTCATTTATATGATCAGTAGCCTTCCCGAATCTGGTATCGGTAGAATATGCGTTGAATGACATAATC
>JAZOVN010000182.1:0-2916 GCA_045658725.1 Acutalibacteraceae bacterium
GCCGTGAGCTCCTTGAGATAATTTTTTGGGAACATCCCGAAGAAATTGATAAGATTTTTACCGAAATGGAAGCAGGTATTATCGAAGATTGGAACGAGATTTATGTTGAACACATAAAAAAGATATACGGCACAAAAGAAAATATTTTAAAAGCTTTTGATTCATACAAGCAAAAAGAAACAAGCGAGTGGATTGTTGGCGATAAAAGCGGAAACATCAGTAAAAAACAGCTTAAAGATTTCAAAAAACTCAGTAAAAAGCGTATCGGAAGAAAAAGAACAATAACAAAAATCAAGGGTACGGGAGTGTTCTGGGACAGATACCGTTATTTTGCTGAAGTTGTATGCAAAGAAAAAACAGATAAAATATTAGAACTCGCAACGGGTGCGGGCGGCGGTACGGCTTCGGTCGCATTATATATGCCGAAAGATTGCGAGCTTTATACTGTCGATATTGGCTTTGATTGTCTCGGAAATGCTTTGGGTATTGCTAAATATCAAAAAAAGAAAATCATTCCCGTTTGTGCTAATTTCTGGTATCTGCCTTTCAAAGATGAAACATTTGATACTGTTTGTACTTATTGCGGATTGGATGAATCCAGAGAAATCATTGAAACTCTGAAAGAGGTTTCAAGAGTTCTGACAGATAACGGCAGATTTATTGTCAATTCAAGAAACAATGCGTTTATGCGTCAGCACAGAGTTTTAAAACCTTTCGGATTTACGGAAAAAGAAACACTAGAAATTCTTAAAGACTGCAGAATGTTCAGCGATTTGAATAATCTTGATGAAATCTGCGATAGTTTAGGAATGAAACTCAAATCACGAAAAGAGTAGAGAGATATCGAATACATTGCATTTTCTGTATGGGAATGTAGTAAATAATTATTTTTTCCAGTAAAACCATAATGGAGATAAATATGAATAACATAACCGAAATTACTGATTTTCTTGCTCCTGAGCTTGATGTTTATGCTCGGTTAAGCGAGGTTCAGCTGTTAAACAGAGAATTTCCCGAAAAAGGTTTGTTTATCGCTGAAAGTCCGAAGGTTATTGAACGGGCTCTCGATGCGGGATATGAACCTGTTTCGTGTCTTATGGAAAAAAGGCATATTGAAGGGGAGGATAAGCGGATTCTTGAAAGAATCATTGATATTCCCGTTTACTGTGCGGAATTTGATATTCTAACGCAGCTTACAGGTTTCAAGCTGACGAGGGGTATGCTTTGTGCTATGAAACGAAAGCCTTTGCCCGATGTAAAAGAAATATGTGAAAATAAAAAAAGAGTAGTTATATTGGATAAGGTTATGAATCCGACCAATGTGGGTGCCGTAATCCGATCGGCTGCAGCACTCGGTATGGACGGTGTAATTCTTACTCCTGGTTGCTCTGATCCGCTTTACAGACGGGCGGCAAGAGTCAGCATGGGTACCGTGTTTCAAATAGACTGGACATTTTCGTCTGATGACACTCTTGATGAAATAAAGTCTCTCGGATTTAAAACAGTAGCCATGGCATTGAAAGATAATTCTTTAAGTATTGATGATGCCGTTCTTTCAAATGAAAATAAGCTCGCAATAATAATGGGAACAGAAGGTGACGGTCTTTCAGATAAAACCATATCTGATTGTGATTATACCGTGAAAATTCCGATGCATCACGGTGTTGATTCGCTTAATGTTGCCGCTGCTTCTGCGGTAGCTTTCTATCAGCTTGGTCTTAAATAATATTTGGCATAACTGTTACTGAAAAATAACATTTTGAATTGTCTTGGAGGATAAATTATGAATCTCAGCATGCTTCACTGTGAGGGTGAAAGAATTATCAATGCCGAAGGAAAACAGGTTTTTCTTCGTGGTACAAATCTCGGCGGATGGTTGCTTGATGGATTGTGGATGGGATTTTTCAAAGGCGGAGAAGCTCAATGGGATATCGTAACCGCACTTGAAAACCGTTTCGGCAAAAATGAAGCCGACCGACTTATAAAAATCCGTGAAGATAATTATATCACTGAATATGACCTTGATTATATTCAATCGCTTGGTTTTACCTGCGTGCGTGTGCCGTTCTGGTACCGCAATTTTCAGACTGATGATAACGGCACATGGAAACGAAAAGAAAACGGCGAAATAGATTTTTCACGCCTTGACTGGGTTGTTGAGGAATGCGAAAAAAGGGGAATGTATGTTATTCTTGATATGCACGGTGTGCCCGGTCATCAGAGCATAGCCCATCACAGTTGCCGTGAAAATCATTGCAGGCTTTATGATGAAACCGAGGAAGGTGCCCGTTTCCGTTCACTTGCCTGTGAATTATGGAGTGAAATTGCCCGCCATTTTGCGGGTAACGGAACAGTTGCCGCCTATGACCTGATGAATGAACCTATGTGCGATTACGAAGGCGAAGATAAAATCAACAGCAAGTATCATGATGTTTATTCAATGCTTTATGATGCTGTAAGAGCAAATGACCCTGATCATATTATAACACTTGAGGCGATATGGACACCTGATGACATACCGCATCCTTCAGAGCGTGGATGGGAAAATGTTATGTATCAGTATCACCTTTATGACGATACAGATGAAAGCTTCAGAGAAGTTACTTTGCATAATGCAAGCAGGGGGTTCGATGTGCCTGTTCTTGCGGGTGAATTTTCGCCTTGCCGCGGAACTGCGACATGGGAATACATATTGAAGCTCTTTGGTGAATGTTCATATAACTGGCAGACATGGACATACAAAGGACACTGCCCTAAGGGTGAAACATCCGATTGGTTTATGATGGGTTGTGATGATCCCGATATTGTTGTTGATATAAACAATGATTCTGCTGAAGAAATTGAACGCAAATGGTCATCTGTAAGAACTGAAAATTGCTGTAAACCTATGAATGACCACGCATTGCTTTCCGAATA
>JAZOVN010000183.1:0-24691 GCA_045658725.1 Acutalibacteraceae bacterium
AACAACCGCACCAATCAAAACCGATATATCTGACACTCTGTGGAACAGAGGAGTTGCAATCCTGACCTGCACTCTGTATTTTGTGTCGGGTTTTATTCTGTCGGGAGCGGAGCTTCTTTCGATGCAGGTGCCTCTGAGCACGGGTCTTGCCGCCGCCTGCACGGGAATTGAAGCGGTTTTTGTCTGCCTCGGCGGTATTCTCGGTGCGGCACTGAGGTTGAACACGGGAGAAACAATAAATGCAATCCTGCCTCTTGCAGGGGTTGCGGGAACAGTATTTTTTCTCGAAAAACTCGGAATAAGGCAGAAACGCAAGCTCATTCTCTCTGTCAGCACCTTCGTTTTCTGTTTTGTCTGCAAAACCGCAGTCATGTTTTCGGAAATACCGTCTGTGAACGAATTTATCCTGATTTTCTGCTCCTCTCTTCTCTGCGGAGTTTCGGTTATTTTCTATTCGGGAACCGTTGACTGCATAAAACGCAGGCAAAATATCTATATGCTTGATAATCATTCGCTTGTGTGCATAATCGCAAGCCTTTGCACCGTTCTTCTCGGTGCATCGCAGATCATCATTCTCGGATTCAGACCTGCGAGGTGCTTCGGTGCATTTGTGATTCTGACGGCAGCTTATCTTTTCAGCCGTTCAGGCGGCAGCATTGCGGGTATTGCATTCGGCGGATGCATTGCCGTTTCGGGAACAGGTGTTGCCCTGAGCATCTGCTACGGTGTCTGCGGTCTTCTTTCGGGGATTTTTTCAAAATTCGGAAGATTTGCCTGTGCCCTCACTTTTTCTGTCACGGCAGGAATCGCCGCCCTGCTTGACGGTACGCAGGAGGGTGTTTCGGTCTTTGCGGAAGCGGCAACAGCGGCATTCGTTTTTTCGGCTGTTCCGGGAAAATACATGAAAAAAATCCGCAACAAAATTGTTGAACCGGGCGTAATCCGTGCGGAAACGGAATTCTGTTCCGCAGGCGAAAGACTCAGGGAAACCGCAAAGGCAATCGGCTCTGTTTCGGAATGCGTTTCATCGGTATCAAAAGGAATTGAAGCTCTGGCTCCCGCAGGCGATGTTATTGTGTGCATGAGGGTGCGTGAACGGGTCTGCTCTGAATGTCCGCTGAAAAACACATTTTGTCCCGAAGACGGAGAATTTTCGGAAATCACTAAAAAGCTTTCGCAGGGAGAAACGGTGAGCTGTGAGGATTTTTCGGTGAATTTCAACTCGAAATGTCCGAGCGTACCGAGAATTGCCGACAGCTTCAACCGTGTTTATGCAGGGCAGAAAGCGGTCAATGCAATGCAGGCAAATTCCGCAAGAAACAGAGATCTTGCCTGCGGTCAGCTTGACTGGATATCAACACTTCTCAAGGAGCTTTCAGACGAAATCGGAAACGGTGCTCAGATTCTTTTCAACAAGGAAAAAAGTGCGATGAGAGTGCTTGCGGATAACGGCTTCAATGTTGTTTCGGTAAGCTGCATAAGCCCTCCGTCGGGCGGAATGAAACTTGTCTGCACAGTTGAGGATATTCCTGTTTCAACCTCACTTTCACGGCTCACCGCCGAGCTTTCCCGTGAGCTTGAAGCCCAGCTTCACTCCCCGAAAATCAGGGAATGCCAAAGCGGAAAAGAGCTTGTTTTTGTCCGCAAGGAGCTTTTTAAAGTCCGCATCGGCTCTGCGGCTGCAAGCTGCGGAAATCAGAAGCTCTGCGGCGATTATTTTGAATGCTTCCGCACGGATTCAAAAGCATACATCATTCTCAGCGACGGAATGGGTACTGGAGGCAGGGCGGCAATAGATTCCGCGATGACGGTTGAGCTTTTTTCCCGTCTTATCCGAGCAGGTATCAGCCTTGACACCGCTCTGAGCATAACAAATTCCGCACTCTCCGTTAAATCCGACGATGAATCCGTTTCTACCCTTGATGTTGCGGAAATCGACCTTTTCAGCGGCAACACCGTTCTTTATAAAGCAGGAGCGGCGGCATCGTTTTACACATGCACGGGAAAGGTCAGGACCGTTGAAACCCCGTCATCACCGCTCGGGATTCTCAGCAAGCTCAGTTTCAGCCGCTACACCTTCAGACTCAGAGGCGGCGACACTCTTGTTATGGTCAGCGACGGTATTCTCGGCGTTGGAAACAGTTGGCTGAAGGATGAAATCAAAGCCTTTGCAGGCGGACCCGATGCAAGCGAATTTTCAGAAAACATCCTTGAAGCGGCACGGCGAAGATGCGGCGAAAAATTTGACGACATGACCGTAATTGCCGCTGTTGCGGAAGAAATTTAAAAATTTTTAAAATTTTTTTGAAAAAAGTCTTGACAAATCGTGAATATGGGTATATAATCATCAAGCATTCAAAAAACGCCGTTGCGTTTTTTAGTCGGTGTTGATGACGTTGAGGGTCCACCCGTTCCCATCCCGAACACGGTAGTTAAGCTCAACAGTGCCGAAAATACTTGGCTGGAAGCGGCCCGGGAAGATAGGTCGACGCCGACACTCTTAATTTAGCTGCCCAAAAGGGCGGCTATTTTTTTATATTTCCGAACACTATGAACGGTCTTGACCGTTCATTTTCTTTATGTTATTATATTAATGTATATGTATATCCGTTCACAGAAAGGAAGATAAAAATGTCCGAACTGAAATATTGGGAAAATCCGTATATTATCAAAGTTAATAAAGAAGACGGTCACAACACTGCTTTACCCCGCGCTTCGGTCAAAGATGCCGTTGACGGTGCCGCTGCTCCTCTCTGCTTTTCGCTTGCAGGCACATGGAAATTCTATTGGCAGCAGGGCGTTGACGATTTAAGAACCGACTACTACGGCGATTTTTTTGACGATTCCGGCTGGGACGATATGCCTGTTCCCTCACTCTGGCAGCTCAAGGGCTACGGCAAGCCCATTTATCTTTGCAGCTCTCTTCCTGCGGCTGTTTCATCGGTAAAGAGCGAAATCCCCAAAATCAATCATGACCTCAATGAAATCGGCGTATACCGCCGCACCTTTGAGATTCCCGAAACCTTTGAAGGAAAAGAAATCTTCATTCATTTCGGTGCAGTCAAGGCAGGATTTTTCCTTTATATTAACGGCAGACAGGTCGGCTATTCCCAGGGCTCGATGACTCCTGCCGAATTCAGAATCACGGATTATGTCAGAATCGGTGAAAATCAG
Source organism: Acutalibacteraceae bacterium (assembly GCA_045658725.1). Classification (GTDB taxonomy): domain Bacteria; phylum Bacillota; class Clostridia; order Oscillospirales; family Acutalibacteraceae; genus CAG-177. The sequence goes on from JAZOVN010000183.1 coordinate 3,175, forward strand.
ATTACCGTTGAGGTTTACCGCTACACAGACGGCACCTATCTTGAAGACCAGGATATGTGGTTCCTTTCGGGTATTTACAGAGATGTTTATGTTTATGCCGAAGAAAAGCTCTGCATCCGTGATTTCTTTGCAGATGCTTCTCTCGATGATACTTACACAAACGGTATTCTCAATCTTGAAGTGACCCTTCAGAACTACGGCGAAGAGCAGAACTGCTCACTCGAAGCAGCCATTATCGTTGACGGCAAGCCCAAGAAGGTTGCCGCAGAAAAGCTCGATGCAAAAAGCGGAAAAACAGTATTAAAATTTGAATATATTGAAGAAAATGTCAAGGCATGGTCTGCAGAAGAGCCCAATCTCTATCAGCTTGTTCTCTGCCTCAAGAGCGGCAGAAAGGTGCTCAGTGCAAAGAGCATCCGCATAGGCTTCAAGAGAATGGAAATCAAGGGCGACACCCTTTATATGAACGGCAAAAGAGTTATCATCAAGGGTGTTAACCGCCATGATTTTGACCCCGACAACGGTTGGGCTGTTCCTCTTGAAAGATATTATCAGGATCTTTATCTGATGAAGCGTGCCAACATAAACGCAATCCGCACAAGCCACTATCCCGATGCAGAAATTTTCTATGATCTGTGTGACGAACTCGGCTTCTATGTTATGGATGAAGCGGATGTTGAAAGCCACGGCGTACGCCGCAAAAACTGCCCCGGTGACAATCTTGAATTCAAAGAAGCCGTTGAAGACAGAGCAGAAAGAATGGTTCTCCGTGACAGAAGCCATGCATGCGTATGCTTCTGGTCGCTCGGCAACGAGGCAGGCGACGGCACAAACTTCACCCACGAAAAAAACGCTATCCTTGCTCTCGATAAATCAAGACCCATTCACTACGAAGGCGATTTTGATTTCACAAAGAGCGATTTTATAAGCCGCATGTATCCCGTTGAATATGTTGTTGATGCCATGCGTCAGCAAAAAGAACTGAAAATCAGTCCTTATGAAAATATTGCAAATGTTCTTGCGGCAGACAACAAACCCATTCCCGAAGAAATTTACAAAACTCATCCCGTTATCTATTGCGAATTCGCTCATGCCATGGAAAACAGCCTCGGCAATTTCAAGGAATATGTAGACGATTTCGAGAAATATAACCACATGTGCGGCGGATTTATCTGGGACTATGTTGACCAGTCCATCCGCAAGGTTGAAAACGGACAGGAAAAATGGCTCTACGGCGGCGACTTCGGCGAAGGTGCTTCAAGCTATTATTTCTGTGCAAACGGCATTATTTCTGCCGACAGAAAACCGCAGCCCTCATATTTTGAGGTCAAGAATGTTTATTCAAACCTTGAGGCGGTTGACTGTGACTGCAGAAACGGTCGCATTAAGATTAAGAACAAAAACCTCTTCATTTCAACAGAGGATTATAATTTCCGCTGGAGTCTCACCGTTAACGGCGACGAAATAAAGAGCGGAGAAATAACAGATATTATAGTTGCTCCTCTTTCGGAAGAAAAAATCCAGCTTCCCGTATGCCTTGCGGATTATCCCGAAGGCGAGGTTATCCTCACTCTCACCTTTGTTCTCAACAAAGATAAGCCCTGGGCAAAGGCAGGCTATGAGCAGAGCTTCAATCAGTTCATTCTGCGTGAAGTAACTGCCGCAAAGAGAAATCCTGCCAAGGGCGACCTTAAATTCCTCAAGAGCGGCTCAAATGTCAATATCATCGGCAAAGACTTTACCGCAAAAATCACCGCAGGTGCACTTTCATCACTCAAATACGGCGAAAAAGAAATTATCGAAGAAGGCTCTCCCCTCAGACCCGATTTCTTCCGTGCACTCACCGATAATGACAGAGAATATCTCAACTTTGTGCCGATGATCAACGGAATTCATCCCCTCTATCAGTGGAGACGAACAACCTCCCAGACCGTTGCACGCTCAGTCAAGGCTCAGTCAACACCCTCGGGCGTTGAGGTTAAGGTCAACTGGAACGCACCCTTTGTTGCAGGCGTTGAAACAACCTATCTCTTCTCTCCTGCAGGTGAGGTCAGCGTTAAGCACAGTGCAATGGGTCTGCTCCTTCCCATGCTCAAAATCGGCATGAGAGTAGGCATCAAGAGCACCCTCGAAAATGCCGAATGGTATGGCAGAGGTCCTCACGAAACTTATATTGACAGAAAAACGGGTGCAAAAATCGCAAAGCACGAAATGACCGTTGCAGAGCTTGAGCACAGATATATGCGTCCGCAGGAAAACGGACACAGAACCGATGTCAGAAGCCTTTCCGTCAGCGACCGCTCGGGCTTCGGAATCAGAATTGATGCCATGGATAAGCCCTTCGGCTTCAACCTCGGCTACTATAATCCCGAAAAGCTTGACAAGGCAGAACATCTTTATGAGCTTGATAAGGATAACTGCATTACCCTGAGCATCGACGGTGCAATGAGAGGTGTCGGCGGCGATATGCCCGGCTGTGCACATCTTCACAAGGAATACAGGCTCAACAGCCATAAGAAGATTGAGTTTGAATTCAGAATTTCAAAGAAATAATATAATGTAGGGCGGGGCTTGCTCCCGCCGAAAAAGCAGTGATTATATGACCAAAACAAATGCAATGCGATTGCTCGAAAGTGCAAAAATTCCGTTTGAAATAATGGAATATCCCGTTGACGAAAACGATCTTTCGGGCAACTCCATAGCAAAAAAGACGGGCAAAGACCCGTCTCAGGTATTCAAAACTCTTGTTTTCTGCGGAGATAAAAACGGCTTCGGCGTCTGCTGTATTCCGACCTGCGAGGAGCTTGACCTCAAAAAGACAGCAAAAGCCTTCGGCGAAAAGAAGGTTGAGATGATTCCCGTCAAAGATTTACTCAAAACAACGGGCTATATCAGAGGCGGTTGCTCGCCCGTGGGAATGAAAAAGCAGTTCCCCACCGTTATCGACGAAACCGCAACGCTTTTTGACAAAATCTATGTCAGTGCAGGCGTCAGAGGAACAATGCTCGGTATTGAGCCGACCGCCCTTGCGGAATATGTCGGTGCAGAATTTGCAGATGTAACATTTGTGGAATAAAAAAAGACGAAGGAATTCAAAAAAAGAATCACCCTTACATCTGATACTACGATAATTAAACATAAAATCGCCCGGAGAATCGAAAATGTTCTCCGGGCTATCTTATTAATGACCTCTCTATCCTTTTCTTCTTCGTTTAAGAAGCATCTGAGCGGGGCATTTAAAATGCGCAACTCCTGAATGTTTTGTGTATAGTGGTCATTTAAGATTTACATACTATAAATAACAAAACTTGTGTTTTTGATATCTATAGTATACATCATATTGCAAACAATATCAATAGTCTGTGGAATAATTATTTAAATATTTATAGACTATTTCTATATCCTATAAAAAGGAATGGTTTGTAATTATGAGCGAGATTGCCAAATCAGTCGGACACAGAATACGCAATTACAGAAATCAGCTTGGTCTCAGCCAGGAAAAACTTGCAGAGCTTTCGGGCTGTCATCACACATATATAGGTCAGATTGAGCGTGGAGAGAAAAATGCAACACTTGAAAGCATTGAAAAAATTTCTTCTGCTTTAAACCTACCTCTTTCCAGGCTTTTCGAAAAACTCGGCGAAGAAAACGGTACCGAAAGAAACATTCCTCTTGAATGTTATGAATTTCTCTGTGCAAAAACAGTTGACGAACAAAAACAGATATACCGCATCCTTATTGAAATGGATAAATATAAAAATAAATAACACATAAAAAACAAAACAGGCGTGACCGAAATCACGCCTGTTATCTTTTATTCTTCAACTCTGTGGCCGTCTTTGAATTTCACCTTGCCGATGAAGGGGATTTTGAGGAAGCCGTCAAACTCATCGCCGTCAAAGGTAACATTGAGTTCGATATCCTTGCCGGGAAGAAGAGAGGTCTGAACAACTGCATTGACGGTATCGTCATCCTCTTCAACGCTCTTTATTTCGATATCGGGAATCTGAATTCCGGGAATCTCAACCTCAAAGCCGTATTCACCGTTGTTATCAAAAACATTGAGTTTTACTTCGCCTGAAAAAAACATTGTGTTAACGCTGCAAGCCCATTTGCCTAAACCGATCATAATTATATTCTCCTTTCGTTGATGATGTTATATTAACATATATTTATAAGATAATCAATATGTTATTTCATGTTTGTCGGGAAAGGAAGGTGAATGCAGTTTTCTTCGACCGAAGGTGTTTAAAGATACATCGAGGGAGAAAAAACGGTATTCAGCAACTTTATCGGGAAACAAAAAACCTCGTCATTAAGACGAGGTTTTTATTCTGGAGCGGATGACGAGGCTCGAACTCGCTACCTCCACCTTGGCAAGGTGGCGCTCTACCAGATGAGCTACATCCGCAACTGCAAGAGAGATTATAACAGAGTAATACGCAAATGTCAAGAGTTATTTTTAAATTTTTAAAATAATTTTCCCCCATACTTTCAGAAGTACGGGGGAATAAATTTTAATCAATTACAAAAGCGTCGATTTCCGCCTGAATTTCTTTAAGCAGGGAATTGATTGCCTGCTGTTTTGTGCCGTAAAGAGTACAGCCTGCGGCACCCATATGACCGCCGCCGCCGAGTCTTTTGCAGATAGCGGATGCATCAATGTCACCGTGAGTGCGTACAGATGCCTTGAAATTGCCGTCTTTAAGCTCTCTCATCGTAACGCCGACAAGAACGCCCTCAATCTGACGGGGCAGATTTGAAAGACGGTCAACCTCGCTCTCATCCGAGCCGCTTCGCTTATACATATCCTGCGTTACACAGATAACCGCACAGCGGTCAGAGAAATAAAATCTCATGCTGTCGAGCGCAAGTCTTTCAAGAGCGGCAAAGGTTTTGGTCTTTGTTTCAAAGAAGGTCTGGATAATATTATAAGTATCCGCACCCTTCTTTGCAAGCTCCGCCGCAATTTCAAATGTTCTTGCGGTTGTGTTTGAAAAACGCATGCATCCCGTGTCGGTTGTAACTCCCGTGAAAAGGCACGATGCAATCTGCGGAGTTATTTCAGCACCGATTTCGTTGAGAAGAAGATACATCATCTCTGCCGTTGATGCAGATTCGGGTTCAAGACAAACATTATCCGCATACATCATATTTGAACCGTGATGGTCAATGCAGAGGTCTATTCTGCCCTGATATTTACCCTCAGATTCTCTTCCGAGAAGCTTGATATCCGCAACATCAATCGCCGCAATAAGAGCGGGCTCGGACTCCGTATTTTCAAGACCTTCAAACATGAATCCGAAGTCCTTGGGAATGGGGTCAGAGCATTCAACCCTTATCTTCTTGCCCTTTGCCGAAAGAGCATGAGCAAGAGCGGTTGCACTGCCGAGAGTATCTCCGTCGGGATGTGCGTGGCACAGTAACAAAATATTATCGGATTTTTCAAGAATATTAGCGGTTTCACGCAGGTCAATTCTCATGGATTGACGCTCCTTTTAATCATTTTCAGTCATGTTGCCAAGCATTCTTGCAATGCCCATACCCTTTTCGATTGAGTCATCGGCAACAAACTTAAGCTCGGGAGTTTTGCGAAGATGAAGCCTTTTTCCGACCTCTCTGCGGATAAATCCCGTTGCACTTGTCAGACCCTTGACCGCAAGCTTTGCGGTTTCGATGCCTTCCATTGCGCTGACATAAACCTTCGCAAAGGAAGCATCGGAACTGACCTCAACATTGACAACGGTGAGCATTCCCTGAATTCTCGGGTCTTTAAGCTCACGCATGATGGCGGCAATTTCTCTTCTTATATCTTCGGACACTCTGTCAATTCTGTATCCTGCCATTAATCTCTGTACTCCTCTGTAACGAAGGCTTCGAATACATCGCCTTCCTTGATATCGTTGAATTTGTTAAGACCGATACCGCAGTCAAAGCCTGTTGCAACTTCCTTGACATCATCCTTGAAACGGCGGAGTGAAGCCATTTCGTCTTCTGCAATAACGATACCGTCACGCACAACTCTGATCTTTGCGCCTCTGGTAATCTTACCGTTTGTAACATGGCAGCCTGCGATATTGCCGACTGATGAAATCTTGACAACCTGACGAACCTCTGCTTTACCGATATCAACATCTCTGAACTTGGGAGCAAGCATACCCTTGATAGCAGCTTCAACCTCTTCGATGCATTCATAGATAACTCTGTAGGTTCTTACATCAACGCCGTCACGCTCTGCAACTTCTGCAGCAACATTATCGGGTCTTACATTGAAGCCGACGATGATTGCATTTGATGCGTTTGCAAGCATAACATCGCTTTCAACAATCGCACCTACGCCGCTGTGGATAACCTTAACACGGACTTCTTCATTTGAAAGCTTGATGAGATTCTGCTTGACTGCTTCTGCAGAACCCTGAACATCGGCTTTGATGATGATATTGAGGTCTTTGAGCTGACCTTCCTGAATTGAAGCAAAGAGGTTATCAAGAGTAACCTTCTGGAATTCCTTGAACTGCTCTTCCTTCGCCTTTGATTTTCTCTGTTCAACAAGCTCTCTTGCAAGACGCTCGTCGTTAACTGCGTCAAAGCCGTCGCCTGCCTGGGGAACTTCAGCAAGACCCATGATTTCAACGGGAACGGAGGGACCTGCTTCGGTAACCTTTCTGCCCTTATCGTCGGTCATAACTCTTACACGGCCGACGGAAGTACCTGCAACAATGATATCGCCTGATTTGAGAGTACCGTTCTGAACAAGAAGGGTTGAAACGGGACCTCTGCCCTTGTCGAGCTTTGCTTCGATAACAACGCCCTTTGCCGAGCGGTTGGGGTTAGCTTTGAGCTCCTGCATTTCAGCAACGAGAAGAACTGATTCGAGAAGTGAATCAATACCCATTCTTGTGTGTGCCGAAACGGGAACGCAGATTGTTTCGCCGCCCCATTCTTCGGGAACAAGCTCATGCTCTGTGAGCTGCTGAAGGACTCTGTCGGGATTTGCGGCGGGTTTATCCATCTTGTTGATAGCAACAATAATCTGAACTCCTGCAGCCTTTGCATGGTTGATAGCTTCAATTGTCTGAGGCATGATACCGTCATCGGCAGCAACAACAAGGATAGCAATATCCGTTGCCATTGCACCTCTCAGACGCATCGATGTGAACGCTGCGTGACCGGGAGTGTCAAGGAATGTTATCTTCTGTCCGTTAAGGTCAACTCTGTAAGCACCGATATGCGGAGTGATACCGCCTGCTTCGGTTGCTGTAACGGAGGTATTTCTGATTGCGTCAAGAAGTGAAGTTTTACCGTGGTCAACATGACCCATAACAACAACAACGGGGTCTCTTGCGATAAGCTCGCTTTCATCGTCAACATGGTCGTCGATGATTCTGTCTTCGATGGTGATAACAACTTCCTTCTCAACCTTTGCACCGAGCTCTTCTGCAACGATAGCTGCGGTTTCGTAGTCGAGAACTTCGTTTACGGTTGCCATCTGACCGAGAGTGAAGAGCTTTTTGATAACCTCTGCCGCTGTCATCTTGAGCATTGCTGCAAGGTCGCCGACGGTGATTTCCTCGGGAAGCTTGAGCTGCATCTGGGGCTTCTTTGCTCTTTCGGCAGCAATTCTCTTGAGTCTTTCTGCCTCTGTTTCGCGTCTTGATGAACGCATTCCGCCCTGCTTTCTGTACTGCTGGCTCTTCTGCTTGAGCTTCTGCTTTTTAACTGCACCCTCATGCTGCTTTGTTTTGTTTTCGGGAGCAATATTTTCATATCTCTCGTTATATTTTTCAAGGTCAACATTATCTGCACGGGTGTCAATTGTACGCATTTCGCCCTTTGTTCTTGACTGCATAGGCCTTGATTCCTTAACCTCTTCAGCCTTGGGCTGCTTCTTCTGAGGCATGGGAGGAAGCTTGCCGGGCTTTGACTGCTGAGCATTCTGCTTGGGCTCTTCCTTCTTTTCGGGCTTCTTTTCAGCCTTCTGCTCTTTCTTTTCTTCGGGCTTTTTATCTGCCTTCTTTTCAGCCTTTTTCTCGGGCTTCTTTTCTTCTGCTGCAGGCTTTGCGGCGGGAGCTTCGGGAGCTTTTTCTTCTTCCTTCTTCTCTTCCTTTGCCTTCTTTGCAGCAGGCATATACTCAAAATATTCGTTGAGATCCTCTACCTGATTATCTTTGGTAAAGGTTTCAAAGATAAGATCAAGCTCATCATCTTCAAGAACGGTCATGTGCTTTTTCTGACCGTCAAAATGTGCCTGAAGCAAATCAACAACTATGTTGCTTTTAACATCAAAATCTTTTGCAACTTCATGTACTCTGTATTTATTTATCATAGATTAACCTCCCCTGTGGTAAGAAGTGAAAGCATCGTTTTCGCAAAGCCTTCGTCATTAACTGTGAGCACGGCTGATTTGAGTCCCGTTGCCCATCCTATTTCATCTGCTGTTGAAGCAAGCTGCCCGACGGGAATATTCCGTCCGTCAAACGCCGCTTCACGCTCAATCTCTTTTCTCAGCCGCTGAGAAGAATCACTGCTCAACAGGCAAAGCTTTGCGCTTCTGCTTCGGATTGAACCTATTGCCGCATCGTGTCCGCAACTGAGCTTTTTTGCTTTGCGGCACATGCCGAGAAGAGAGAGGAGCTTTGGATTATCTGTCATTTTTCAGCTCTTCCTCCATTCTCTCGTAGACTCCGTCGGGAATCTCACAGGAAAATGCCTTTTCGAGCCTTTTTGCCTTTCTTGCTTTTGCAAGGCAGGCAGCATCGCGGCATACATATGCACCTCTTCCGGGTTTTTTGCCCGTTAAGTCAAGCGATATTTCGCCTTCGGGGCTTCTGACAACCCTTACCAGCTCTTTTTTGGGCTTCATTTCATTGCAGCCCGTGCATTTTCTCATGGGAATCCTGCGTGTTTGCATAAGGTTTTACCTCTTATTCGTCAAAATTGATAACAGGTTCTTCTGTTTCGGGATTGATGTCAATTTTCCAGCCTGTAAGCTTTGCGGCAAGGCGTGCATTCTGACCCTTGTTACCGATAGCGAGTGAAAGCTGGCTGTTGGGAACAACTACCTTGCAGGAATGCTCCTCTTCGTTTTCGATTGTAACCGAAATAACATCTGCGGGAGCAAGTGAAGCCGCAACAAACTCTGCGGGATTTTCGCTGTAACGAACGATATCAAGCTTTTCGCCGCCAAGGAGATCAACAATCTTGTTGACTCTTGCGCCTCTCTGACCGATACATGCACCGACGGGATCAACATTTTCGTCTGCACTGTAAACAGCAATCTTGCTTCTTGAGCCTGCTTCACGGGAAACAGACTTGATTTCAACGGTACCGTCAAAAATTTCGGGAACTTCGCTTTCAAGAAGGCGTCTTACAAGACCGGGATGAGTTCTTGAAATGGTTGCCTTGGGTCCCTTTGTTGCATCTCTGATGTCTGCAATGAACACCTTGACGATGTCGCCTTCACTGAAGTTATCGGTGGGAAGCTGCTCGCTTCTGAGAAGCTTTTCGGTGAGCTTGCCGATTTCAACGATTGCATCAAGAGTAACGGGATCAATCTTTGAAATTTTAGCGGTAACGATTTCCTGATTCTTGCTCTGGAATTCTTCTTTGATCTGTCCGTGCTCAGCCTCTCTGATTGCCTGACGGAGAATGTGCTTGCCTTTTTCTGCGGCAATACGGCTGACTTCCTTTGTTTCAAGCTCGATTTCAATGATATCGCCTGCAATTGCATTCTTCTTGAATCTCTGAGCCTGCTCTACCGTCATATCCTCATCGGGGTCGAGGATTTCGGTAACAACATTCTTGCGGACAAAAACTCTGATTTTTGCTTTTTCCTTATCGATATCGCAGAATACGATATCCTTATTATTGTAGTCTCTCTTTACTGCGGTTACGATTGCTCTCTGAATACCCTCAAGCAGGCCGTCCTCTGCAATTTTCTTTTCCTTGCTGAGGAGTCTGACTGCCTCAAAAAATTCGCTGTTGTTCATTTTTCCGGATCCTTCCTTTCAATTAAAAACTGAAGTCATCAAGCTTGATATAGCTTGTTTCTTTTTTCTCAAAGCACATTGCGTTGCCGTCTTCAAGGCGGAGAGTGATGAGCTTTCCGTCAAAATCCTCAAGGATTCCCGAAAATTCACGCACACCTTCAACGGCTCTTATCATTTTAACCTTTATTTTTTCACCCTTGCAGGCTTCAAAATGAGTTTCTCTTGTTAAATCTCTTTCAAGTCCGGGTGACGAAACCTCAAGGCAGTAGCTCTGCTCAATGGGGTCTGCCTCATCGAGGGGCTTGTCGATTGCACGGCTCATGTTTTCACAGTCGGTGATACCGACTCCGCCGTCTTTATCGATGATTATTCTCAAAAACCAGTCTGTGCCTTCCTTGACAAAACGGATATCCCAGATTTCAAGCCCGAGCTCCTTAGCAATAGGCTCTGCGATTTCCCAGACAGCGGCAACAGTATTGCCGCCCTTTCCTTTAGCCATAGGTCAGTTCTCCTTTATATTTCTTTTTATGAAAAATGATTTCAGCACAAACAAAAGAGCGGGTCGCCCCACTCTCATGTTTCATAATCCTACTGTTCGTATTCTAACACACAAAAACAGAAATATCAAGTATTTTTTTAAAATTATATAATACTTATTATGACCTTTTCACCGTTTTCGCCGTCAACCGAAAGAATTTCACCTGAAAGACCTGTTTTTACCGCATTATCAATTACACTTGCCTGCTCTCCCGTGATACCGCCGAAAATACTGCCTAAATTGAGTCCGAACCGCACTATTCCGAGAGGAAACTTAACATTTGAAGTTTTTCCGTTTCTTTCTGTTGTGATAAGAAGTGCCGTTGCTTTCTTTCCGCTGAAAACAGGTTCTTTGTATGTCGGTTCAGGCTCAGAAAAAATTTTTTCTTCTTTAACGGGTTCTGTTTCAGCCGCACGGTATTCCGTGCTCAGCAACTCGTCAACGGTGACTCCGAAGATTTTTGAAATTTCGGGCAACAGCATAATGTCGGGACATGACAGATTATTCTCCCATTTTGATACCGCCTGCGGTGATACTCCGAGCTTTGCGGCAAGCTCCTCCTGAGTCAGACCTTTTGCTTTTCTTCTTTCATAAATATTGTTTCCGAGGTTCACGATACATTCTCCTTCGTTTTTGGATTTGGCTGCTTTTGCCGATTTCATTTTGTCAAAAGCCTTCGGTTGAGTCAACAAACGAAAGGTTGAAACAGCTTAACCAACGGTTGTTTTTGCCGTATCAACCAACAGTTGAGAAAAACAGAACACGGTATTTTGCTTTATTTTGTATTAAAAGGAGCCGAGGGATAAGCAATATTATATAAAAAACGACCCTTAATTTTTAATTTTTCATTATTCATTTTTCATTGAAAATCATCCCTGATAAACTCTTTTGACTGCAAGACTGTCGCCCGTGCCGATTTCGCCGAGACCGATGAAGCGGTTTTCGGGATCATATATTCTGAAATAACCGAGCATACGTGGATATTTCAGCCTTTGCAGGTCGAGTTCACCGCCGTTTGAAAAGCGTTTTGCCTGAGCGGCGGTAACTTTTATAACGGGATATTCCTCCAACGCTTTATCAACCGGAATAATCAGCTCTTCAAGAGTGCCGTTTTCGGCGGCGGCAGAAAGCTCTTCAAGAGTAACTGCATTTTCAATTCCGAAGCCGTTTGCCTTCGTTCGGCGCAAATCCGTCATAACCGCACCGCATCCGAGTGCTTCACCGAGATCGGAAATCAAAGAGCGGATATATGTACCCAACGAGCACTCAACAGAAATTGTATATTCACCGCTTTCTTCGTTTTCCGAAAGCATTTCAATTGAATAAACGGTTACCTGCCTTGCCTTCCTTTCAACCTCGATTCCCTGACGGGCAAGCTCATAAAGCCTTTTTCCGTCAACCGAAACTGCCGAATACATAGGGGGAAGCTGGCTTATTTCTCCGACAAACTCCGTCAGCTTTTCTCTGACCTGCTCCGCTGTTGCAGTAACCTCTCTTGTTTCAAGAATTTTTCCCGTTATATCAAGAGTATCCGTAACCGTGCCGAGACGGAAAGACGCAACATATGCCTTATCGTGTCCCGGAAGAAGCTCACAGAATCTTGTTGCTCCGCCGAGCATGATTGTCAGAACTCCCGTTGCCATGGGGTCAAGAGTGCCCGTGTGACCGCATTTTTTCTCGGAGCATATGCGTCGCACCCTTGCAACAGCCCCGAATGAGGTTATGCCCTCGGGCTTATCAAGAAGAATTATTCCAGTCATAATATACCTCTATCCGTTTGTTTCGTTGCCGTTGCCCTGCACGGGAATTGCTTCGCCGAGATAAGTTGGCTCGGGCTGAATTATTGAATAAACAAAATCCTTATTTCTTGCAAGAATTTCTCTTATATCTCTGTAAAGCTGACCCGAATAGCTTCTCGGATTGGATGCAACACCGTATGCATCAAGACCGAGTGCACGGGCATCGTAAATTGCTCTGTAAAGATGATAATCCTGAGTTACAATCAGAATTTTCTCTGCCTTGAAAATATCCCTCGCACGGTACATGCTCTCATAGGTGGAAAAACCTGCGTGGTCCATAAAAACATCTTCGGAGTCAATGCCTCTTTCAACCGCGAAATCCTTCATCACATTGACTTCATCGTAGTTTTTCCTGCCGTGGTCACCGCTCATGAGCAGTTTTTCGCTCGCACCGTTTTTGCAAAGCTCAACGCCCTGAAGAAGCCTGTCCTCGAGCATATGACTCGGAGTATCTCCGTGAACACCGCATCCGAGAACAAGAATGCAGTCATAGCCTTCGCCTGCGTTTTCGGGAGTCAGCACATATTTTTCCGTGCTCTTTTTCACATAAAAATCAATGCCGAAAACCGCAACAGCACCAACAAGACCGATGCAGATAACGGCAAAAATCAGTTTTTTGATTATTTTCATTATTATTTCTCCAATTCACATACAATTATTTCGGGGCGATTAAAAACTCTTAACGGGAACAAGCTGTTACCGAGTCCCCTTGAAACAATCATAGTCAGTCCGTTTTTTTCAAACACACCTGCATCGTATTCAGGAAAAAAACCTTGGTTCGGTGCCAGAATTCCGCCGACAAACGGAAGACGAATCTGTCCGCCGTGAGCGTGTCCCGTGAATGCAAGGTCAAAACCGCAATCGGCATAGACATCAATCAGCTCGGGTCGGTGAGAAAGCAGAATTCCGAAGCCTTCACCCTTATCTGCGGCAAGCTCTTCAAGCTTTTCGGCAAAAACAGCTTTTCTTTTGCTCGGATCTTCCGAACCGAAAAACATCTCATCATCAATTCCCGTAACGGTTATCGTTTCTCCGTCTTTTTCGATTTTACGCGTTTTTCCGTCAAGCACCTCAACACCGTTTTTCTCAAGCATTTCACGCAAAACGGTATATTTTTCAATCCTCGATTCATGGTTGCCCGTTACATAATAAACGGGAGCAACGGGCAGAAGCTCGGTTATAAATTTTTCGGCAGCAGAAATATCGGTTCTTCGGCTATCGACAAGGTCACCCGTTATAACAATAATGTCGGGTGAAAGTTTTTTTACTTTTTCGAACAGCCTGCCGTCGAAATCCTTGTTATGCACATCGGAAAGCTGAACTATTCTGTATCCGTCAAAACAGTCGGGGATTTTCGCATTCTTAACCGTATGACTACCGACGGAAAGACTGTTATTACCCCACCACAGATAAGCCGCTCCCACCGCAATCAGGCAGGCAGAAATCAGAATTTTTTTCATATTTTACCTCTGAATGATAAAAGACGGAGAACAGGCAAACCGTTCTCCGTCTTTTATCGGATGGCTCTGACATTGTTGCTCACAAATGCAGAAATGGTGAATTAACACCATACAAGATGTAGTATACCCGATAAAATCAATTCGGTCAACAGTTTTTTGAAAAAATAGTAAGATTTTTTATGCGGCAGGTGCCGAGGTGTCTGCAACAGTCTGTGCCGCGGTGATTTCGGTCACGGGAACAAGGAATTTTGCACTCACCCAGCCGCTGAATGAATTATATTTTGCATATGCCCAGCCGGGAACGGCTTTTGAAACGCTGATAACCGCACCGTTGGGGATTTTTGCAACCAGATCAGACTGTGCGTATGCCTCTTTTCTCATGTTGAGAACGCTGCCTGCGGTTTTGACGGTGTAGCTGCCTCTTGCAACAACCTCTCCGCTTTCCGCCGCGGTTTCGGGCGATGCCGTTGTTTCGGCAGGCATGAATTCCTCTTTAACGGTGATAACTCCCCATTTTCCTTCTTTGAGTGCAAGATAAATTCCGCCGCTGCCCTGAATTATTCTGTCAAACGAGAAATCAACAACCGTTTCTGCTTTTTTGTTGATAATTCCGAATTTTCCGTTTTTGCAAACAGGAGCAAGACCGTTTCTGAAGCTGAAGGCACAGTCTTTTTTCATTGCGTCAACCGTTGAGCACGAATCAAATTCACACGGAATAACGGTAACGCCGCTTTCATTGATATAGCCCCATTTGCCTTCTTTTTTAACAGCCGCAAGACCGTCTGAAAAATCGAGTGCATTCTCATAAAGAAGTGCAATATCAAGGCGGAGAATATGGCTCACGAATCCGTATTTTGCACCCTCTTTGAGCGAATTTGCAACGGGATAAAGACCCGGTGCAAGGCTGACTTCGCTCGTTCTGACTTCACCTGCGTAGCCGATTTCGTCTGTCCACGCAAGATGCTTCACCTCTTCGTGCCAGCAGGGAATAAGCTCGGGCGAGGTAAGTCCGTGATACTGACGGCTCGTGACGGTTTTTGTTTCTTTGTCAACAAGCAGAAGATATTCGGAGCGTGGGCTGTCGGCAATGTAGCGGTAGTTTCTCCAGGTGTCGCTGACAACGGAAAAATCATTGTGCTCTGCCTCTTCGGTTATTTTTCCGTCAAGGCTCATAAGACCTTTTTTGCCGCTTGCATAATCGGTGAAAACTGCCATTTCTTCATTGAGGCTCTTGATGTCGGAAACATTCTCAAAACCTTCGGTCGAGAAAGTATATCCTGCCGCATCTGTTTCCTTGCCGCCGTCTTTCGCCAACCTGACCGCAACAAAAATTCCCGCAACAACAACAGCAGTAACAACAACGCATATTGCCGCAATCACATAAGAAGGAATTCTTTTTTTCTTTTTGAATTTTATGTTTTTCATTATTTTCCCCCCACAGGAAATTTAATTCGTAATGCATAATGCGTAATTCGTAATTGATTTGGTAATAAAAGTATATCACATCAATAAATACAGCACAATTACAAAATTATGACAATACGGTTAATTTTTATTTAAAAAAACCGCCTCACGGATAAAACTCCGTAAGGCGGTAAAGGTTATTGAACTTTTAAAAATAAATATTCACAAGAGATTTGATACAGTAAGTAAAGCAATCAAATGCATTTCTGAATATTGCCACAATAGCATCTAACAAAATCTCAGGGTTGCTTCCAAATCCGATATTATTCAGTCCGGCTGCATCTATCCACAATTGATTATATTCCTCCAGCATTGCAAGGTTGTGGTCAATATCTCCTTCAATTATCTCGCAACCATAGCTTGTTACAACATAACACTGATCATGAGAAGCGGTTGCATTCACTTCGCTTGCAAAGCCTAATTCAAGAGTTCTTGCATAATCGTTATATCTTGCAAAAACATTATATGAACGGCCGTTACAGAAATCTGCTCTTCTGAAATCGCCGTTATAGGGGCAGGCAAGACTTTTACCGTCTGCAAAAGTAACTTCGATATATTCATCGGTGATATCCATGCCTCTGTAAAAGCCCTTGAAATCTTCGTAAATATATGTGTAATTACCGCTGTTGGTGAGTGACATGCTCTTAACAACTGCAGCAGCTCTGCATGCAGTCATTGTGTATGCAAATTCTTCGCCGAGAACAACTGCATTGACTTCGTTTTCGCCTTCCTTGACATTTTCGCCGTCTGCGGTTTCAAAATCAATGACTTCTGTCTTTACCGATTTGCCTGAATCAAAAACTACGGTTGCGTTTGCGAAAAGTGAAAATTCAGCGGAATTTGCAGGAATATCGCAGTCGATAATAAGGTTATCGAGCATATCGTTTGCCATAATAATTTCGCTGATTTCGGCACCGTAATATTCGATATTGAGCTCTCCGCCTTTTTCATAGCTGTATACACCTATTGCCACGGTCTCGGATGCATCGAAATAATAAACTTCTTCATTTCCGGATACAGAATAAATGCATTCACGGTATTCATGTGCTTTTCCTTCTGTGAAATCAAAGGTTTCTGCAACAAAGAAATCGCCGTATCCGATTTCAACCGAATAATATCCGCTCTTGTCGGCATTAAAAGTATAAACCTCGGGATAATAATCTTCGTTTGTGATTTTGTTTGTTGCAAAAAGTCTGCCTGCATATGTGTATTCCATCTCGTCTGTATGGTCAAATGTCCATGTAACCGTGTCGCCTGCTTCAAGTGCCGATGCGAAAGGAATCATGCATACCGCCATAATAACGGCAAGCATTGCTGCGATAAATGATTTTGCTTTTTTCATTCTGAGTAACCTCCGTTTTGTTTTTTTCTATTTTACATCATCGCCTAAAAATAGTCAACCTTTTGGTACACTATTTATAGGTACATCAGTAAAATATTTTCTCAAAGATAAAGACAACATTATTTTTTGAAAGGTTCACTTTTTCAAAATATTTTATTCTTCCTTGACTGAAATCGGAATAAAATGTATTATATAATAGTTAATATATTGATTGAAAAGGCAAAAATATGAACTGCTACACCGAAATTGCAAAACTGACGCCGGAGTTTATGAATTTAGCTTCGGTGATAAAGAAAAACCGTCTGCCGAGCGGCGTGACGGGGCTTTCGCATGTCCACAAATCCCATGTCATCGCTTCAATGTGCATGTGCCTTCTGAAAAAAGCTCTCGTCATTACTCCCGACGAGGCTCAGGCAACAAGAATGCGTCAGGATATGGAAGCATTCGGCATAAATGCCCTGCTTTATCCTGCAAGGGATTTTTCATTCCGCACCCATGAAACTGTTTCAAGAGAATATGAGCACGCAAGACTCAAGGTGCTTGATAAAATGCTTTCGGGCGACTATGATGCGGTTGTTCTCTCTGCCGAAGCGGCAAGCCAGCTCACCGTGCCCCCCGCAATGCTGATGAACAACAGCTTTGCCGTTACCGTCGGCGAGGAATATGAGATTGACGAGCTTCTGCTGAGCCTTATCCGTTGCGGCTACACCCGAAGCGAGCAGGTTGACGGACCCGGTCAGTTTGCCCTCAGAGGCGGAATTCTTGATTTCTTTCCGCCCGATTCAAAGCTTCCCTGCAGAGTTGAATTCTGGGGAGATGCGGTTGACAGCATTGCATTCTTTGAGCTTGAAAGCCAGAGAAGAACGGATATGACCGATGAAATCCGTATCACTCCCGCAAGAGAAATTCTCTGCACCGATGAAATGCTTACAGCCCTCATCGAACGCCACATTTCCGATAAAAAAATAAAGGGCGATGCCCTTAAAAAACTTGAAGAAGATTTAAGCAGCCTCAATGACGGAGTGCGTCTTTCTTCATTTGATAAATATATGCCGCTGATTTATCCCGACAGCGCAAGTATTTTTGATTATGCAAACGGCGCCATGCTTTTCGTTTGCGAAAGCTTTGCCGTCAAGGATAAACACGGTGCCGCATGCATGCTTATGAACGAAACCGTCAAGGGTCTTTTTCAGGACGGAACTCTTTGCAAGGGACTTGACCGCTATATTCTTCAGCAGCACGAGCTTTTTGCGGCATATGAGAAGTTCGGTGCGGTTTATCTTGACAATCTTCCCCGCGGAAGCTTTGACACTCCCGTCAAGGAACTGATAACCTTCACCGCAAAGCAGATTGCACCGTGGAACGGAACTTTTTCCGCTATCGTTGACGATTTGCAGGCAATACGCAAGCTCGGCAATTCATGTGCAATTCTTGCAGGAACGGATAAAAGTGCAAAAACCCTTGCCGATGACCTTGAAAACGAGGGCATCCCTGCTCTTTTCTGCCCCGTTCCCCCTGCGGAGTTCCCGCCGAAAACCGTCTGCGTTCTTCCCGGCGGTCTTTCATACGGTTTTGAATATCCTGCCGCAAAATTCACTCTTATAACCTACAGAAGCCGTACCGTCAGCAAAAACAGGGTTGTTTCTTCAAAGAGAGTCAAAAACGCATTCAACAATCTTGACGAGCTTCACAGAGGCGAATATGTTGTTCACGCAACCCACGGTATCGGAATTTTTGAGGGAATTCAGACTCTTGAAGCCTCGGGAAACACCAAGGACTACATCAAAATTCAGTATGACAAGGGCGATAATCTTTATGTGCCCGTAACACAGCTTGACCAGGTTTCAAAATACATCGGACCCAAGAGCGACGAAAAACCGCTGAAGCTCAGCAAGCTCGGCGGCAAGGACTGGCAGAAAACCCGTTCAAGAGTCAAGAGTGCAGTCAAGGATATGGCAAAGGAACTCATTGAGCTTTATTCCAAGCGAATCAAGGTTCAGGGGCATTCATTCTCGCCCGACATTGATATGCAGAATGATTTTGAACGCCGTTTTGAATTCGTTGAAACGGATGACCAGCTCCGCTGTATTCACGAAATAAAGAAGGATATGGAAAAACCCTATCCCATGGACAGACTGCTCTGCGGAGATGTCGGCTTCGGTAAAACCGAGGTTGCTCTGCGTGCGGTATTCAAGTGCATTGCCGACGGAAAGCAATGCGCAATCATGGTTCCCACAACCATTCTTGCACTTCAGCACTATCAGACAATTCTCCGACGCTTTGAAGGCTTCCCGATTGAAGCGGGCATGCTTTCAAGATTCTGCACGAGAAAAGAAATTGATAAAACAATAAACGGTCTGCGCCGCGGCTCGGTTGATATTGTTGTCGGTACTCACCGCATAATTTCAAAGGATGTTCAGTTCCGTGATCTCGGACTGATTATCATTGATGAGGAGCAGCGTTTCGGCGTTGCCCAGAAAGAAAAGCTCAAAACTCTTTTCCCTGCCGTTGATGTTCTCACACTCACGGCAACTCCCATTCCCCGTACGCTCAACATGGCGATGACGGGTATCAGGGATATGTCGGTGCTCGAAGAGGCTCCGCAGGACAGACAGCCCGTTCAGACCTATGTTATTGAGCACAATATGCCCGTTCTCGTTCAGGCAATGGAGCAGGAGCTTCGCAGGGGCGGTCAGGTTTATTATCTCTATAACAGAGTTGAGGATATCGAGAAAAAGGCGGCGGAAATCAAAGCCATGCTCCCCGATGCGAATATCGGAATCGGTCACGGCAAGATGAGCGAGGATGAGCTGAGCGAGGTCTGGAGGAGGCTTCTTGAAGGCGAAATTGATATTCTTGTTTGCACAACGATTATCGAAACGGGCGTTGATGTTCCCAACGCAAACACTCTTATCATTGAAAATGCCGACAGAATGGGTCTTGCCCAGCTTCATCAGATAAGAGGCAGGGTCGGAAGGTCATCACGCCGTGCAAGTGCATATTTCACCTTCACCCGAGGTAAACAGCTCAGCGAAATTGCAACGAGAAGGCTTGATTCAATCCGTGAATTCACCGAATTCGGTTCGGGCTTCCATATTGCGATGCGTGACCTTGAGCTGAGAGGAGCAGGCAATGTTCTCGGCTCAAATCAGCACGGTCACATGGAATCCGTTGGTTATGAAATGTATGTAAAGCTTCTTGAGCAGGCAATCAGCGAGGAGAAGGGCGAAAAATCCTCCGAGCCTGAAAAAGACTGCGTTATCGACCTGCCGATTGATGCACACATTCCCGATGAATATATCGAAAGCGTTCCGCAGAGACTTCAGATTTACCGCAGAATTGCCGATATCAAAACAAACGAGGATGCTTCGGATGTTATTGACGAGCTTTGCGACCGCTTCGGCGATCCGCCCGAAAGCGTTGAAGGGCTTATCAAAATCGCTCTTCTCAGAGGTAAGGCGGCAAGGCACGATATCTATGAAATCACAATGCAGAGCGACCGCCTGATTTTCAGAATCAATCAGCTTGACATGGAAAAAATCTCAACGGCATCCATGCATTTCAGAGGCAGATTTGTTGTCAGTGCAGGCGGCGGAAAGCCTCACATTGCGGTTAAAATGCTCAAGGGCGAAAACCGCCTCAATCTCATCGAAAGAGTTCTTGACTATATGGATGAGAAATAATTTATTCCACACTCAACTGTAAGAGGACAGCCTATGAAGCCAAAATATCTATTAATAACATTAAAGAATCTGTTTTTAACAGCCGTAACAATTATTATTGCTTTATATGTTTCTGAATTCGGCATAACTCTCAGCTATGTCGCAAATCCTGCATACATCTCTGCGGCTGAAGAAAACTCCAGATTATTAATGATGCAGTTTGAACATTCTTCGGTTGATGAAATAATGATGTCTCAGACAAATGCATCCGAGCTCGGAAGCTTGTTCGCGGATGTCGGTACAGGTTCAACCGAAAACCGCTGTTCATTTCCTCTTCTTGACCATTTAACCGATGAAACAAAGCTTGACGATGCTTTGAATATTGTTGTTATCGGTGACTCGTTTGTTTACGGAGCATATTCACTTAACAGAAATGAAACCTTCTGGAGAGTTCTTGAAAATGAAATGAGAGCCGACGGCATAAGGGTCAATGTTTACGGAGTGGGAATGACGGGAGCGAATGCGTATGAAGAACTTTCATGGCTCACCGATTCCGATCTTGTCAGCAAACTAAACCCTGACCTTGTTATTTTCGGATATGTCTATAATGATCCCGATGACTCTGCAGAGTTTTCTTCGGAAGACTCCAAATGGAGCAAAGAGCTTCCCGTGCTTTCAAAACTCGGGAAACACTTCCCTAATCTCTACACCCGTCTGCTGACAAAAATTTCATATAAAACAATGTACAGCAACAAATATTCAACAGAATATTTTGTTTCATCAATCGGTGCTCCGCCGATACTGAAAGGCAGATTTTACGAGAAATACAAGAAAGATTTCGTTGAAAAACTTGACAACTATGCCGAAACGGCAGATTTTCCGATTGCCGTTATGACCCTGCCGGTAATGCAGTACAGCGATGTTTCCGAAGCTCTTTTCAGACCTCTTGAAGGGCTTTATAAGTCATGCAAAAACATCCGTTTTTATGACTGCATCAAAAATTTCAACAACTTTACATCCTCAGAACACAAAAAGAATTACAGCGTTAATGCTGCAGACTTCCATCCGGGAAGTGCAACAAACAAATTCTATGCAGATTACATCAAAGATTTTATTTATTCTGATTTTTCATCCCTCATTACCGAAAGCCGCAAAAATTATGAGGCAAACGAAAAAATTATAATAAACGACTATCTTCCCCGCAACATTTCGTTGGTAAAATCTTCCGATGGATACACTTTGGAATACCCTTCGCAAAACGGG
>JAZOVN010000184.1:0-5232 GCA_045658725.1 Acutalibacteraceae bacterium
GAAGATATCCCTGCAATCAAGAGCTTTGATGAAGAAGGTCTTGTTGTTTATTCGGGTTCATTCTCGAAAATTGTTGCTCCCGGCATAAGAGTGGGCTATGTTCTTGCTCCGAAGGAAGTTATTGCAAAGCTTACCGTTGCAAAGCAGACTCAGGATGTTCACACTCCGCTGGTTTCACAGCTTGTTGTTTATAAGTGGCTCACCGAATGCGATTTTGAGGGTCATATCAATAAAATCCGTGAAATTTATAAGAGAAAGCTCAATCTTCTCTGTGACTGCGTTGATGCGGAACTCGGCGATTTTCTTACATATCACAGACCCGAAGGCGGTCTTTTCGTCTGGGCAAAGCTCAACGACGGAATCGATATGCTTGATTTCGTTAAAAAAGCAAGTGCCGCAGGTGTATCCGTTGTTCCCGGCAACGCAATGATGGTTGACGGCGACAAAGAATGCAGTTTCATCCGCATGAATTTCTCAACTCCCTCCGACGAAGGCATTGTCAAGGGCGTTAAGATTCTCGGAGAAGTTGCACGCTCACTTTAAAATGATGAGGTAATAACTATGGAAAATACAGCTCCCGAAAAAAAGCCGATAGTTTTAAGCATGATTCAGCCCACATCGGTTCCGACCCTGGGCAACTATCTCGGTGCTCTCAAAAACTGGAAGGCTATGAGCGATGACTACAACTGCCTTTATGCGGTTGCAGACCTTCACGCTCTCACAATTCATCCCGAGCCTGCAAAGCTCCGTCAGCAGATTCTCGAAATGTATGCAATTCTTCTTTCAATCGGTCTTGACCCCGAAAAGAGCATTGTTTTCATTCAGAGTCAGGTTGCTGCTCACGCAGAGCTTGCATGGATTCTTGATTGCTACACCCAGTTCGGCGAGGCATCAAGAATGACTCAGTTCAAGGAAAAGTCGCAGAAGCATGCCGATAATGTCAATGTCGGACTTTTTGCATATCCCGTTCTTATGGCGGCAGATATTCTGCTTTATCAGGCAAATTTTGTTCCCATCGGTGCTGATCAGAAGCAGCATCTTGAGCTTGCGAGAGATGTTGCAACAAGATTCAATTCACTCAGAGGCAATACCTTCACTCTTCCCGAACCGTTTATCGGCAAGGTCGGTGCAAGGGTCATGAGCCTTCAGGACCCCACTCAGAAGATGTCAAAGAGCGACCCGAATCCCAAGGCATCCGTTTCGCTTCTTGATACCCCCGAAGCAATCCTCAAGAAATTCAAGTCGGCTGTTACCGACAGCGAAGCTTGCGTAAGATATGCAGACGGTAAAGACGGCATCAATAACCTCATGGCTATTTATTCATGCTGCACGGGTCTTGATTTCGATGCAATCGAAAAAGAATTTGAGGGTAAGGGCTACGGCGATTTCAAGGTGAAGGTTGCGGAAGCGGTTATCGAAGAGCTTCGCCCCGTTCAGGAAGAATACAAACGCCTCATGGCAGATAAGCAGTATCTTCTTGACACTGCAAATGCAGGTGCAGAGAAAGCGGCACGCATTGCAAACAGAACTCTCACCAAAGCAAAGAAAAAAGTCGGTCTTTTGCTTGGTTAAAAGGCGATTTTCATTAAATTTTTGTTAAATACGACAAAAATGCATAAATATTCAGAAATCACTTGATTTTTTGAATATTCGATGTATAATTAATGCATAAAAATAAAACGAACGGAGAAATTATCATGGAAGAAATCAAAAAAGTTGTTCTCGCTTATTCAGGCGGTCTTGATACATCAATCATCATTCCCTGGCTCAAAGAAAACTACAACAACTGTGAAGTTATCGCTGTTTCAGGCGATGTAGGACAGGGCACAGAGCTTGACGGTCTTGAAGAAAAGGCTATCAAAACAGGCGCATCAAAGCTTTACATTGAAAACCTTCAGGATGAATTCGTAAGCGATTATATCTTCCCCACACTCAAGGCAGGTGCAGTTTATGAGAAGGAATATCTTCTCGGCACATCATTTGCCCGTCCCATCATCGCAAAGAGAATCGTTGAAATCGCTAAGGCTGAAGGTGCAGATGCAATCTGTCACGGCTGCACAGGTAAGGGTAATGACCAGGTAAGATTTGAGCTTACAATCAAGGCTTTTGCTCCCGAAATGGAAATCATTGCTCCCTGGAGAATCTGGGACATCAAGTCAAGAGAAGAAGAAATCGAATATGCAGAGGCACACAACATTCCTCTTAAGATAAACAGAGAAACCAACTATTCAAAGGATAAGAACCTCTGGCATCTTTCACACGAAGGTCTTGACCTTGAAGACCCCGCAAACGAGCCTCAGTATAACAAACCCGGTTTCCTCGAGATGGGCGTTTCACCCGAAATGGCTCCCGATGAACCCACATATATCACAATCCACTTTGAAAAGGGTGTTCCCACAGCTGTTAACGGCAAGGAAATGGGCGGCGTTGAGCTTATCACATATCTCAACGAAGTCGGCGGCAAAAACGGCATCGGTCTCAACGATATCGTTGAAAACCGTCTTGTCGGCATGAAGTCAAGAGGCGTTTACGAGAATCCCGCAGGTTCAATCCTCTTCAAGGCTCACGATATTCTTGAAACTCTTT
Organism: Acutalibacteraceae bacterium; assembly: GCA_045658725.1. Taxonomy (GTDB): domain Bacteria; phylum Bacillota; class Clostridia; order Oscillospirales; family Acutalibacteraceae; genus CAG-177. The sequence continues at coordinate 2,587 of JAZOVN010000184.1, forward strand.
GCCTTGACAGAGATACCATGCACTACAAAGAAATCATTGCTCATAAGTATGCAGAGCTTGTTTACTTCGGTCAGTGGTTTACTCCACTCCGTGAGTCACTTGCAGCTTTCGTTGACAAGACTCAGGAAACCGTTACAGGCGATGTAAAGCTCAAGCTTTACAAGGGCAACATCATCAACGCAGGTGTAACATCACCCTATACTCTTTACAGCGAAGACTTTGCAACATTTGATGCAGACGAAGTTTACGATCAGAAGGATTCAGCAGGATTCATCAATCTCTTCGGTCTTCCCATCAAGGTTAAGGCTATTCTTGAAGCAGAAAGAAACAAATAATCTTCGCATAATTGTGAATACTGCGTTACAGCGATTCGAAATATCAACATATTCCTTCATCGCCGTGCCTTGTCTTTCACAGTTCTGCTTGATTATCGGTAATTCGCATAATTGTGAAATACTGCTTGATTATTAAAAGCAAAAACAAAATACAAGAGCCGCCATTATGACGGCTCTTTTTCCCGTATAAGGAGGACATAAAATGAAACTCTGGGCAGGCCGCTTTTCAAAGGAAGCGGATAAAAAAACAAACGATTTCAACTCATCAATCGCAACCGATTCAAGAATGTATTATTTTGATATTGAGGGAAGTATTGCTCATGCAACAATGCTTGCCGCAAAGGGCATAATCTCTCAGGATGACGGTGCACTCATCTGCTCCGAACTTGCAAAAATCAGACAGGAAATTTCAAGCGGAGAGCTTCTCATTGATCCCAATGCAGAGGATATCCATACCTTCATCGAGCAGACTCTTACCGAAAGAATCGGCTCAGCAGGCAAGAGACTTCACACAGGCAGAAGCCGTAATGACCAGGTTGCTCTCGATGTGCGTCTTTATCTTCGTGACCAGTGCGAAGAAACACTTGTGCTTGTTAAAAATCTCATAAAGGCACTTGAAGAAAAGGGCGATGAATATGCCGATGCAATCATGCCCGGCTACACTCATCTTCAGAGAGCACAGCCTATAACCTTCAAGGCACATCTTACCGCATACACAGAAATGCTTACCCGTGACCTCGGCAGAATCGAGGATGCAAAAAAGAGAATGAATTCCTCGCCTCTCGGCAGCGGCGCTCTTGCAGGCACAACCTATCCCATCGACAGAGCAATGACTGCAGAATTCCTCGGCTTTGATTCATTCACAAAGAGCACTCTTGACGGCGTTGCCGACAGAGATTTCTGCATTGAGCTTGCAAGCGCACTTTCAATCTGCATGGTGCATCTTTCAAGACTTTGCGAAGAAATTATTCTCTGGTGCTCATGGGAATTCAAATTTGTTGAGCTTGACGATGCATTCTCAACTGGCTCAAGCATAATGCCGCAGAAGAAGAATCCCGATATCGCAGAGCTTGTCAGAGGCAAGAGCGGCAGAGTTTTCGGTGATCTCATGACACTCCTCACCGTTATGAAGGGTCTTCCCCTTGCTTATAACAAGGATATGCAGGAAGATAAAGATGCAATTTTTGATGCGTTTGATACCGTTAAAATCTGCCTTGTCACTCTTGAACCCATGATTCAGACGATGAAGGCTATTCCCGAAAACATGAGAAAGGCTGCTGCAGGCGGATTTATCAATGCTACCGACTGTGCCGACTACCTTGTTTCAAAGGGTCTGCCCTTCAGAGATGCATACAAGGCAACGGGCGAGCTTGTTGCTCTTTGCATCAGAGAAAATAAAACTCTCGAAACTCTTACCCTTGAAGAATATCAGGGCGTTTGCGAGCTGTTTGATAACGGCGTTTATGATGCAATCAACCTTGAAAACTGCGTAAGACGCAGAGGAATGTAATAACAAAAAACGGTGGGAATCCCACCGTTTTTATTTTATCTTTTTTTACCGAGCAAAGATATTATAAACACCGTTGAAATAATCATGACAAATCCGATTATATCCGTGAAGGTGAATTCCGTTCCGAGCCACAGAGCGGAAATAACTGTTGCGGCAACGGGTTCAATGCTTGAAATTATGCTTGCCTTCGTTGCACCTATAAGCCGTATTCCTTCAAGATAGAATGAATATGCAAGCACCGTGCCGAGAATAACGATTCCCGAAACCGCACCGATAAGCGGCAGACTGATTACGGGCATGATTTCCCACGGTCTGAATATAAACATAATGACGATACCGCCTGCAAGCATTCCCCAGCCGAGAACGGTCGGAGTGTCGGAAATTTCGAGAAGTTTTGATGGGATAAGCGAATAACAGACGAGAAAAACGGCGGCGAGCAGACCCCAGATGAGGGCGGCAGGAGTAATTGAAAAGCTGCTGAGATTTCCGCCCGTTGCAATCAGAAATGTTCCGCCGACGGCAAGAATTATTGCAATAACCTCTGCGAAAGCAGGGGCTTTTTTATTTTTCAGGCACATGAAAATGAGTATCATGGCAGGGGAGAGATATTGAAGAACAGTTGCTGTGCCTGCGTTTGAATGCTCAATCGCCGTGAAATATGCATACTGACACAGAATCAGACCGAAAACAGTGAATGCCGCCATACGCAGAGCATTGTTTTTGCTTTTCCATACATCGAAAATTTTACTTTTATTTTTTACGGCACACACGGAAAGCAGGATTATTCCCGTTGAAATCATT
>JAZOVN010000185.1:0-34781 GCA_045658725.1 Acutalibacteraceae bacterium
GGTCAATGTTCCTTCATATCTCCTTAAGGCAGGCGATGAAATCGCTATTAAGGATAAGAGCAAGGAAAGCGACAAGATCAAGGCAACAGTTGAAGCAAATGCTTCAAGACCTGTTCCTCAGTGGCTTGACCTCAACGCAGAAGCTCTCACAGGTAAGGTTCTTGCTCTGCCCACTCGTGAGCAGATCATGGTTCCCGTTGAAGAGCATCTTATCGTTGAACTTTATTCAAAGTAATAGCCGTTCTGATTTGTCTGCAAAGGCAATTCAGCGGTGGTTACTCGCTGCGTACAGCGTTTTTGAATGCATTTTTAAGCAGGAATCATTCTCCTGCGTCTTTTAAAGGAGGGTTTTAGAATGATTGGTATCGAAAAGCCCAGAATTGATACAGCTGAGATTTCCGATGACGGAAAATACGGCAGATTTGTTGTTGAACCCCTCGAAAGAGGCTACGGCACAACATTGGGTAACAGCCTGAGAAGAGTTCTTCTTTCATCTCTTCCCGGCTATGCGATAACCTCCGTTAAGATTGACGGAATTCTTCACGAATTCAGCACCATCCCCGGAGTTAAGGAAGATGTAACAGAGATTGTTCTCAACCTCAAGAATGTTATCCTTAAGATCCACGGAGACGGTCCTAAGACAATCTATATTGATGCAAACGGTGACGATGAAATCACAGCCGGCAGCATCAAGACCGATTCAGAGGTTGAAATTCTCAACCCCGAGCTTCACATCGCAACTCTCAACTCAGATGCACATGTAAGCATGGAGCTTACCTGTGATAAGGGCAGAGGTTATGTTTCTGCAGACAGAAACAAGCAGATGATGCAGCCCATTATCGGTGTTATTGCAATTGACTCTATTTATACACCCGTATTAAAGGTTAACTACACAGTTGAAAATACCCGTGTAGGTCAGATTACCGACTATGATAAGCTGACCCTTGAGGTATGGACAGACGGAACCATCAATGCTATGGAGGCCGTTTCTCTCGGCGCCAAGATCCTCAACGAGCACCTCAACCTCTTCGGTGACCTCTCAGGCGAGGCATACGATACAGAGGTTATGGTCGTTAAGAACGATAGCGGCAAGGAGAAAGTCCTTGAGATGACCATTGAGGAACTTGACCTCTCTGTGCGCTCCTTCAATTGCCTGAAGAGAGCTCAGATTAATACGGTTGAAGATTTGACCAACAGAACCGAGGAAGACATGATGAAAGTCCGCAACCTCGGCAGAAAGTCTCTTGACGAAGTTGTTGCAAAGCTCAATTCACTTGGCTTTGACCTTCGCAGAGATGAGGACTAAGAGTAACGAGTATCGTTACACTACACGGTAAAGGAGTGTGAATTTATGCCCGGTACCAGAAAGCTTGGCCGTACCAGTGACCATCGCAAGTCGATGCTCAGAGGCCTTGTTACCTATCTTTTGGAAAACGGCAGAATTGAGACCACCGTTACAAGGGCTCAGGAAGTTCGTGCAATGGCAGAAAAAATGATCACCATTGCTAAGGACGATTCTCTCCACTCAAAGCGCAAGGTTCTTGCTTATGTCACAAAGGAAGATGTAGCCAAGAAGCTCTTTGATGAGATTGCCCCCAAATATAAGGAAGTTAACGGCGGTTATTGCCGCATAATCAAGACAGGTCCCCGTAGAGGCGACGCAGCTGAGATGTGCATCATCGAGCTTGTCTGATTAGCTTTATAAAAAAAGAACACCCTGCTCATTGAGAGCAGGGTGTTTTTGCGTTCAAATTTATTTATTCGGGCAATGCCATTATTCCGCTGAGCTCTTCCCATGTGAAATGTGCGGTATATTCGCCTGAAAGCATGGAGTTGAAAACATAGTTGCTCATATAGAAGCCGACGCCTTCGGGAGTGAGATAAAAATTTTCATAGAAGAAAGAATCGCGGACAAGCTGTTTCTGCTCCTCATCAAGGGGATGATCGTTATAAAAACGGCTTGATATTGCAGGACAAAGAAGATTTTCAACAATCTTTTCCGCAAGCTCTTCTCTGGATGTGTCGGGTGCGAAATCAGTGAGGTAGCAGGGTGAACCGTCAGTAACGCTGAAGGTAGCAGATTTATATGTGGGTTCTCCTTCGGTGCCGAAAGATGAAAAATATTCCTTGATGATAAAGCTGACAAAGTGACCGTCAACAAAAGAAACCTCAAAATCAATTCTTCTTGACCACGGAGTTGAGGTGTTGCGTGAATCCATAGAAGCGGCGGCTTTTTCAATATTGAGTTCGGCTTTTCCGCAAGCTTCTTTGAAAAGCTCATATGAAAGAGTGTTGACCTGCGCCATAAGAACCGAGTTATCAAACTCTTCAAGATGAGGAACAATAACATCAACGGTGTAAACAACTCTGCCGTTTTCATCCTTGAATTTTTCCGAATATGTTGATTCGTCAATTTCGGGAACGGGAAGAGTGGTTGTCGGAGCAGCTTCGGTAATCGGTTCGGTGATATCGTCGCTGAGTGAGCAGGAAGCAAATGAAAAAACAAGTGTTGAAATAAGAATTAAAGAAATAAACCGTTTCATAAAATCATCCTTAATATGTAATGATAATATTCTATCAGTATTTGACGGCTCAATCAAGGCAAAAATATAAAATTTTTATTGTTGCAATTTTTATTGCGGTGTTATAGAATAAAATCATCACCTTCAGGAGGTTGTTATGAAAAATATATTTAATGCACAATGGATAAAAAGCCCTAAAATTGCCCTCGACAGAGAGATTGTTTTTTCAAGGGAATTCAGAACAGGAAAAGAAATTGTCAGTGCAAGCCTTGAGGTTACGGCACTCGGCGTTTATGTTGCTAAAATCAACGGTGAAAGAGTGGGCGATTTTATTCTTGCTCCCGGCTGGACATCGTACAGAAGCCGTCTGCAGGTTGATACATACGATGTAACTGCTATGTTGAAGGATGAAAATATTATCACTCTCGGAGTCGGTCCCGGCTGGAAGGCATTCAGCTATTTCGGCAGACATTCGGGAGATTCGTGTCTCGGATTCAACGAAGTAGCCGCAATCTGTGCCCTCACAATCGAATATGCTGACGGCGAAACCGAAATTATCACCAGCGGCGGAGACTGGGATTGCGAAAATGGAAAATATATTTATTCGCATCTTTATAACGGATATATCTATAATCCGAAATATAAGGACATAACACCTGCAAAGGCACAGATTTTCTCAAAGGACAAAAAAATTCTGCTTGACCGTCAGGGCGAAAAGGTTGTTGAGCACGAAAGACTTTCACCCGTCGATATCATCATAACTCCCAAGGGAGAAACCGTGCTTGATTTCGGTCAGAATATGACGGGTTATGTTGAGTTTAAAATCAAGGGCGTCAAAGGCGAAAGAGCGGTTATAAGCCATGCCGAGGTGCTTGATGCGGAGGGTAATTTCTACACCGATAACCTAAGAAGCGCAAAGGCTCAGGCTGTTTTCATCTGTGACGGTGAGGAGCATATCCATAAGCCCGAATATAATTTCTACGGATTCCGTTATATCAGACTTGAAAACTGGAGCGACGAGGTGAAGAAGGAGAATTTCACCGCAATCGTTGTTCATTCCGACATAAAGAGAACAGGTTATTTTGAATGCTCCGATGAGCGTGTAAACAAGCTTTTCTCAAATATCATCTGGGGACAGAAGAGCAACTTCCTTGATGTTCCCACAGACTGCCCTCAGCGTGACGAGCGTCTCGGCTGGACAGGCGATGCACAGGTTTTCATAAAGACAGCATCCTATAACTACGATGTTGAGAAATTTTTCATAAAATGGCTTGCCGACCTTCGTGCAGACCAGACAAACTGGGGAACGATTCCTCATGTAATTCCCGGAGTTTTCGGCCCTGATGAAGATTGCTCTGCCGCATGGGCAGATGCCGCAACAATCTGTCCGTGGCAGATTTATCAGACCTATGCAAACAAGCAGATTCTTGAAGATTCGCTTGACTCAATGAAGGATTACCTTGAGCATATCGAGCTTCGCAGCGATAACGGAATCTGGAGCAGAAGCTGGCATTTCGGCGATTGGCTCAACCTTGACGGCAGCAGTGCCGAAGATTGCTCAAAGGGAACAGAGAAAAGTCTGATTGCAACGGCATTCAGCGTTCATTCGAGCGGAATTTACGCAAAATCGCTTGAGCTTTGCGGTAAGGATGCTTCCGAAGTATGGGCAAAGAGAGAAAAAGAAATTGAAGCCTTCAGAAGAGAATATATGAAAGACGGCAGAATTCTTCCCGAATATGCAACGCAGACCGCCTGCGTGCTTCCGCTTCATTTCGGAATTACCGACAATGCCGCCGAAACCGCAAAACAGCTCAATGAACTTGTCACGGAATGCGGACATCTCAAAACAGGATTTGTAGGAACTCCGTATCTGCTTCATGCGTTGAGCGACAACGGATATGCCGAAACAGCATACAGCCTGCTTCTCCGCGAGGAATATCCCTCATGGCTGTTCTCCGTCAAGATGGGTGCAACAACAATTTGGGAGCATTGGGACAGCGTGCGTGAAGACGGCACAATGTGGAGCACTTCGATGAATTCCTTCAACCACTATGCTTACGGTGCGGTTGCCGACTGGCTTTACGGCGTTGCCGCAGGCATTAAGATTGACGAGGCAAGGCCCGGTTTTGAGCACATTATTTTTGCTCCCGTTACCGACGGCAGACTCGGTTATGTCAAGGCATCAATCGAAACAAGAAGAGGTCCCGTCAAATCGGAATGGAAGACCGAAAACGGCAAAACCACCTATGAATTTACCGTTCCCGAGGGTGCAACCGCAACAGTAATCCTCAACGGAAAATCAACCGAAATCGGTGCGGGTGTTCATGCTTTCTGATGCGTAATTATGATAAGTTTTGCAGCTTCATCAGCCTCCTTTGAAAAGGAGGTGGCACGGCATAAGCCGTGACGGAGGATTGATTTTTAAAACAACAAGTTTATTCGGGCACTTTACGGAAACCACCGGTTTAACCGGTGGTTTTTTAAATGCAAAATTCCCGCAGTTGAAACGCAGGGATATGTATTTGCAACTGTGTATTATCAAATAAATATCTAAATTAACCTATAAGCCTTGATTTTTTTATAAAAATAAAGTATATTAAAAGGTACACAAATAATCCGAGCCATGCGTAAAAGCGGATATTCTCAACAAATAAAAAAGGAGCCGTCAATATGGTTTATATAACCGGCGATATGCACGGAGATATTTCAAGATTTGATTCCCCTGCAATCAAGCAGCTTCGCAGAGACGACACTCTCATTATCTGCGGCGATTTCGGTTTTATCTGGGATAACAGTAAAATCGAGCAGAAAATCCTGAAAAAACTCAGCGGTAAAAAATTCAATATTTGCTTCATTGACGGTACCCACGAGAATTTTGAGCTTCTCAACGCCTATCCCGTTACAATGTGGAACGGCGGCAAGGTTCACCGCATCGCAGGCAACATTTTTCATCTCATGAGAGGTCAGATTTTTAAGATTGATAACATGAATTTCTTCACCATGGGCGGCGGAGAAAGTCCCGATATTGACATCCGTTTTGAAGAAAACGCATGGTCGAAATTCGAGTTCCCCAGCCGTGAGGAGCTTCTCGAAGGTGCGGCAAACCTTGAAAAGCTCAACTGTCAGGTCGATTATGTTGTTACCCATGAGCCTCCCATGAAAATCAAAAGCTTCTTAAAGCTCAAAGACAGCGAGACTGCGAGCGTAACGGGTCTCAACACCTATCTTGAAGAGCTTTCGGAGGTCTGCCGTTTCAGAAGATGGTTCTTCGGCTCGATGCATCTTGATAAATATATTTCAAACTCCCATGTTGCGGTTTTTCAGAATGTTATCAATGCAATCACGGGCGAGGTTCAACGATAAAAATCCCCCTTGACCATCTGTCAAGGGGCTTTATAGCTTTTAAAACGCACAAGGAAGGAGAGAATAAAATTGTTAAAAACGCTTCTCAAACAAACAAAAGGTTACCGCCTTGTTTCAATTCTTTCGCCGTTGCTTATAATTGCGGAGGTGTATTTTGAAGTTCAGATACCCTTCGTTATGGCGGATATGGTCAACAACGGCATTCTCGGTGGAGCAGGAATTGAATACATCGTCAGGGAAGGCGGCAAAATGGTTATCATGGCACTTCTGTCGCTTATCACGGGTGCAGCTGCGGCAAGATTTGCGGCAAAGGCAGGTATGGGATTCGGTGCGAATGTCAGGGCAGAGCTTTTCAGAAGAATTCAGAATTATTCTTTTGCAAACATTGATAAATTCAGCACTCCTTCGCTCATTACCCGAATGACAACCGACACAAACACAATCCAGATGGGCTACACAATGATAATCAGAATGTTTATCCGTTCTCCGATTATGCTTGTGATGGCATTTTCTTATGCCTATAAAATCAACCCCGACCTTTCAAGGGTGTTTGCGATTGCCGCACCGATTATGCTTATCCTTCTCGGTACGATGGGCAGCCTTGCTCTTCCGAGATTCAAGAAGCTCATGAAAAAGTATGACGGTCTCAATGCTTCCATTCAGGAAACACTTATCGGCGCAAGAGTTGTGAAGGCTTTTGTAAGAGCAATTCACGAAAAAGATAAGTTCAGAATTTCGAACGATGAGCTTAAGGATGCATCAATCTCCGCCGAAAAGCTTCTTATTCTTTCGGGTCCGTTTATGCAGATGACGATTTACGGCTGCATTATTTCAATCCTTTGGTTTGGCAGCAATCTTGTTGTCAAAGGCTCAATGGAAATCGCAGACCTCACCGCATTCATCACTTATGTCAACAACATTCTTATGTCGCTGATGATGATTTCGATGATATTCGTAATGGCGATAATGTCGAGAGCATCCATCAACCGTGTTGCAGAGGTTATCAAAGAAATCCCCGATATCAACGACGATAACGCAGATCCCTCACTCACCGTTGAAAACGGCAGCATCGACATGGAAAATGTATGCTTCAAATACAGCAAAACAGGTCAGAAGAATGTTATTGATAACATCAATCTTCACATAAAATCGGGCGAAATCGTCGGTATCATCGGCGGTACGGGTTCGGCAAAAACGACCCTTGTTCAGATGATACCCCGTCTTTACGATGTTACCGAAGGCGTTGTTAAGGTAGGCGGAAGACCCGTTGCGGATTACACTCTCAAAAATCTGCGTGATTCCGTTGCTATGGTGCTTCAGGTCAATCTCCTTTTCTCGGGCACAATCGAGGAGAACCTTCGCTGGGGCAACAAGAATGCAACCATGGAAGAAATCGAAAATGCCTGCAAAATTGCTCAGGCACACGATTTCATCACTTCATTCCCCGACGGATACCAGACCTATCTCGGTCAGGGCGGTGTTAACCTTTCGGGCGGTCAGAAGCAGCGTCTCTGCATCGCAAGAGCTCTTCTCAAATCGCCGAAGGTTCTTATTCTTGACGACAGCACAAGTGCCGTTGATACCGCAACGGATGCAAAAATCCGCGAAGGACTTAAAGATAACCACGGCGATGTAACAACAATCATTGTTGCACAGCGTATAAGCTCCATCCAGCATGCCGATAAAATCATTGTTCTTGATGACGGCAAGATAAATGCCGTCGGTTCTCACGATGAGCTTCTCGGTACAAATGAAATTTATACCGATGTTTATAAGTCACAGCAGGAAGGAGGCAGGGAATAATGGCACAGAAGACGAAAAAGCCGTCAAAAGGCGGAGGACCCGCTCACGGTCCCAGAGGTCCAAAGCCCAAAAACACCAAAGCAACCTTCACAAGGCTTCTCGGTTATCTCGGCAAATCAAAGATGATGCTTGTTTTCGTTTTCATCTTTGTTGCTTTCAGTGCACTTGCAGGTATTATAGGCACATCCTTTGTTGAAACAATAACCGACGATATCCTTATTCCCATTATCGGTTCGGAAATAACCAAAGAGCTTCTTGCTCCCCTTATAAAAATTCTTGTTTCACTCGGCGTTATTTATCTTTTCGGCGTTATTTCATCCTATGCATATTCAAGAATCATGCTTCAGGTTGCACAGAAAACGCTCAACACAATCCGCAAGGATTTGTTTGACCATATGATGGATCTTCCCATCAGATTTTTTGATACTCACACCCACGGCGAGCTTATGAGCCGCTATACAAATGATGCCGATGTGCTTCGTGAATGCATAAGTCAGAGCTTCGTTCAGCTTGTTTCTTCAACTGTTACGGTTATCGGCACATTCTTCATGATGCTGTATTACAGCCCTGCACTCACTCTTTTTGTTATAGCGATGCTTTTCATTGCGTTTTTTGTTATCAAAACTCTCGGAAAGCAGAGTGCAAAATATTTCAGGGCACAGCAGAAATGCGTGGGCGATGTTAACGGATACATCGAAGAATATATCGAAGGCATCAAGGTTGTCAAGGTTTTCTGCCACGAAGATTCGGCAAACGGCGGTTTTGAACAAATCAACGCAAATCTCCGCAATGCAGCCACCAATGCCCATACCTATGCAAGCATTCTTATGCCTATCATGGGTAATATGTCCTATATCACCTATGCCGCAACCGCAACAATTGGTTCGCTGCTGATTATGACTGTTCCCGAGGAGCATTTCTTCGGAATTTCGGTTGGCGCACTTTTCACCTTCCTTATTTATACCCGTCAGTTCTTCCAGCCCATAACACAGATTTCACAGCAGTTCAACAATATCATTGCCGCTCTTGCGGGTGCAGAAAGAATTTTTGAAATTATCGACACTCCCGTTGAAGAGGATGAGGGCTATGTTACCCTTGTCAACGCAAAGAAGCTCGATAACGGTGAAATCGTTGAATGCGAAGAAAGAACTGGCATCTGGGCATGGAAGCATCCCCACGGTGACGGCACACTCACCTATACCGAATGGAAGGGTGATGTACGCTTCCACGATGTAACCTTCAGTTATGACGGCAAAAAGACCGTTCTCAAAAATGTTTCGCTCTATGCAAGACCGGGCGAAAAGATTGCGTTTGTCGGCTCAACGGGTGCAGGCAAAACAACCATCACAAATCTTATCAACCGTTTCTATGATGTTGACGAAGGAAAAATTACCTATGACGGTATCAACATCAAGAAAATCAAAAAGAGTGAGCTCCGCCGCTCAATGGCGATGGTGCTTCAGGATACCCACCTTTTCACAGGTACAGTCAGGGATAATATTGCTTACGGCAGACTTGAAGCAACGGATGAAGAAATTGTTGCAGCCGCAAAGCTTGCAAACGCCCATTCATTCATAACAAGACTTCCCGACGGCTATGACACGATGATTACGGGTGACGGAGCAAATCTTTCGCAGGGACAGCGTCAGCTGCTTGCGATTGCGAGAGCCGCAGTTGCCGATCCCCCCGTTCTTATTCTTGATGAAGCAACAAGCTCAATCGACACAAGAACGGAACACCTTATTGAAATGGGCATGGATAAGCTCATGGAGGGCAGAACGGTATTTGTTATTGCTCACAGACTTTCAACCGTGCGCAATTCCAATGCGATTATGGTGCTTGAACGCGGTGAAATCATTGAAAGAGGCGACCACAACGACCTCATCGCCCAGAAGGGCAAATATTATCAGCTCTACACAGGTCAGTTTGAGTTGGATTGATATGGAATTATCCCCGAAGGTTTTTCCTTCGGGGATTTTTGCAGCAAGCAATTTCGGAACGGTAGCTTTTTAACAAGTTAAAGGTCGCTCCGCCCAGATTTTTCTGTATATAGCTTGCTTATTCTTTGGGCTTCCTCTGTTAACTCCCTCAAAGTGAGCCGTATCGGTGTCCGTAGGACTAAAGGAGAGAAAAAATTAAGCTTTGGTTTTCGGGCGATTCGTGAATCGCCCCTACGGTTTTTCTTGTGCCTTCGGGCGGATGATATCCGCCCCTACCATAACATCTATTGTTTAATCGTTTTTTTGCGGAGCAATTATATTTTTCGGAGCGAAGCGACCCTTAATTTTTCACTTTTCATTTTTCACTCTTCATTTGTTAGCAAAACTATACATTTACAAACCGAAAAAATTGTGATATACTGTTTTTCAATTATGAAATCTTTTTTTACGGTGTGAAAATTATGAAGAAATTTTTGAGTATATTATCGGCGGCTGCAATTATCGTCTGCGGTATTTTCTGTGTTCCTGCAGGTGCGGCGTATGACGATGTTATGGAATCCATGGAGCTTTATTCGGATTGCCTTTTGCTTGTCAGCTCCGATAATTCCGAAGTTATTTTTGAAAAGAACGCAGGCAAGCAGACCTCTCCCGCAAGCCTTACCAAGGTTGTAACGGCAATTGTTGTTCTTGAAAACTGCGAGGATCTCACTCAGCTTGCAACGGTCACGGAATCCGCAATCAGAGAGCTTGACGGCACAGGCAGTTCGCTCGGCGGTCTTCAGGCGGGTGAGCAGGTTACCGTTTATGACCTTCTGTGCAATCTTCTCATGCAGAGTGCAAACGAAGCGGCAACAACCCTTGCCGATTTTATTTCGGGCAATGACAGAGCAAAGTTTGTGGGCATGATGAATGAGGTTGCGGAAAGACTCGGCTGTCACAACAGCCATTTCGTGAATCCCCACGGTCTTGATGACGATGATCAGTATGTTACCGCAGAGGATATGGCAAAATTTGTTTCCCATGCAATGACTCTGCCTGTTTTTGAAGAGATTTTCGGAAGGTTTACATACACTCTCAAGGCAACCAACCTTCAGGAAGAAAGAGCTATCCGCAACACAAACGGCATGATGAACAGTGCGGTTGCAGACTATTACTGCGAATATGTCAAGGGCGGTAAAACGGGTTCAACCTCAATTGCGGGTCGCTGCGTTGTTGCCGTTGCATCAAACGACGGCTATAACTATATCGGTGTTGCCCTTAATTCAACCATGCAGGATGTTGATAACGACGGCGTTAACGAAAACGGTGCTTTCCTTGATTGCAAGGAAATGTTTGAATGGGCGTTTGAAAACATTGAGCTTGTTGCAATTTCAGACACAACCAAAATAGTGGCACAGGTTCCCGTAAAATACGCCAAAACAACGGATTTCCTTACTCTTTCGCCTGCCGAAACAGTCTACAGCCTTGTTCCTTCGGGCACGGATTCAAGCAGTCTGCTTGTTGAACCGATAGCGGATACCTGCCCCGATTTTGTAAGGGCACCCGTCAAGAAGGGTGAAAAAATCTGCAGGGCAAAGGTGCTTTATGCAGGCAAGGTTATAAAAGAAATAGACCTTGTTGCAAGCATGGATGTTGAGCTTGGAGTGTTCTCCTTCCTCGGCACTCTTGTTAAAACTCTTGCATCCTCGTGGATATTCCGCATTGCCGCGGTTGCGGTTATTGCGGCTCTGATTATTATTCTTCTCCTCAGACGCAAGAGAAGCAGGGATAAAGCGGCGGGAAGCAGCTACAGAGTTCTTAACTATAACGACTTTATGAAATTAAAATGAGGAAATAAAAATGGAAATCTATAAGGGCAGAGGCACAAAGGAAGACGAAAAAGAGCTTCTCGGAATGATTGATGATGTTTTCTTTTCGGAGGATGACGAGGCAACAAAAAGAAATTTTCTTGAGCTTCTTCCGAGTCTTTACAAAGAACAGTATGAACCCGGCTACAACAATGTTATCATAAAAGAAGACGGTGTAATCAAAGCGGCAATCGGCTGCTATCCCCGTGAGGTTACGGCGGCAGGCAGAAGCCTTAAGGTTATGGGTATCGGCAATGTTGCGGTTGCAAAGGATTCACGCCGCAAGGGCTATATGGTTGAGCTGATGAATCTTGCCGTTGACATAATGAAAAATGAAGATTACGATTATTCTCTTCTCGGCGGAGACCGTCAGAGATACGGATATTTCGGCTATGAACCTGTCGGCTACAGCCAGCGTTTTTCAATCAACAGAAACAATATAAACCATGTTGCGGGCAAGGATTTTTCAACATCCTTCACCGCAAAGGAAGTAAGCGAAGAGGATACGGCAACGGTTGATAAGATTGTTGCACTCTATAAATCGCTTCCCTATCATATGAACAGAACCCGTGAGAACTGCCTTGATGTGCTCCGCAGCTGGAGAAGCGTTCCTTATGCCGCATTCGAAAACGGCGAGTTCAAAGGCTATTTTGCGGTTCAGAAGTTCGGCGGTCTTCAGGAAATCAAAGCGGTCAATGTTGAGGATACACTCAGCCTTATCGACTGTGCAATGAAGGTTATCGGCACCGATAATGTCGGCTTCAGTATCCCCGTTTTTGATACCGATTTCTGCGATTACATGATAAAAATCTGCTCAGGCTCCGCACTCAACAATGCCGACATGATAAATGTTTTCAATTTCAGAAAATTCATTGAAGCTTTTCTTGCAATAAAGGCGGAGAGAATGAATCTTTGCAGCGGCACGCTGAATGTTCTCATTCACGGATATAAGCGTGACGAAAATCTTGCAATAACCGTTGACGGAAAGAGCGTTACCGTCAGCGAAACCGATGCAAAGCCCGATGTTGAGCTTGAACATCACAGAGCGATTGATATGATCGGAGGAATGTTCTCAAAAGAACGCAATTCGCTTCCTGCATTTGCTCAGGGATGGTTCCCGCTTGATTTCTTTGCCTACGGTCAGGATAATGTATAAGTCATAAAAATACCCCCGTAATTTTGTTAACTGCAAAATTACGGGGGTATTACGGTAATATTAATAATATCTGTAGCTTGCAACTACCTTGCCGAGGATGATAACCTCATTAACAATAATGGGTTCAAGCAAATCGTTTTCGGGCTGAAGTCTGAAATGTCCGTTTTCCTTATAAAAAGTCTTGACCGTTGCCGAATCCTCAATAAGAGCAACAACCATTTCACCGTTGCGTGCATCGGGAGTTCTTTCAACAATAACTATATCACCGTCAAGAATGCCTGCCTGAATCATGCTTTCGCCTCTGACCTTCAGAGCGAAAAGCTCCTTATCCTGCGCACCGGGCATTGAAAACGGAAGATAGCCTTCAATATCTTCAACCGCAAGGATGGGTTGACCTGCCGTTACCGTTCCGAGCACGGGAACATGGGTAACATTATCTGCCTGACCCACAATTTTGATGCATCTTTTGAGCATGGGGGGACGCTGAATATATCCTGCGGCTTCAAGTGCATCAAGGTTTGCCTGAACCGAAGATGTTGAACGCAGACCAACGGCAGCACCGATTTCACGCACGCTGGGTGTTGTGCCCGTTTTTGACATTTCAAGAAGAAAATCGAATATTTTTTGTTGTATCGGAGTAATGGGTTTCATAAAATTTTTACCTCATTTCTGATGGATTCTTGTCTTCCGACACTATTATAGCACAAATGTTCAGAAAATGCAAACATTTGTTTGATATTTTTTAAAAAATTTTTTGACATTATAGTATTTAATTGTTAACAAATATGTGTTATAATAAAAAATAATGGAATAATATCCTCAAAAATCAAGGGAGGTTGCGGAAATGTCAGATATCAGCACAAAGAACATACCGAGAGCGGATTTTCCCGAGCAGGTCGGAATCAGTTCGGGTGAAATTGCAGCCTTCATAAATGATATTGAGTCAAGCGGCATCGAGGTTCATTCGATGATGATTATCCGTCACGGAAAAATTGCATTTGAATGCTACCGTCACCCGTATAACAGCGAATCGCCGCACACCATGTATTCTGTCAGCAAAAGCTTCACTTCGATTGCAATGGGTTTTGCGATTGATGAGGGTCTAGTGAGTCTTGACACAAAGGTTATTGATATTTTTCCTGAATACAGACCGAAAAAATATGATGAAAATCTTGAAAAAATGACGGTATGGCATCTGCTTACGATGACGGCAGGCAAGGATGTCAGCCTTATCAGCGATAAAACCAAAGGTGACTGGGTTGGTCAGTTTTTCTCGTCGAGATGGGGATTTGAACCCGGCAATGGCTGGAGATACATCAGCGAAAACACCTATATGTGCGGTGCGATAATCAAAAAGCTGACGGGTATGGGACTTATCGATTATCTCAAGCCCCGTCTTTTTGAGCCTCTCGGAATAACAAGAAGACCTTTCTGGGAAACCGATCCCGATGGGCTTGAAGCAGGCGGATGGGGTCTGTTTATAACAACAGATGAGCTTGCACGCTTCACTCTCTGCCTTCATCAGGGCGGAATGTATGACGGAGTTCAGGTTATCCCCGAATGGTATATAAACGAAGCCACAAAAAAGCAGGTTGAAAATCCCCAGTATTCAGACAGAGATGCGTGCTGCGGCTACGGATATTTCTTCTGGCTCAATGACCTAAAAAACAGCTACCGTTCCGACGGAATGTTTTCTCAGTTCGGAGTTGATTTCAAGGATTATGATGCCGTGCTTGCCTTCACCTGCAGCGAAGTTTTTGAGCAGAAGGCAAGGGATTGCATCTTCCGCCATTTTCCTCATGTGTTTACCGATGAATGTGAAACTGAGCCTGCGGATGCGGTAAAGGAGCTTTCACTTTCACCTCTTCCCGTGCTTGAATCTGCTCCGAGAAGCGTGGTTGAAGAGTTTGTTGCGGGAAAGATAATTCATCTGAATAAAAACAGAATTCTCAATGCAGTCGGCTGGCCTGTGTCAATGCTTCCGATGGCGGTTGTTTATATGTCGGCAGACAGAGCAGGCAACATTGATAATATTATTCTTGAATTCGGTGAAAACGAATGCACCATGACCTGGGATGAGGGCAAGGAAAACAACACGATTGTCTGCGGCATGGACGGAAAAGAAAGATACAGCAGAATCCGTCTCGGCGGAATAAAGTTCACGGCTGTTTCAACTGCGGCATGGACTGAAGACAATGTTCTTGAAATATGGATGAGACCGCTTGAATCAATATGCGAAAGACGCATAAAACTTGAATTCAAGGGTCAGAATGTTACTCTGATTCCTTCAAGCAGTCCTCCGCTTTCAACAATTGCCGACAGCCTCAAGGATATAGTCAAAACCTTTATGCCTATAGAAAAAGTGGCGGAAATCGGCGGAAAAGCTTTTACGAAACTTGATGCGGTGGCAGAGCCTCCGCTTTACGGAAAGATAGTATAATTTTATGTCAGAAGTAAGAACAAAAAACAGAACAGATAAGAGCAACGGTAACAGGAAAATTCTTGTTGCCGCCGCTTGCGTTGTTTTTGTTCTTGCTGTTATGATTGTGGGTGCACTTGTTGCAAAAAATCCGTTTTATGCGGCAATGGCACAGAAAAAGGCGGAAAACGGAGAGTTTTCTGCGGCGGCAGAGCTTATTTCCAAAACCGAAGGAAAAAAATCGGAGACGGTTGAAACATATATCATGCTCCGCCTTGATATCAACAGATGCTATCCCGGATTGTTGACAGAATTTGATGCAGAAAAGATTACGGAGTGGAGAAAAACTCTTCTTCTGCTCAATGAGAATTCAGATTTGCTCGGCAGAAAAATAACCGCCGATATAGCGGAGCTTTCCGAGGTGCTTTCTGTTATAATGCAAAAAACAGGTGAATACGAAGCGATGAGAGCGGATGTGCTTTCGATGATGGATGTTTTTCCTGAAATCAACCGCCTTCACACAAAGGGCGATGACGGGAAAAATATCGGCTTCACCGTTGCGGAAGAAAAAGAAAAAATCCGCAGGTGGGAGGGGTATTGCGATGCTCTTGAGCAGTATTCGCTGAGCATAGATGCCGATGATACCCTTTATCTTCTCACTTTTCTTATCAAAGAGGTTCAGGGCGAATGTGCCGACCTTGAAAAAGCGGTTGATTCCGTTACGGAAAGCGGCTACAGCGAAACGGACAGAGTCCGCTTCAGCGGTGAGGGAAGAAAGAGCTATCCCGACATCCGCAGCAGCAATGCTTCGGTCAATCTTCTCGAAAAAGAGAACTATGAATTCCACCTGTATAAAGGAATATGCAGAATGCTTGTTGAAAGTCTCGGCGGATTTTACAAGCCGTGATTTTATAAGCAAACATTGAAGTTACGGACAAAGTACACCATTGACAAAATTTTTTACATATGGTAAAATACAGTCTGCAAGTTAAAGGGGAGTAGCTTCAGGGCTCCGTCCTGAGCCGATTGTCAACAACCGTTGCTTTAAAAAGCATCTGGCAAGCGGCCTGTTTCATGTAAGCAAGACCTTTGACAGAAACTGTATTTACGGTTTCTGCCAAAGGTTTTTTTATTTATATAAAAAATAATTTTTAAATATTGAAAGGAATGAAACGCATGAAGTTCTATCTTGAACAGCTTGAATCCGTCTTTTCACATGTCAGAAGCTCCGAATCAGGTTTGACAACTGCCGAAGCTGAAAAAAGACTTGCAGAAAACGGCAAAAACAAGCTCAAGGAAGGCAAGAAAAAGACAATACTTCAGAGAATCGGAGAGCAGCTTTCCGACCCGATGATTATTATTCTTATTGTTGCCGCAATTATTTCCGCAATAACCGAATGGTTTGAAAGCGGAAGCTTCCATTTCGTTTTCCCCACAGACACAGTTATCATCATGGTTGTTGTTGTTATCAACACCGTTCTTGGCGTTGTTCAGGAGAGCAAGGCTGAAGCCGCAATTGAGGCACTTCAGGAAATGAGTGCCGCAACCTCAAAGGTTATCCGTGACGGAAAGCTTGTTTCCGTTCGCAGCGAAGACCTTGTTGTCGGTGATGTAATTGTTCTTGAAGCAGGCGATGCAGTTCCCGCAGACTGCCGTATTTTTGAATGTGCAAGCATGAAAATCGAAGAAGCTGCACTTACAGGTGAATCTGTTCCCGTTGACAAGCTTATTGCTGTTCTCAACGGCGGCGATAAGGGCGAAGTTCCCCTCGGCGACAGAAAGAACATGGCTTACATGGGCTCAACTGTTGTTTACGGACGCGGTAAGGCAGTTGTAGTCGGCACTGCAATGGATACCGAAATGGGTAAGATTGCAGACGCTATCGCACAGGCTGAAGAGGGACAGACTCCTCTCCAGATCAAGCTTGCTCAGCTTTCAAAGATTCTCACAAAGCTCGTTCTCGGCATCTGTGTTGTTCTTTTTGCATATCAGATGATCGTTTCATATGTTCAGACAGGTGCAATGCCTGAAATTGCAAAGATTCTTGACAGCTTCATGGTTGCCGTTTCTCTTGCAGTTGCGGCTATTCCCGAAGGTCTTGTTGCTGTTGTTACAATCGTTCTTTCAATCGGCGTTACCAATATGTCAAAGAAGAACGCAATTATCAGAAAGCTTACCGCTGTTGAAACTCTCGGCTGTGCTCAGATTATCTGCTCCGATAAAACAGGTACTCTTACACAGAATAAGATGACTGTTGTTGACCACTACGGCGATAACGAAGCTCTTATTGCAAAGGGCATGGCTCTTTGCTGTGACGCTGAAATCGACGAAAACGGCGAAGTTACAGGTGAACCCACAGAGGCTGCTCTTGTCGGCTATGCATATGCACTCGGCATGCACAAGAATGACCTTGTTGCAAATGCTCCCAGAATCGGCGAAGCTCCCTTCGATTCAGGCAGAAAGATGATGTCAACCGTTCATGAAACAGCAGAAGGCATCATTCAGTATACAAAGGGTGCTCCCGATGAGCTTCTCAAGAGATGCACACTTGCTCTCATTGACGGCAAAGAGGTTGCTTTCACAGACGATGTTAAGAATGCTATCCTTGCAGATAACAAGAGAATGGCAGACCAGGCACTCCGTGTTCTTGCCGTTGCTTACAGAAAATATGACTCTGCTCCCGCAGATTTTGCTCCCGAGGCACTTGAAAACAATCTTGTTTTCGTAGGTCTCACAGGCATGATTGACCCTGCCCGTCCCGAAGTTAAGGCAGCTATCGAGGAATGCCGTTCAGCAGGTATCACTCCCATTATGATTACGGGTGACCACAAGGATACCGCTGTTGCAATCGCAATGCAGCTCGGCATCATTGAGGATGCTTCAGGTGCTATCACAGGTGCTCAGCTTGACGAAATCAGCGATGAAGATTTTGCAGAAAGAGTTACCGAATTCAGAGTTTATGCACGAGTTCAGCCCGAGCATAAAACAAGAATCGTCAACGCATGGCGTGCACGCGGCATGATCACCGCAATGACAGGTGACGGCGTTAACGATGCTCCCTCAATCAAGAGTGCTGATATCGGTGTCGGCATGGGTATCACAGGTACCGATGTTACAAAGAATGTTGCAGACATGGTTCTTGCAGACGATAACTTCGCAACAATCGTTGCCGCTGTTTCAGAAGGCAGAAGAATCTATGACAACATCAGAAAGGCAATCCAGTTCCTTCTCGGTTCAAACCTTTCGGAAGTTCTTTCAATCTTCACCGCAACAATTCTTAATTTCACAATTCTTAAACCCGTTCATCTTCTTTTCATCAACCTTGTAACAGACAGTATTCCCGCTCTTGCTCTCGGTCTTGAAAGACCCGAAAGAGACATCATGCAGAGAAAGCCCCGTGACAGCAAGGAGGGCGTTTTTGCAGGCGGTATGGGCTTTGATGTATTCTATCAGGGCGCACTTGTTACAATTCTCACCCTCGCAGCGTTCTTTATCGGTGAATATCTTGAGCTTGTTGAGCTCGGCAGACAGGCAGATTTCACCTTCATGAATATTGCAGATAGCGGTGAAGGTATGACAATGGCATTCCTTACCATGTCAATGTGTGAAATCTTCCATTCATTCAATATGCGTTCACAGAGAGGCTCTGTTCTCGGCATGGCATTCGGTCAGAAGTCACACAACATCGTTCTTTACGGCGCAATGGTTGCTTCTCTTCTTCTCACAACTGCAATCATTGAAATTGAGCCTCTTGCAAATATGTTTGATTTCGTTCATCTTGATGCAAAGGCATACGGCATCTCAATCGGTCTTGCATTCCTTGTTATTCCCATTGTTGAAATTGTCAAAGCTATCCAGAGAGCAGCAGCAAAGAAAAAATAATAAGATTAAACGGGCAGTCCGATGGGCTGCCCGTTATTTTATTAATAAATAATTTAATTATTAGTAAAAAAATTATAAAATATATCTTTTATTTTATAATTAATAGTGATATAATATATCCTAATTATGGAGAATTATGCTTTTTGATTGAGCATTATAAAACGGGAGGTAAAAATGTCTCAGATTATTTCCGTAAGAAACCTGAGCAAGTCCTACGGCAAACATCAGGTCTTGACAAATGTTTCTTTTGATTTTGAAGGCGGTCAGATTATCGGTCTTCTCGGACCGAACGGCAGCGGTAAAACCTCGCTGATTAAAATTCTGACAGGTCTTATCAACGATTATTCGGGCGAGGTGCTTATCGACGGCAACAAACCCGGCAAGGTGAGCAAATCACTTGTTGCATTCCTGCCTGAGAAAACATATCTTGCAAGCTGGATGAATGCCGATGATGCGGTTAATTACATTGCCGATTTCTACGATGATTTTGATAAGGCAAAGGCTATGCACATGATGGATGTTTTCCAGCTTCCTCATAAGCAGAAGGTTAAAACCATGTCAAAGGGTATGCAGGAAAAGCTTCAGCTTCTTCTTGTTATGTGCAGAAACGCAAAGCTTTATATTCTTGATGAGCCCATGGGCGGTGTTGACCCTGCGGCAAGAGATTTTATTCTTGAAACAATCCTCAGAAACAGACCTGAGGGTTCAACAATCCTTATGTCAACCCACCTTATTCAGGATGTTGAAGAAATTTTTGATTCGATTCTCATGATAGGCAGAGGCTCTCTTCTTATGAAGGATACCGTTGCAAATATCACTCAGAGCGGAAAAACCATTAACGATATATTCAAGGAGGTGTTCAGCGTTGACTGGAACTTCTAAGCCCAAGGGCAAGTTTTTAATGCTTCTCAAAAACGATTTTCTTGCAAGTGCAAGAGTCATCAGCCTTTTTTACATTGCCCTCATAATTCTTTTCGGAATTTTCGGTATCTGTAATTTAATCGGCGGCTCCGAATCAGTCAGCATGGAGTTTGTAGAAAAAGCAACCTCCGTACGCAATGTTACAATCGCGCTTTCGATTGTTGTTTCGTTCCTGCTTATTTTTGTAACCTTCTTTTTTGTTGTTTACGATTTCTTTAAATCGCTTTTCAGCCCTCAGGGTTATCTGAGCTTTACTCTTCCCGTATCAAGCAATCAGCTTCTCGGCTCAAAGGTTATTGTTTACGGCGGATGGATGCTTCTGAGCTATGCGGCATTCATGCTCACGAGCGTTTATCTTATGAACTATACCGCAAACGAAGTTGTCGGCAGAGATAAGATTTCGCTTATCGAATCGCTTATCGGAATGCTCGGTGATTTCCCCTCAACAACGCAGAT
The DNA here is from genome assembly GCA_045658725.1 of Acutalibacteraceae bacterium. GTDB lineage: Bacteria > Bacillota > Clostridia > Oscillospirales > Acutalibacteraceae > CAG-177. The sequence goes on from JAZOVN010000185.1 coordinate 20,310, forward strand.
TATCGCATATCTCGTTTATATGGTGCTGATGTTCTTTGTTATTTTCCTCAGCTTTGTTTCAATCGTTTATTTCTCGATAACAGTATCACACATCAGACAGCTTCAGAAGCATTCGGTTGTTGCTTCTATTATCGTTTTCTTTGTTACTGCTCTTGTTTTCCTCTGGATTTCATTCAAGATGACAGATATCGTCAACTTTGTTATGGTGTTCAACGAGGATAAAACTCTCAGCTTCGGCATTCTCAGCGAAAACGAATATCTTGTAGGCAATAAGCTCGGCATGGAGGTTACTCCCGGCTTTGCCTTCCTCGGACTTGATATCATCATGTTCTTTGCAACATCATATATCATGCATAAAAAGGTAAATCTCAAATAAGGAGAGATTGCTATAAAAATCGGAATTTTCGGAGGAACCTTCAACCCTCCCCATTCGGGTCATGTCAGGCTTGCAACCGAAGCGGCAGATAAGCTCGGTTTTGAGAAGGTTTTGATTGTTCCATCCTGCATTCCTCCCCATAAAATGCCCGGAAAGCTCGCAAGCGGAAAAGACAGGCTCGAAATGTGCCGTCTTGCATTCACGGATGAACGCTTTGAGGTTTCTTCAATTGAGCTTGACAGAGGCAGCAGAAGCTACACGGTTGAAACTCTGCGTGAGCTTAAAAAAATCTGTCCCGACGATGAGCTTTATTTCATAATCGGATCGGACATGCTCGAAACGCTCACGGGATGGTATCTGTGGGAGGAAATAATTTCTCTTTGCTTTATCTGTGCCGCATCAAGAGAAGACGGCTTTGTGCCCGATCTTTCATGCTTCACGGATGAACAGAAAAAAAGAATAATATTGCTTGATATTCCGCCCTATGAGGTGAGTTCAACCGAAATACGGGGAATAATAGCAAAGGGCGAAGAAAACACAGAGCTTATCAGCCCTGCAGTTTCGGAGTATATCCGCAGAAACGGTCTTTATGATGACGGTCTTTCGGAATACAGACGGCTGATAACGGATATGCTCGATGACTACAGACTAAATCACAGCGAGTGCGTGAGCGAATGTGCTGCCGTGCTTGCGGAAAAATACGGTGCGGATACCGAAAAGGCACGCCTTGCAGGTTTGCTTCACGATGTCACCAAAAATATGCCGAGAGCGGAACAGCTTGAAATCATTGAAAAATCGGGAGAGCCTCTTTCGAGGGTTGAGCTTATCAATCCCAAGGTCTGGCATCAGATTTCGGGTGCGGCTTTTCTGAAGGAAAACGGAATAATTTCCGATGAAGAAATCCTCGGTGCCGTCAGGTGGCACACAACGGGCAGGGCAGACATGACCTTGCTTGAGAAAATAGTTTATGTTGCGGATTTCATTTCGGCAGACAGAGAATACAGAGATGTCAATGTTGTGCGCAGACTTGCGGAAATCAGCCTTGAACACGCAATTCTTTATACCTCACGGTATACCGTTGAAAAGCTTGTTTCAGCGGATTTGCCGCTTCATCCCGCAACGGTTGACTGCTACAATAATATGTTACTCCATTTTGGAATACAGAAAGGATGAGCTTTAATGATGGATTCCGAAAAGCTCGTCAGAGAAATAGCAAAGGTTCTTGACGAGAAAAAGGCAATGGATATCGTTGCCATCAAAACAGAAGAGGTAACAATCGTTTCGGATTATTTTGTTATCGCTTCGGGTACTTCAAATACTCACACAAAGTCACTTGCTGATGATGTTGAATACGAAATCAAGCAGCGTCTTGATGTCTCTCCCGAACACATTGAGGGCAGAGCAACGGGCTGGATTCTTCTTGATTACGGCACGGTTATCGTTCATGTTTTCCAGCATGAAGACAGAGAGTATTATAATCTTGAACGCCTTTGGGCAGACGCAAATCAGCTCGATCTGAGCGATGTTATAACAGAAGATTAAAATTTGCAGGGGCGATTCACGAATCGCCCGTAAAACATAAAAAGGTTGAATTTGAAAGGAAGATGAGCAAAATGGCTCAGTATGATTTTAAAAATGTAGAAAAAAAGTGGCAGGACAGATGGGATGCCAACAAGACCTTTGAATGCACAGAGGATTATTCAAAGCCCAAGTTCTATGCACTTGTTGAGTTCCCCTATCCTAGCGGTGCAGGTATGCATGTCGGTCACATCAAGGCTTATTCAGGTCTTGAAGTTGTTTCAAGAAAAAGAAGACTTGAGGGATATAATGTTCTTTTCCCCATCGGCTTTGATGCTTTCGGTCTTCCCACCGAAAACTATGCTATCAAAACCAACACTCACCCCAGACAGGTTACCGATAACAACATCGAAAAGTTCACAAGTCAGCTCAAGAGAGTAGGCTTCTCCTTCGACTGGTCAAAGGTTGTTGACACAACTCAGGAAGATTACTATAAGTGGACTCAGTGGATTTTCCTCAAGATGTTTGAGAAAAATCTTGTTTTCAGAGACAAGACTCTCGTTAACTACTGCCCCCACTGTAAGGTTGTTCTTTCAAACGAAGATTCTCAGGGCGGTAAGTGCGATATCTGCCACAGCGATATCGTTCAGAAGTCAAAGGATGTCTGGTATCTCCGCATTACTGAATATGCAGACAAGCTCCTTGAAGGTCTCAAGGAAGTTGACTATCTTCCCAACATAAAGCTTCAGCAGGAAAACTGGATTGGCAAATCAACAGGTGCTTTCGTTAATTTTGCGGTCAACGGCACCGATGAAATGCTTAAGATTTACACAACAAGACCCGACACTCTCTATGGTGTAACCTTCATGGTTATGGCTCCCGAGCATCCTCTTATCGATAAGTATGCAGAGAAAATCGCAAACATGGATGAGGTTGAGGCATACAGAGAAATGTGCAGCAAGAAGTCTGCATTCGAAAGAACCCAGCTTGTCAAGGATAAGACAGGCGTGAAGCTCAGCGGCTTCAGCGCAACAAATCCCGTTAACGGCAAGGAAGTTCCCATTTATATTTCAGACTATGTTATGATGGGCTACGGAACGGGTGCTATCATGGCTGTTCCCGCACACGATCAGCGTGACTATGAATTCGCAAAGAAATTCGGCATTGATATTATCGAAGTCATCAAGGGCGGCGACATTGAGGTTGAAGCCTACACAGGCGACGGCGAAATGGTCAATTCAGGCTTCCTCAACGGCATGACAAACAAGAAGGATTCCATCGAAAAGATGGCAGAATTCCTTCAGGAAAAGGGTATCGGCGAAAAGGGCGTTCAGTATAAGATGAATGACTGGGCATCCAACCGTCAGAGATACTGGGGTGAACCCATTCCCATCGTTCATTGCCCCCATTGCGGAATCGTTCCCGTTCCCTATTCAGAGCTTCCTCTCAGACTGCCTGCAGTTGAGAACTTTGAGCCGGGCACAGGCGGTGAAAGCCCCCTTGCAAAGATTGATTCTTATGTAAACTGCACCTGCCCCGTCTGCGGTCAGCCTGCAAAGAGAGAAACCGATACCATGCCTCAGTGGGCAGGTTCATCATGGTATTTCCTCCGCTACATTGATCCCCACAACACAGAAACCTTCGCAGATAAGGATAAGCTTAAATACTGGATGCCCGTTGACTGGTATAACGGCGGTATGGAGCATGTTACAAGACATCTTATCTATTCAAGATTCTGGTATAAATTCCTCTATGATCTCGGCGAAGTTCCCGTTTCAGAGCCTTATGCAAAGAGAACCGCTCAGGGTCTTATCCTTGGTCCCGACGGCGAAAAGATGTCAAAATCAAAGGGCAATGTTATCGACCCCAACACGGTTGTTGACGAATTCGGTGCAGATGTTCTTCGTTCCTATGTTCTCTTTATGGGTGACTATGAAAAGGCTGCTCCCTGGAGTGAAACAGCTGTTAAGGGCTGCAAGCGTTTCATCGACAGAGTATGGGGCATGCTTGATATCGTGACAGAAGGCGACAGCTATTCAAAAGAGCTTGAAAGCTCATTCCATAAGACAATCAAAAAGGTTTCAAGCGACATTGAAAACCTCAAATATAACACAGCGATTGCCGCAATGATGACTCTCACAAACGAGATTTACGCAAAGGGCGCAATCAACAAGGCAGAGCTTAAAACATTTGTAACTCTTCTCAATCCCTTCGCTCCTCACATCACAGAGGAAATCTGGGAGCAGATGAATTTCGGCGGCATGCTCAACGAAGCAACATGGCCTTCATACGATGAAGCAAAGTGTGTTGACAACGAAATCGAAATTGCTGTTCAGATTAACGGCAAGGTAAGAGAAAAGCTTGTTATTGCTGCGGAAGCAACTCAGGAAGAGGCTATTGCCGCTGCAAAGGCACTCGAAAAGATTGCTGAAGCAATCAACGGAATGACAATCGTCAAGGAACTCTATGTCAAGGGCAGACTTGTAAATATCGTTGTCAGACCGTAATAAAAAATTAATATATTTAAGGTTGACAAGCAGGTATCAGTTATTGTATAATACTATACAAGCTATGAAAATTAGTCCCTGTATTTAGACGAGGGGAGGGAATACATTGAGTCAGGTAAAAGTTAAGGAAGGCGAGTCACTCGAGAACGCACTCAGAAGATTCAAAAGACAGACTTCAAGAGACGGCGTTATCCAGGAGGTTCGCAAAAGAGAACACTATGAGAAGCCTTCGGTTAAGAGAAAGAAGAAGTCAGAGGCTGCTCGTAAGCGTAAGTTTAAATAATTAAATCTTACAAAAACAAAATCCACTCTCATAACGAGGGTGGATTTTTTGTTTGCTTGAATTGTTTTTGCCCTGCACGGCACACCGACTGATTCAGGCTTTGTTTTTGTTGTCACTCAAGCCCAAAATATAGTCTGTGGTGGTCTGATGATATTTTGCGAGTGCAATAAGGATACAGGTCGGGATATCACGCTGCCCCAACTCATAGTTTGAATAAACCTGCTGCGAACAATTCAGAATCTGTGCCATTTGTTTTTGTGTTAAATCGGCATCTTCTCTCAAATCACGAATTCTTTGGTACATAACATCACCAAAAATATTATATGTTACCGCGTTTTGTTGTATTGACAAATACCGCAAAATGCAGTAACATATACTTAACAAATTTCAGGAGGTTATTTTATGGTTTGTAAAAAATGCGGACGTGAAGTTGAAGAAGGCTTTAACAACTGTCCGAACTGCGGCGAAAATCTTAACGGAAAGAAAAAGGAAAAGAAGCCCATTTTCAAAAAATGGTGGTTCTGGGTTATTGCGGTTATTCTTGTTATTGCTGTTTTCGGTTCTCTGACAAGCAGTGATGAAGATGATACTGCAACTACTGCCGACGGTTCAACAGTTTCTGCGGTTGCAGAGGTTGATGACACAACAGCTGCAGTTGAAACAGAGCCTTCAACACCCGAAACATGGTCGAAGAACTTCTATGTAGATGATTTTGATGAGCCTACAGATGAATGGTATATTTCAAGATCGTTTGCAGGCACATTCTCCAACAGCGCAACCAGCGATTCCCGTCTTACAGGCTATATTTTCATTGATGCCGAGGATATATGCATTTTCCTTTATGAATACAACAGCCATCAGGTAAAGAATGTTTATTCCCGTTCCAAGGATTATGCGATTTCTGTTCGTCTCAGCGACGGCACAACAAAAGAATTCTCAGGCTCAATTTACAGTGAGGGCGACCGCATTGTTGTTGATGAGTCAGATACCGCAGAGCTTAAGAATCTTCTTATAAACGGCGGCGAAATGAAATTCTATGTTTACGAAGAGGAAAATTCGGTTACAAATTATCTCTTTGAAGTAAGCTCCGATAATCTTAAGGATATAATCGGCTGAAATTCAGGAACATAAAATAACCGACCGGGTGTTTGCAGAAGCACCCGATCGGTTTTGTTTGTTTTTTAAAAGAACGGGATGCCCGAAAGGACATCCCGTTAAATGTTTTTATCTTGCGTAATCGCCGACAAGCATCATGTAGTTACCGATTTCTGCACCGAATTCGGGTGCACCGTCCATGATAAGCTTGCCTGTCTTTGTGAATTCAAGCATATCTGCGGTGCCCATGAGGATGCCGAGTGCGCTGTCAAGGCTGTCAAATCTCATGGTGAAGAAGGGGAGAGCACGCTTGTAAACGCCTCTGCCTGCCTTTGACTTACCTGCCTTGATGCGGATATATGCAGAGATTTCGGGGTAGCCGTTGACTGCCCATGCATAAACTCTGTCGGGGCTCTTGAGAGTCCAGTTGTGGATATCTTCGTGACCCTGCTTGTTGAGAGTGCTGATACCGCTTGAAAGCAGGTAGAAATAGCACTTGACGAGGAGCTTCTTTGCTTCTTCATCCTCGGGAGCTTCGGTAGCTGTGAGGAGAGATGACATCTTGAGAAGAGTCATCATGAAAGCAAGGAAAACTGCAGGCTTCTTTGCAACGCCCTTCATTGCAGGAAGGGTTGCAGGTCCGATTTTTCCTTTGAAGAATGCGTTCATTGTTTCAATGCTCTTGAATTCAAGCTCAATGTCAGCGTTGGTTGCAACTTTATTTGCATGGCAGAGCCATTCGCCGCTGTTGACAACAAAATGTGTTGAAAACTTGCCGTCGGGTGACTCGGGGTCTTTTGCGCTGACCTGAATAACCGCATGAGCATGCTCAAATTTCTTTGCAAGCTTGGGGTCATCCATTGCAATTGTCTTGATAAGAGGAAGAACCGCACAAAGGAAAATTTTATTGGTCAAATAGTCTTCTCTTGAAGGCATATCAATCATTCCTTTCGGTTGGATGTGATGTTAGTCCCCCTTGTCAAAGGGGGAAAGCGAACGAAGGGAGCAAGGGAAATCCTTCCACCGCTTGATTTTCGGGCGATTCGTGAATCGCCCCTACGCGTATAAAACAGACAAATCAAAATGATATAGGAAGCTGTGACAGTAAATTTGAAAGACCTTCAAAAGCATCGGATATAGCAACAGAAATTGTTCCGAGCAACAGTGAGAGAGATTCAAAATCACCGGTTACGGCAAAGAAAACCAGATGAATCATGACAGCTGAAAGCATAGCAATGGTAATACCCATTTGAATACCTCCTATATTTGTTCTGGGTTCGACATGTTATTGCACAAGTTATATCGGGTAGGGGCGGATATTATCCGCCCGTTTTTAACCATCGGGTTTGTGGAGCGTCGGGTTGCCGCCCACTTTCGGTTATATAAAGTGAAAAGATAAAAGTGAAAAGTGAAGAGTTTAGGGTCTGCGACGCTTTTATAATGGGCACGGGTGAAACCCGTCCTTAACTATTCACTCTTAACTATTCATTATTCACTGAAAATTATGCTTCGTCGTCCCAATCGTCGTCGAGTTCGAAGTCCTTACCCATAACTTCACGAACTGCAGCAATGATACCGTTCTGGTCAATGCCGAGAGTTGACATGATGTCTTCGTGGAGACCGATGGGAGCAAACTTGTCGGGGATACCGAGCTGCTTGAATGCACAGCCCTTACCTGCTTCAACAATAACTTCGGCAACAGCTGAACCGAGACCGCCGAGAATGTTGTGGTCTTCAGCGGTGATGATGCGGCGTGTTTCCATAACAGCCTTGATGATTGCTTCCTTATCGATGGGCTTGATTGTGTGCATGTTAAGAACTCTTACCTTAAGACCGTCGTTAACCTCAAGGAACTTTGCAGCCTGATATGCCTGGAATACGCATGAACCGCAAGCGATGATTGTGATATCAGAACCTTCGTTGATTGTAACAGCCTTACCAACTTCGAAGCCGTAGTCACTTGTTTCATAAAGAACGCGGTCAAAGCCTCTGTTGATACGGATGTAGTAAGGTCCGAAATTATCGTATGCAGCGTGAACTGCGTTATAGGTTTCAAGACCGTCTGCAGGGCAGATAACGGTGAGGTTGGGGATTGAGCGGGCAACAGCCATGTCACAGATAGCATGGTGAGTTGAACCTGCCTGACCGAATGATGTACCTGCATGGGTAGCGATGATTTTTGCATTGACATTCTGATAGCAGATGTCGGTGTGGAGCTGGTCAGCACTTCTGAGAGAAGCGAAAACCGAGAAGGTGGAAAGGAAAGGAACAAGTCCTGCTCTTGCCATACCTGCAGCCATGCCGAACATATTCTGCTCTGCGATACCTACATTGAAATATCTGTCGGGGAATTTTTCGCCGAACATACCGATTTTTGTTGATTTACCAAGGTCAGCTGTGAGAGCAACAACCTCAGGATGCTTTTCGCCGAGCTCGCAAAGAGCCTTACCGTAAATTTCAGCTGTTGAGAAAGCTGTTGATTCGGTTGCGGTATAAGTCAGTCCTCCTGCCATGATCAGATGCCCTCCTTTTCTGCACGAGCAACGCGTGCTGCATAATACTTTTCAAGGCTTGCCTTTGCAAGCTCATATTTTTCTTCATTAAGTGCGCCGTAGTGCCACTTGTAGTCGCCTTCCATGTAATCAACGCCTGCACCCTTAACGGTGTCAGCAATAATCATAACGGGCTTTTCTTTAACTGCAAGAGCAGCATCAATAGCCTCTGAAAGAGCGTTCATGTTGTGACCGTCAACCTCGATAACCTCGAAGCCGAAGGAACGCCACTTGTCTGCAAGGGGTTCAAGCTTCATAACTTCTTCTGTGGGGCCGTCGATCATGCACTTGTTTCTGTCAACAAAAGCGATGAGGTTGTCTGCCTTGAAGTGAGCAGCAGCCATACCTGCTTCCCAGTTTGAGCCTTCGTCGCATTCGCCGTCGCCGAGGATACAGTATGTCATGTAGTCCTTGCCGAGAACCTTTGCTGCAAGAGCGGTACCGAGAGCGATTGAAAGACCGTGACCGAGTGAGCCTGTTGAAGCATCGATACCCTTAACTTTGTTTGAGTCAAGGTGAATACCCATTGTTGAGTTGCTCAGATTGAATGTCTTGAGCTTTTCTTTGTCATCAAATCCGACATGGCAAACAAGGCTTGCAAGAGCAACGCCTGCGTGACCCTTACTGAGAATGAAGCGGTCTCTGTCTTCCCACTGGGGATTTGCAACATCGTATTTCATGTACTTGTAGTAGAGAATAGCGAGCATATCCATAACGCTCATGCCACCGCCGATGTGAGCGGAGCCTGCCCAGTATGTGGTGTCGAGGCAAAGCTTACGAAGCTCATTTGCCTGCTTTTCAAGCTCGAGCCATTCCTGCTTGGTTAATGCCATGGTAAATTCCTCCTTAATATAAATATAAGCGTAATTGCTTTTTTTCTTTTGGTGAAAGGTTTTGGAGTAGGGCGGGGGCTTGCTCCCGCCGCAAACATATTCTCCGCACCTGTCGGTGCGACGGGTCGTCGGGTCGCCGACCCCTACGACTCATTATCCGAGCTCGGGGTGATTCTTGCGGACTGCCTTGAATGCATCTTCCGCAACTTCGATTGTGTGCTTGATATCTTCGTCTGAAAGCGAAGCGTTGATGAAGTGGTTGTGATGGTTGGTCATGTAGACGCCTCTCTTGACAACTTCAGCAATCCATTCCTGATGAAGCATGAGAGAATCGTCATCCTTGAGCATCAGATAGAAGAGCGCGGGCTCGCCCGAAACATTGAGGTTGAAGCCGTTGTTTGCGGCTGCAGCCTTAAGACCGTCACAAAGCATTGTGCCCTTATCGAGGCAGAACTTGGGAAGGTCGATTTCCTTCATCTTGTTGATACATGCGATAGCTGCTGCAAAGGGAACGGCACTCATCCAGTAGCTGCCTGTGTATGAAAGACCGCTGATTGAGCTCTTGAGCCAATCCTTACCGCAAAGAGCGGAAACATTCCAGCCGTTTGCAAGAGCTTTACAGAAGCAGATAAGGTCAGCTTCAAAGCCGTAGTGATGGTCGGAGCCTGCAAGGTCAAGTCTGAAACCGCAGCGAACATCGTCTACGATAAGAACAATGCCCTTGTCGGTGCAGAGCTTGCGGACCTTCTGCCAGTAGCCTTCTGCAGGAAGAATATTGTCAAGGAAGTTACCGTGCATATAAGGTGTTGAAATGAAAGCAGCGATTTCGCCTTCGTTTTCGGCAACAACTCTTTCAAGCTGCTCGAAATCGTTCCAGTCAACATAGAGATTGTTTGAAACATCCTCGGGGATAACGCCGGGATAGTCAACCTTCTGGCACCAGGGAGCAACACCGTGGTAATAACCCTTAACGAAGATGATCTTCTTTCTGTGGGTTGCTGCTCTTGCGGTCATGATAGCTGCGGTTGTGGTGTCGCCGCCGTTCTTTGCAAAGAATGCCCAGTCTGCCGAAGCAACGGTATCAACCATAAGCTCTGCAAATTCGATAATCTTTGTTGAAGGAGCGGTAACGCAGTTTTCAATCTTCATCTGCTCCATAACAGCCTTGTCAACATCGGGGTCATTGTAACCGAGAACATTGGGGCCGTATGCACACATATAGTCAATGTATTTGTTGCCGTCAACATCCCAGAAATATGTGCCCTGAGCCTTCTGGCTGAAGAGGGGATATGCAGAAACGGGAATGCAGCAGCCTTCTGCGGGACCCTGATGGCCGTAAAGACCTGAGGGAATAACCTTTGCCGCTCTCTGGAAAAGCTCGGCACTTTTTGCGTGTGTGTTAATCTTCATGCTCATTTCTCTTCCTCCTTATGCAAGATACAGAGCAACTCTGTCAAGAATTCTGTTGAGGTTATCAAGCATTGAAATCATGCCCTTCATAACGATATCGCCGCTGCCTACGCAGGCGATTGCGTTAACCTTGCCGTCAAAGAGATCTCTTGCAAGCTTGATTGAGCTGAATTCCATAACAGCTCTGGGGCTTTCACTGGGCTTCTTGATTGCGAGAAGTCTGTGATTCTTGACTCTGACTGTTGCTGAAGGACCGTCTTTGATGCTGAAAGCAATTTCGCCGTCAACCATGTTGCTTGCGGAGAATTTGCCGATTTCGTCGTTGTTACCGATCTGAGCGATGGCAACGGAAATAGTATACATCATGAGAGTGGTGCTGATTCTGAAGAAATCTTCGTCTTCAAGGTCAGCAGGATCGGGTCTCATATACTTATTAAGTAAGTCTGTGAGCTTTGTGAAGTCCTTGAGAAGGAAACCGATGTGAAGGAATCCCTTTGAGGGGATGGGAGTAACGGTTCCGTCAATAAGACCGTTGAATTTTTCGCATGAGCTGAAGGGAAGCTTGACATCGCACTTGGTGCAGCCCTGCTCCATTCTGCATCTGCCGTTTTTGAAGGTAATTGTGGCACTGGGACCGTCCTTTACTTCAAAACCGATTGAGATGGGTTTTTTGTTGGTGAGAATACTCTTTGCTTCGGGAGCAAGCTCGCAAAGGTTTTCGAGAGTACCCAGCACGCCGTACAGATTAATGTACGCCAAAGTTTTCTGGTCAATCATTTTGATTTCCTCCTTAATAAAACATTAAAGATATTCAATTTATTTTAACAAATTATTTGTGACTTGTCAACAAATTATATTATTTAATTTTGTTATAAAGAAGATATTTTGCATAACAAAGAACAGGCGTAAAAAAACTGCCGCAACCGAAAGTTACAGCAGTTTGATTAAAGCTAAAACAATAAAAGGAATTGTCACAAGGAAATATAGCACAATTCTTTCAATATTGATTTTTCTAAGTCTTTTACTCCGGAATTTTTTTAGTGCCTCAAAATCCTCGTCAGAGATTGATGATGAATAGTATAAGTCAAAATAATAAGGTTTTGTGTACCAAGTATACCAAGTGGGTTCATTATGAAATTCTTTGTCGAACTGCGAAAAATGTTTTCTCATAAATCCGATGTCCCAATCTCTTGTTTTTTGATATGGGGAACCGAAAAAATGAGTCAGGATAACATACCTTAAATCATCACGGGGTTTGACAGGTCTGAATTTCAAAATACCAAAACAAGGCGTGCTTTCAATCATCAGTCCCTGTTTCCGCATTTCGGTTAAATAGTCTGCAAGAGCATCTATGCGGAACAACGGAAACGGAAAAAACTTTTTTACAGTTACTTTTTTTGTTTTCATCTCAATTACAACAACTTTCAACAAAATATTCAATCAGTTTTGCCGCGTTTGCTGCTGCAATGGGAAGAAATTCACCGTAATCCATATGTGATGAGCCGTCGGCACAGTCGGAAACCGCACGCACTACTCCGAAGGGCACGCCGTTTGTGTAGCAGACCTGAGCGATGCTTGCACCTTCCATTTCGCAGACAATTGCACCGAAATTATCAACGATATATTTTTTCTTTTCTTCACTTGCGATGAACTGGTCGCCCGATGCGATTACACCCTTGAGAGCCTTGACGGAATCAAGCTTTTCAACGCATTTTACAAGCTTATCAACAACTTTTTCATCGGCAGGCATGTTAACAACATTTATGCCCGAAATAAGACCGACGGGGTCGCCGAGAGGTGAGGTATCCATATCGTGCTGAACAAGGCTTTCCGCAACTGCGATATCGCCGATTGCGAGCTTTGTTGAAAGGCTTCCGCCGACACCCGTGTTGATGATGCAGTCGGGTGAATATTTAAGTATCATTGTCTGGGTGCACATAGCCGCTGCAACCTTGCCTATTCCGCAGACGGCGATAACAACATCCTTGCCGCGGAGAGTACCCTTTACATATTCAACACCGCTTACTGTTTCGCTTGTTTTGTTTTCCATAAGCGATTTTATTGTTTCAACCTCTATGCGCATTGCGCCGATAATTCCTGTCATAAAAACCTCCGTAGTTTATTTAAAAATCCCAACGAGTAATTCTAAAGGATAAAGCAAGTATGTTAAGAAAATAACAATCAATAACAATCCCATATGCTCCTTTCTGTAAATATTATCACACAAAGAGTGAAATTTCAATATCTCTTGCCAATCGTTTTGTTTTCAGAACGGATTAACCGTAATAATATTCGTACGGGTCGAAGTTTATATAAATATCTATTGCTTCAAAGCAGGCGATAATAAACTGAAACGGAGTTGAAATCAGCAGAAGAGGGCTGACAAGCACTGCCGCCAAGGTTACCCATCCGAAAACGGGAACAATAAGCATAACGGGTACTGCAGGAAGCAGTACAAGGCAGGTCAGACCTGACAGAAAGCTCTGCCATACTTCTTCAAGCGGCATTAAAGCCAGCTCTTTGCGAAGAGCTTCAATTTCTTCTTCAGAATAGTATTCTTCAAGCTCTTCTTCGTCTTCAATAATAATGTAATCGCCGTTTTCGATTTCTTCCTCAACTTCTTCGGGGCTGACGCCCTCTTCTTCAAGAATATCCTTCATCTCTTCAGACTGAAGAACATCCGATATTTCTTCTTTGGTGACAGCGGGATTTTCCGTCTGTGCATCAGAAGGAGTTGCACTTTCGCTTGTTGCAAAAGCAGGCATTCCGAGTGTCATTGTAATTGCGAGTGTGAGTAATACTGCGATAAATTTTTTCATAATTTTTGTCCCCTTTCGGTCTTGTTGACCCGATTATAATGCCATGAACTGCCGTCGACGGGTCTTAAAGATTAACATGGTTGTCATTCAACGATTTCATAACCCGGCTCAAGTTCATAATTGCGATAAACACAGTATGAAATCAACGGAGAAAAAACCATTCCCACGGCGGATGCAACAAAAATAACAGGTGCAGCCAAAGGAATCAGAAGCATAAACGGTCCGACAAAAGGAACGCAGATAAAAAACGGAGTGGCGGGTATCAACAACAGTAAGGAGGCTGATTCTCCGAGTAAGCCTGTGATTTCTGAGAAAACAGACAAAGCCTCGTCTTTTCTCATCTGCTCAAATTCTTCCTGAGTAATATAAATAACCTCAAAGTTGCCGTTTTCAATTTCATCTTCAATCTCTCCCGAATCAACACCTGCATCCTCAAGAGCATCCTGAATTTCTTCGGACTGAATGAAATCAAGGATATCCTCTTCGAAAATCACGGGTTCATCGGGTGTTTCGGTGAGGTCGTTTTCCGGCTCTTCCGTAATGTTATCTTCAGTATCTGTTTCTTCGGCTTCCTCTTCATCGTGGTCACATACAGAAGGAATGTCTGTTACCGTTTCCGATTCGTTTTCTTCGTAAATCTCAATCGCAGGAGCGGTTTCTTCGTCTGCGGTTACGGATAAAACGGATTCTGTGATTTCAGATCCGTTCTGTTCGGATTCGTTTTCTGCTGAAGTTGCGTATGCGGGTGCACCGATGAGTGCAACCATCGTAAGACACATAAAAACTGATGTTGTTTTCTGAATGAATTTATTCATTTTGTTTCCCTCGTTATATACATATTTAGTGATTGATCAGCTGATAATTATTGCAACAGACGGCGGATATTTTTGCTGTATCATCTGATATTTTTTCTGTTCGTAAGAATGTGTGAAGCGTCAGTTTCGTCTCCTTTCCCGCCTTCGATGGGTTGATTATATCGTGTGTGTCTGCCACCGTCAACGGGTTTAATCACTTCTTAACCGTTCTTTCGTAAACCTTAAATTCTTGATATGCGTTTCTTAGAAATTTTAATAAATTCA
>JAZOVN010000186.1:0-3831 GCA_045658725.1 Acutalibacteraceae bacterium
TCAAGCTCGTCCATATCATCATTAAGTCTGTTTGCAACGGTTTCACTCTGAAGATAGGTCAGAATAACATGGTCGCTGTCGGTTATGATGACCGCTCTTGTGCGTCTGCCGTGGGTTGCATCAATAAGAGTTCCCTTTTCCTTGCACTCCTGAATAATTCTTTTGATAGGAGCGGATTCGGGGCTTACGATAGCAACAAGACGGCTTGCATTTACCATATTACCGAAGCCGATATTTATAAGCTTCATTGCACTTCCTCCGATATATATTATTCAATATTCTGAATCTGCTCACGGATTTTTTCAATTTCTGCTTTGATTGAAACAACTCTTCTTGCAATTTCAACATCCTGAGCTTTTGAACCGATGGTGTTAGCTTCTCTGTTAAGCTCCTGAACAAGGAAATCCATTTTTTTGCCGACTGCATCGCTTTGTTCAAGGAAAGAACGAAGCTGAGAAATGTGACTGCGGAGTCTGACTGTTTCTTCCGCAACAGCAATTTTATCGGCAAATATTGCAGCTTCCGTCAGAATTCTCTGCTCTTCGATATGAGTTTCAGCAAGAAGCTCACGAAGACGGCCGAGAAGTTTTTCATTATATTCTTTAACTGTTTCGGGTGAGCGTACCTCAATAAATTCAACATTGCTGATGATTTCATCAAGTCTTGAAAGAATATCGGATTTAAGTCTTTCGCCTTCGCGTTCACGCATTGCAATAAATCCTTCAAGTGCTGCCTGAGCAACCGTGCTTACGGCATTCCAGATTTTATCTTCGTCTGCCGCCTGTTTACGGATACTGAAAATATCGCTTACTCTTGAAATATCAGAAACCTTGATGTTATTTTCAAGTCCGTATGTTTCAGCAATCTCTTTATATGCATCAAGATATCCTTTTACAAGTGAATGATTGAGGCTGATAACGGTATCGGGCTCTTCAACCGCTTCAATCTGAACATAGCATTCCATTTTACCTCTTGTAAGCTTGCCGTTAAAGAAGCTCTTGAGTTTTTCATCAAGAAAGCCGTAGCTTCTGGGAAGCTTTGAGGAAAATTCGAAATATCTGTGGTTAACACTTTTGATTTCAACTGTTATATTCATACCGTCTGCGAGCTGCTGTGCTCTGCCGTAGCCGGTCATACTTTTTATCATTGTTTAAAACATCTCCTATATTTTATCAGAACGGTTTTGAATGAGGGCATGAGCATCCCGAGGTCAAAGCTTCAGGTATTTCAACAGACATAACCTCATCGCCAACAAAACCGAGTCTTTTTAATGCGGCACAAAGCAAAATCTTGTCTGCCTTTGCGATATATGCATTTTTGTTTGCGGCAAAATTCATCGCAGCTCTTGCGAGTCCCTCAATGATGATATCATCATCGCAGCAAATCTCTTCAAATTTCATATCATAGCCGCCGAGAGTAAATGTGCAATATCCGAGCTGTGAATCATTTTCAAAAGCTTTCATGCCGAATAAACCTTCATTTTCAAAGGGAAGAAACTTAATCATTTTGCTCCACCGCCTGTTTTTAATCCCGCCGCTTTAAAAAGACTTTCAACCTCCTGAGGAGTCAGATCACGCCATTCTCCCGTCTGGAGCATCCCAAGCTTTACGGGGCCGACAGCAATTCTGCGAAGACGGGCGACTTCAAGATTGAGTGCCTCACACATACGACGGATTTGTCTGTTTCTGCCTTCATAGAGAACGATTTCAAGAACCGCTCTGCCCTCTTCCTTTGAGAGAACATAAACATCTGCAGGCGCAGTTAATCTGCCGTCAATTTCTATTCCTGTTGAAAGAATGTCAACCTGCTCTGCGGTGACATCGGGACGAACGGTTACCCTGTATGTTTTGGGAACATGCTTTGAAGGATGCATCATTGCATTAGCAAAAGCACCGTCATTCGTCATTATAAGTGCACCTTCCGAAACTCTGTCGAGTCTGCCGACGGGATAGATGCGTTCCTTAACATCCTTGACAAGCTCAAGAACACATTTTCTGCCAAGCTCATCATCGGTTGTTGTGACATATCCTCTCGGTTTATTGAGAAGAATATATCTGAGCGAGGTTTCTTTTCTTATTTTTTTGCCTTTGACAACAACGGTATCTCTTTTCGGATCAACACTGTCGCCAATCTGTGCAACGGAACCGTTAACTTTTACGGAACCGTTTCTTATCATTTCTTCCGCCTTGCGTCTTGAAGCAACGCCTGCTTCCGAAAGAAATTTCTGAAGCCTGATTTTATTGTCGGCCAATTATTTCACCACCGAAATACTAAAAAGTCTTTTATTTTTTTGATAATGTCTGAGAATAAACCTTTTTTCTCTTTGTTAATCTCTTCTGCAGGTTTAAGAAAAACCGATTCCGAAGTAATAACGGGAACCTCGTCGATAATTCCGTGTTCAGAATAAAACACTGCCTTACCCACAACCGTATCTTTGGGAACGGGAGCATATTCAAACGGCCTGATTTCTATGCGGCATCTGCTCTCTTCGCCCGAAATCCATACGGGAAAATATGCAAGATTAACAGAAACTGCTGGTTTCAGCCCTCCTGCAATTTTCAAAGAGATACTCTCAAAATTACAACCGATAAGAGTTCCTTTGTATTCTGAAAAGCCGTATTCAAACATCGAGATATGGTCATTCCAATCATCGGGTGCATTAAGCGTTACCGCAACCAAAGTTATTCCGTTTCGTTTCGCTGCACTCACAAGACATCTGCCGCTCTTTTTGGTAAATCCCGTTTTGATTCCGACAGAATCGGAATACTTCCACAAAAGCTTGTTGTGATTCGTCAGCGTTCTTGCATAAGGGGGATTTCCGTATGTTAGCTTTGCTTTCTTTTGCGAACATATCTTTAAAAATTCGGGATTATCAATACATTCACACGCAAGAAGTGCCATATCATATGCAGTGGAATAATGATTTTCATCATCAAGACCCGACGCGGTAACAAAATTGGTGTTATCCATACCGATTTTTGCCGCCCGATCATTCATGAGCTTAGCAAAACCTTCCTGACTGCCTCCGATAACATGGGCAATGGTATTGGCGGCATCATTCCCAGACTGCAGAAGCATTCCGTAAATCAGCTCTTCCATCGAAACGCTGTCACCCGCAACAAGTCCCATTGAAGTGCCTTCAACAGAAACCATTTCTTTTGTAACAACAATTTCTTTTTCGGGAACAGACTCTTCGAGTGCAATAAGCGAAGTCATAATTTTGGTTGTGCTTGCCATTGAAAGCTTTCTGTCTGCATTTCTCGAAAACAGGATTTCACCGTTATCTGCACACATAAGCACTGCACTTTCTGCCGATACACCAACATCGGCATATGCCGGATTACCGGACACAAGCGAAGCTGCAACCGAAATCAGTAAAACGATTATTCTTTTTTTCAATCAATTCATCCTCACATATTTTTCGATAATAAAATATATGCGAATGAAACGATTCATTAACACAGAAAAATTAAACTGTGGGTTCTGCAGAATTCATATAATCGTTGATTGCATTATCAACGGTGTTATCCTTATTCTTAAGCTGGCTGATAACATCTGTTGCCTTATCAACAAGATCGGGAACCATGCCGATAACTCTTTCAACCGAGCCTTCTGCTGCATTGATATACTTAACGGAAACGCTGCCGTTATTAACAACAAGAAATGCAACGGGAGAAATTGTAATACCTGCTCCGCCGCCGCCGCCAAAAAGCTCCTGATTGCTCTTTGAGGGGAAATCTGTTCCGCCTGAAGCAAAACCGTAAGTAACCTTTGATACGGGGATTATCTGAAGTGTTTCACTGATTTTAATGGGGTCACCGTTAATTGTGC
>JAZOVN010000187.1:0-2546 GCA_045658725.1 Acutalibacteraceae bacterium
AGGGCAGATATATCGGTCACACCAATGTTGAGCTCAGCGAAGAAGGAAAAGAGCAGCTCCGTCAGATGAAAAATGAGCTTATCTATCCTCCAGTTGATGCTGTTTTTACAAGTCCGCTCAAAAGATGCACTCAGACAGCGGAAATACTTTATCCCGACAAAAAGCCCCTCGTTATCGAAGGGTTCATCGAATATAATTTCGGCGAATTTGAAAATAAAACCGCCGAACAGCTTGAAAAATACGAAGAATTTCCGAAATGGCTTGCAGGCGAAAAGGGTGTTAAGCCTCCTTACGGCGAGAGCAATGAGGAATTTGCAAAAAGAGTGTGCGAAACATTTGAAAAGGTTGCCGAAGGTCTTATGAAGACGGGCACAACCTCGGCGTCAATCATTACACACGGCGGAGTTATCATGACGATTCTTGCCGCCTTCGGAATTCCCGAATATCCCATGCATGAGTGGCTCACTCCCAACGGCTGCGGATTTACCGTCAAAGTCAATCCCTCTTTGTGGATGAGAGCAAAGAAATTTGAGGTATTCAGCGAATTCCCTTATGAAAGAGAAGAGCTTCCCGATTAAAATTTGTTGTCAATCAGAAAAACAAAATAACAGGAGAAAAGATATGAACACATTTGCTATTGAAAAAGACGGATTCAAGCTGAACGGCGAACCGTTCAGAATTATTGCAGGTGCAATCCATTATTTCAGAGTTCCTGCCGAATACTGGCGTGACAGACTCATCAAGCTCAAGGCTTGCGGTTTCAATACGGTTGAAACTTATGTTGCATGGAACCTTCACGAAATGAAAGAGGGCGAATTCGATTATTCGGATATGCTCGATATCGAAAAATTCCTTGATATTGCCGCAGAACTCGGACTTTATGCAATTGTCCGTCCAGGTCCCTATATCTGTTCGGAGTGGGATTTCGGCGGTCTTCCCTGGTGGCTTCTCAAAAACGATTCAATGGCACTCCGCTGCATGGATAAGGATTATCTTGCCGCGGTTGACAGATTCTTTGATGATTTCATTCCCAGAATCGCAAAGCACCAGATTTCAAAGGGCGGCAATGTTATCCTCGTTCAGGTTGAGAATGAATACGGCAGCTACGGCGATGACAGCGAATATATCCGCTATCTTGCAAAGGGTCTTGCAGACAGGGGAATAGATGTGCCCCTCTTCACCTCCGACGGTGCGGAATATCAGATGCTTACGGGTGGAACAGTTCCCGAAATTCATAAAACCGCAAACTTCGGTTCAAGAGCAAAAGAGCAGTTTGAACGCCTTCGTGAATATCAGCCCGACGGACCCCTTATGTGTACCGAGTTCTGGAACGGCTGGTTTGACCATTGGACCGAAGAGCATCACAGCCGTGACCCGCAGGATGCGGCAGATGCTATGGACGAAATCCTTTCCATGGGTGCAAGCCTTTCGGCATATATGTTCCACGGAGGCACTAACTTCGGATACATGAACGGTGCAAACGATTATGATGCTTATGAGCCTACCGTTTCAAGCTACGATGACGATGCTCCCGTTAACGAAAGCGGCGATCTGACCGAAAAATATTATAAGTTCAGAGATGTCATTTCAAAATATGCTCCGATTCCCGAGGTTGAAATGCCTGCTCCCATAAAGAAGAAAAAATACGGTGAGATTGAATTCACGCATTCCGCAAAGCTTTTTGATAATCTTGATGCCCTTTCAACTCCCGTTGAATCGGTTATGCCCATGACAATGGAAAAGCTTGATCAGGGCTACGGTTTTGTGCTTTACAAAGCAAATGTCAGAGGTCCCAGAGCTCCTCAGAAGGTAAGACTTCAGGATGTTCACGACAGAGGATATATCTATCTCAACGGTGAGTTTGTCGGTGTTCAGTACAGAAACGACAAGGAGCCTCAGCATACCGTTGCAATTGAAAAAGAGGGCGCGGAGCTTGCTGTTCTTGTTGAAAACATGGGCAGAGTTAACTACGGTGCAAAGCTCAAGGATGCAAAGGGTATAACCCAGGGCATCGGCTTCGGCAACAACTTTGTTTATCATTGGACAAACTATCCTCTGCCTTTTGACGATGTTTCAGGCGTCGATTTCAAAGAGGGCGTTCCCTCTTTTGACGGTGCTCCCGTGCTTCTCAGAGCAGAGTTTGAGGTTGATGAATGCTGTGATACTTTTGTCAAGCTTCCGGGCTTCAGAAAGGGTATCATCATAGTCAATAACCGCGTTCTTTCAAGACATTGGGAGGTTGGTCCTCAGCATTCGGCATATCTGCCTGCTCCTTTCCTCAGGGAAGGCAAAAACGAAATTGTTGTGCTTGAGCTTGAAGGATACGAAAAGCCCGTTGCACTTCTTGATGATGAACCCGACATAGGTTAATCCGCAAAACGCAAAACAAAATATAGTAATGTAATAAAATATTATATATTTGTTTATAAATCTATATATAAAAATTTTATATTTATACCATAATATTTTACCCATACAAACACCGCGGCCTGCACAGATGCTCCGTCATCGTCTGATGCGGTGTTTATTTTTATTGCGATAACAAC
>JAZOVN010000188.1:0-2266 GCA_045658725.1 Acutalibacteraceae bacterium
TAAGTTACATATGAGTCAACGCCTTCTTCAAAGCTGAGCTTTGCTTTGCCGCCGAGGTCATATCTCTGCCAGTTTCTTGCTCTGTTGGAACCTTCACCCCAATACTCCTTAACATATGCACCGTTAACCATGAGCTTGTTGGTGGGGCTTTCATCAAATCTTGCGAAATATCTGCCGAGCATAAGGAAATCAGCACCCATTGCAAGAGCAAGAGTCATGTGATAGTCATGAACAATACCACCGTCTGAGCAGATAGGAACATAAATGCCTGTTTCAGCAAAATATTCATCTCTTGCAGCAGCAACTTCGATAAGAGCGGTAGCCTGACCTCTGCCGATACCCTTGGTTTCTCTTGTGATACAGATTGAACCGCCGCCGATACCGACCTTAACAAAGTCTGCACCTGCTTTTGCAAGGAAAAGGAAACCCTCACGGTCAACAACATTACCTGCGCCGACCTTAACCTTATCGCCGTATTTTTCACGAATAAAAGCAAGGGTCTGTTCCTGCCATACGGTATAACCTTCGGATGAGTCGATGCAAAGAACATCTGCACCTGCTTCAACAAGTGCAGGAACTCTCTTTTCATAGTCAAGAGTGTTGATACCTGCACCTACGATGTAGCTCTTGTTTGCATCAAGAAGCTCCTGAGGATTGTCCTTGTGCTGTGAATAGTCCTTACGGAAAACAAAATAAAGAAGATTGCCGTTTCTATCAATAATGGGAAGTGAATTAAGCTTGTGTTCCCAGATAATATCGTTAGCTTCTTTAAGAGTTGTTGATTCGGGAGCAGTGATAAGCTTATCAAAAGGAGTCATAAATGCTGAAACGGGTGTTTCAAGCTCCATTCTGCTTACTCTGTAGTCTCTGCCGGTTACAACACCGAGAAGTTTGCCGTTTGCGCTGCCGTCTTCGGTAACAGCCATTGTGCTGTGTCCTGTGATTTCGATAAGATCAAGAACCTCAGCAAGTGTTGAATCGGGCTTGAGGTTTGAATCGCTTACAACGAAACCTGCTTTATAGCTTTTAACTCTTGCAACCATTGCTGCTTCATCTTCGATTGACTGTGAACCGTAAATAAATGAAACGCCGCCTTCCTTAGCGAGGGCGATTGCCAATGTATCGTTTGAAACAGACTGCATTATAGCAGAAACAAGAGGAATATTAAGGTTGATAGGGCTTTCTTCTTCGCCTTTTCTGAATTTAACAAGAGGCGTTCTGAGACTTACATTTGCGGGAATGCATTCTCTTGATGTGTAGCCCGGAATAAGAAGATATTCACTGAATGTTCTTGAGGGCTCGTTACAATAAATGGCCATCGTTTATCACTCCTTTAGGAAATTGAGGCTGCAGGTATATCAGCCTTGAATATAAAGTATATTTTATAACAAAATATCTAAAAAGTAAATACACAATTAGAACATAATTAAAAAGTTATCGGCAAAATTCTTGTATATAGTTTACGATACTTTTCTCAATTATATCTATTGCAGCATCTTTTCCCTGAACTTCATCAACAACCGTTTCTTTATCTTCAAGATTCTTATAAACCATAAAGAAATGAGTCATTTCATCAAAAACATGTTTTGGAAGTTCGCTGATATCCCTGTAAGAATTATAATTCGGATCATTAAATGGTATAGCAATTATCTTTTCGTCAAGCTTACCGCTGTCTTTCATTGTTATAACTCCGATGGGATAACAACGGACCAATGTCATCGGGTCAATCTTTTCACTGCAGATAACAACAACATCAAGCGGATCAAGATCATCGCCGTAAGTTCTCGGAATAAAGCCGTAATTTGCAGGATAATGCGTTGATGTATAAAGAATGCGGTCAAGCATAAGCACACCTGTTTCTTTATCAAGTTCATATTTCTTTTTGCTGCCCTTTGTTATTTCAATAACTGCCATAAAATCAGTGGAAGTTATTCTTTTCGGACTTATATCATGCCATATATTTCCCATAATTTATCTCCTTAAAAATTTATCAGAATTTACGGCTGCCTCCGCCATGAGAGAAGCCGCCAGATGAACGGTGTGAGCCGCCTCCGCCGTGGCGGTGATTATTATTGTTATTTCGGGGGATTTTTGTTGTAATCACATTTCTGCTGATAACGGTATCATTTGATCCTGTGAGTCTGAGAACAAGATCATCCGAGTCGAACTCATCGCCTTTACCGATATTCTTATAATTGCTTTTAACGCAAAAAACACAGATAGCGGCAATTAAAAGTGAAATCACAAAGCAGATTACAACATCGCC
>JAZOVN010000189.1:0-3017 GCA_045658725.1 Acutalibacteraceae bacterium
CAGGGATATAATTTTATTATGTGGTCTCTTGAAGAAGACACACCTGTTGAATTACCCTCAAGAATGCCTGCAAGAGATATTGAAATGTATCCCATTTACGAATTAAAGGAATACATTTATACTTTTGATGCAGGTGAAAACGGAAGTTTTCCTGACGGAGAACGCATTAAAAAATTCGCTTTTATTTACGGAGATGTTCCCGTATATCCGATAGATAATCCCGTTATGCCTCACATGGAATTTGTTGACTGGGATAACACAATACCTTCTGTTGTTACCCAAAATATAACATTTACAGCGCTTTATAATGAAATCAGCTATGCGGCTGTTTTCATGGACGGCGACGAAGAAATTGCTTATCTTGACGGATATTATTACGGAGATATTATTGAGGATGTTGATGTTCCCGAAGGATATGAAGCATGGACACTTTCTGACGGAACATATGTTGAATTCCCTTATACAGTAGAAGGAAATACTGTTTTTTATGCTGCAAAATCTCCTTCTTATTTTATCGCGAGATTCTATCTTGATGCTCAGGATTCAGAGACATATGAGGAATTTTCCGTTCTTCAGGGTGAGGAAATAGATTTTCCTGCCGACCCCGAAAAAGAGGGCTATACATTTATCGGATGGAATTACGATATAACAGTCATGCCTTCTGAAGATGTTGATTTTATCGCAGAATGGGAAGTTAATAAATATAAAATTATTTTTGATACAAAAGGTGCAGACGAAATTGAGCCATCAGAGGTTGCTTACGGTGAACTTATAAATGTTCCTGCAAACATTACAAAGGATGGCTATGTTTTTGCAGGTTGGGATGGAATTCCCGAAGACGGAATAATGCCTTCGCATGACATTATTCTTACTGCTAAATGGGAAAAATCAGTTTCAGAAGATTCGCTTTCTTTCAGAACTCAGCTTTATACTTTTGATGAAGCATTGGGTGATTGGGTAGTTGCCGAGAAGGTTGAAAGAGGCGAAAAGGTTAAGGCAAGAATCTTTATTGAAACAGGATTTGCTGTCGGAACGGGACAGGTTCTTTGCTTCTTTGATGACGATGTTTTCACAATTGATTCTGTGATGGGTGCGACCCTTGCTGTTAACGGAGATCCTGCTTCTTCAGCAAAAAAATTCGGAGCAAGCGGAACATACGGAACTCCCTCAAAATCACATTCCAATTTTACAGATCTTGTAGATTTCGGTTATATTACTCAGGATTTTCTTGATAAACATTCTCCCGTAACTTTTTCATTCCGTTTTTCTTCATTTAAATGTCATGCAATAAGCGGTGATGAATGGTTTGCTGAATTTGATCTTACAGTTAAAGAAGATGCAGTCGGAACAGGCGATTTCTTCGTTGTTCCTGAAACGATAGTAAATTCCGAAGACGGTTATTACGCATATATCACTCTTTCAAAGGGCGAAGAAGGCGGCAGCTCACTTTCTGCTGAAAGCATGCTTTCATGGAATCCGAGCACTTCAGTTGAAAGCAAATCTGTTTCTACGGGATACGGAAGAATTATTCTCAATGCCGACGGCGGTGTATTCGCTTCTGCTGATTCCGACATCCTTATTTCTGATTTTGCTGTTGGAGAAAGAATAGTTTGTGAAACTCCTTATAAGGAAGGTTTTGTTTTTGCGGGATGGGATACTGTTATTCCTGCCGTAATGACTGAAGAAATTATCAGCTCAACCGCACTCTGGGAGCCTTGTGCAGATACCCTTTATACGGTTAAGGTTAATTATTATGACTTCTCTGCAGGAGAAGGTATTCTTTCCGAGAAAACATATGAATTTTCAGGAACCACGGGTAATCAGGTTCTGATTGTTGATGAAATACCTGATACTCCCGAAGAAAATACAGAATATATTTTATTGAGCGGATTAACTCCTGATTATAATGTTTTCTCATCCGAATCTGAAAATATTATGAGCAGCTGTATCTTACCTGACGGATCAACCGCTCTTATTGTTAATTTTATTCCCGTTACACATGTTGTTATTTTTGATGCAAACGGAGGATCTTTTAATGACGGTGAAAGAATAAAATATATTGAGGTTCCTCACGGTGAACTCGCTTCAGAAAATATTCCTTATTCAGATCTTCATAAAGACGGATATGTTTTCAATAAATGGTTCGGTCTTGGTGAAACAACAAGAATAGTTTCTGATATTACATTTATGGCTGATTGGGAAGCTGTTGAATTTGATATCAGATTTGATGCTGCTCCCGGTAAATTTGATAACGGTGAAAGTTATTATATTATTAAATCAAAAGTCGGAGAATCAGTAATTGCACCCGTTCCCGAACTTGAAGGTTATGAGTTCCTTGGCTGGCATGATGAACTCGGCAATGAATACGGTTTTAAATTTGTTGTACCCGAATGTGAGGATTTGGTTTTGATTGCAGGTTGGAAAGAAATACCCGTTGAAACAACAACCGAAACCACAACAGAACCTACTACTACAGAAAATACTACAGAATCAACAACCGAATCTACCACTGCTGAAACAACAACAGAAGCAACCACAGCAACTACAGAGCCTTCAACAACAGAACCTGTTACTGAACCTTCAACTACAAAGCCTGTTATAACAGAACCCTCAACGACCGAGCCTGTAACCGAGCCTTCGACGACAAAGCCCGTTACAGAATCAACAACTAAACCTGTAACTGAGACTACAACTACAAAACCCGTTGTTACTCAGTCAACAACAGTAACTACAACAAAACCTGTTGTTACTGAACCTACAACCGTTCCGACTACCGTTCATAAACACTCACCTAAAACTGTTGTAAAAAATGCAACATGTGATAATCCCGGTGAAAAATATGAAGTATGTAACGACTGCGGACAGAAAATCGGAAGCACAACTGTTATTCCTGCTCTCGGACACAAAGCAGGTGAGTGGCAGACAGTAAAAGAACCCACTTATGAATCGCAAGGTATGAAGATTAAGAAGTGCACAAGAAGCGGATGCGGTAAAATCCTTGAACAAGCTGTTATTCC